>JBBRGF010000044.1:0-19841 GCA_038240975.1 Gemmatimonadales bacterium
CTACCCGCCCCCCCTCCCTCTTCCTTCCTTAAACCCCCTTCGCCCCACGCCCCCTCCTGGTCGCCCCCGGGCTCGGGTGGGGGGGGCGGCCCCACCCCCCCCCCCCCCCCCCGCCAGATGGATGTCGAGTAACGAATCCGACTCCGCCCCGGCCAGCGCGCGGCCGGTCGCCGCCGTTCCCGGCATCCTCGTGGCGGACCCCGCGAAGCGATAGGCCGGGATGGAGTCGAAGGGCCTGACCCATCCATCGAGCGCCAGCACCCCGCCGCGAGCATCCCCGCGTAGTCGCACGTCGGCGCGTCCGGCGGCCAGGTCGGTGTGGAGGTCGAGCTTCTCGATCGCCGTGGTTCCGATTGTCGAGTGCGCGATGTGCGCGTCGACGGTGCCGCTGGTGCTGTCGGGACTCGTGCCCCGGAGATCGGCGTCCACGGTTCCGTTGACAAGGCCGGAAGGGCCGGCACTTGCGAGGCGAGACGGATCGAGCCGGTGCACCGTGCCGTGCAGGCGATATCCCGTGGGCTTGCCTCGGTCCAGCCGCGTCGATCCGGTCAGATCCATCTCGCCTCGGCTGACGGCGGCAACGAGCCGGGCGTTGACCACCCCGGCCCTCGCGGACGCCATCACATCGAGGTCGACGTCGCCGCTGGATGCAACGGCCGGAGCCAGCGGTGCGATGTCGGCGAGCGAAAGAGGCGAGGCCTTGAGTCGGATGTCGAGCCTGTCGAGGAGACGTGTGTCCTCGAGCCGGCGCGGCAGGACCACCCTGCCGGCCACGCGGCTGCGTTCGGTCTGGACGCGAACCGGATCAAAGGTGAACAGGTCCGCCGCGGCCTGACCTCGCGTCGACACGGCGAACCAGGTGGAGCTCGTCGGCGGGGCCAGGGCGAGGTTGAGCCGGTCGACCCTGGCGGTGACCACGTCGCCGATGTTCAGGTCGCGGACGAGCATGGAAAGCCCGCGCACCCGCAGGAGCGAGTCGGGCGACAGCTCGGCGACCAGCGCCCCATCTCGCACGTCGATGAGGCCGACCTCGAACCCGCCGCCGCCGGTCTTGCCGGCCGAGTGGCGAAGCGCATTCGCGATGTCCCAGGTGTCGCCTTCCCGCCGCGCCGTTGCCCGAACGCCGTCGACGCCGATCTCCTGGATTCGGATTGGCGACGCGGCAAGGTCCGGGATCCGATAACCGACGCGAAGCCTCCCGATGCGCGCCAGCTCCCGCGTGCCACGCAACAGCGCAACATTCTCGAGTACGAGGCCGTCGAGCCACGTCCCTCCGGCGCTACCCACCTCCAGGCTGTAGCCGGAGTTGAGGGGTGCAAGGTGCACCAGCCGGCGCACAAGCCAGGTTGCTACAGGCGACCACTGGAGAAGCCCTACGACGGCGACGACGAGAGTCAGAAGACCCACTGCGGCAATCCTGAGTCGGCGAAGCCATGCCGCGGATGGTGTGTTCGACATTCGTCTCCATCAAAGGGCGGAAGTGCGGACGAGAACACTCAGCCTGCAGTTTGCTGTGTTGCAGCATTCGCCACCATGACCCCGGTCACAGGATAACCTCCGGGTGAGCGGGATCACTGGCGCGCCCGAATGGAATCGATAACCTGAAAGGGTTGGACTTGCTTATCTCGAGCGGAGGAGGCACGCACCATGAACGACTACAGAACCTGGATTCAGGAAGATGCGTGGTGGCGGGAGAACTTCTCGACTCGCCCCTATGTCGAAGGGCGGCAATACGAAGAGCTCAGACCCGCATATCAATTTGGATACGAATCAGCCAATCATCATCTCGGACGTGAATGGAATGAGGTCGAGCTCGACCTCAGAACTGGATGGGACAAGTTCGAAGGCAAGGGCCCGGGTGGGGCCACATGGGAGAACGTCAAGGATGCCGTGAAAGACGCCTGGCATCGGATCACCGGCCAGCACGACGTCGACACGGACAAGATGGCGGATTTCGAGCGGGAAAGGCAATCGGGTGGAGTTGGATCGGCGGGGATGAAGCGTAAGTAGCCTTGCTATTCCCGTTCCCGCGGGGGGGGCGGGGCAGCGGCCAATTCCACTGACTGCGGGCCCCGGGCGGCGTGCTCCACAGCGCCGACCCGGGGAAGGTCGTCGGTGGCAACGCCCAGGTCCTTGAAGCGTCTCGCCGTGACGAGCACTCTGCCTTCGAGCGACCCCACCGCACTGTTGTAGCTCTCGACTGCCCGGTCGAGCCCGCGGCGCAAGTCGTCGAAGTGCCCTGCCATGGTGCCCAGCCGCTCGTAGAGCATCCGCCCCAGCTCGCTGATCTCCTGTGTATTTCGCGCGATCCGCTCCTGGCGCCAGCCGTAGGCGATGGCTCGGAGCAGCGAGATCAGCGTCGTCGGACTCGCGGGAATCACCTGCTGCGAGACGCCGAACTCGATGAGCGACGGATCGTGCTGGCAGGCGGAGCTGAAGAACGTCTCTCCGGGCAGGAACATGACCACGAAATCGGGGGCCGGCTGAAACTGACTCCAGTACGCCTTGCTGCCGAGCCCCACGATGTGGTCGCGCACCTGGCGGGCGTGGTCCTTGAGCAGGCGCTCCCGCGCGGCGTCTTCGAGAGATCCGTCGACTGCGTCCAGATACGCCGAAAGCGGCGCCTTCGCGTCGACGATCACCGTTTTTCCTCCCGGGAGCCTCACCACGAGATCAGGACGGAGGCGTCCGTTCTGTCCATCGACGGTCACCTGCTCCTGGAAGTCGCAGTAGTCGAGCATACCCGCCATCTCCACCACGCGCCGAAGCTGGATCTCCCCCCAGCGTCCCCGCACATGTGGCGCGCGCAGGGCCTGTACCAGGTTACCGGTTTCCACCTGGAGCGCCCGCTGGCCGAGCGCCATGGATTTGACCTGCTCGACGAGGCCGGCGTATGACGCGATCCTGTCCTTTTCCACCTGCTCCAGTTTTCCGTCGACCCGCTCCAGCGCTTCGTGGATGGGCCGGACCAGCTCGTCCACGGCGCGCCGCCGCTTATCGAGCTCCGACGAGGCGCCCTGTTGAAATTCACCGAGCTTGGTCTGGGCGAGATGGAGAAACGACTCGTTGTTCTGGCGCAAGGCCTCCGCCGATAGCGACGAGAAGGTCTCCCGCAGGCGCACACGCAGGAGGAGCCAGGTAATGAGAGCGCCCAGGGCGAACCCGAGCGCAGCTGCCGTGAGAATGGTCGACGGATTCACTCCCGAATGATGGCCACCTGCGACGGCGGGGCCAAGGCCGTTAGAATCCGGAAGGCGACATTACACGAACCTTTGGAGTACTGCCATGACATCCGTACCTTCTTCCAGGCCCCCCGACGCCCGCCCCGCTCTTCAGAGCGGCACTTTTTTTATCGGCCCCGACCTTCCCGTCCATCGTCTCGGCTTCGGCACGATGCAGCTCACCGGTAGCGGCGTTTGGGGAGAGCCCACCGATCACGACCGCGCCATCGCTGTGCTTCGCCGTGCGGTCGAGCTGGGCATCAATCTCCTGGATACCGCGGATTCCTACGGCCCCGAGGTAGCCGAGCGCCTCATCGCCGAAGCGCTCCACCCCTATCCGGACGATCTCGTGATCGCCACTAAGGCCGGCTTTCAGCGACCCGGCCCAGGCAAGTGGGTGGAGGATGGCCGGCCCGAGCATCTGCGTGAGGCGTGCGAGGGAAGTCTTCGCCGCCTCAAGCTCGATCGCATCGACCTCTTTCAGCTCCATCGCATCGATCCCAAGGTGCCGATGCAAGATCAGATCGGCGCGCTGCTCGATCTTCGGAGCGCGGGAAAGATCAGGTACATCGGGTTGTCCGAAGTGAGCGTGGCACAGATCGAGGCCGTTCGGCAGCTGGCGCCGGTCGTGTCCGTACAGAACCGCTACAACCTCGTCGACAGAGGCGCCGAGGACGTGCTCGAGTACTGCACCCGCGAAGACATCGGATTTATTCCCTGGTTCCCGTTGGGCACGGGCAGTCTCGCCCAGGCCGGCGGGCCGCTCGCCCGCGCCGCGGAGCGTCTCGGCACCCATCCGTCTCAGATCGCGCTGGCGTGGCTGCTCCACAAGTCTCCGGTGATGCTGCCGATCCCCGGCACGTCGAGCGTGGATCATCTCGAGGAGAACACGAACGCGGCGGCGATCACACTCGACGAGCGAACGATGAAGGAGCTGGATCTGCACACCGTTTCAGCGTGAAGTCCGCGCGGGCCGATACCGAGCGCGTCGGGTTCGCGCTGGTCGGACTCGGCCATCTGACCGTGAGCCAACTCCTCCCCGCCTTCGCGGAGACCCGACGCTGCCGGCCGGTGGCGCTCGTCACAGGCGACCGCGCCAAGGGCATGGCGGTGGCCGCCCGGTATGGAATCGCGCCCGGGTCGGTGTACGACTACCAGACGTTCGACCGGATTCGCGATGACCGGGCAATCGACGTCGCGTTCGTGGTGCTTCCCAACTCGATGCATGCCGAGTTCACGGTGCGCGCGGCGGAGGCGGGAAAGCACGTGCTCGTCGAGAAGCCGATGGCGACATCGGTACCCGAATGCCTCGACATAATCGCCGCCTGCCGGGAGGCTGGTCGCCGGCTCATGGTCGCCTACCGAATTCAGTACGAGCCCCATCACCGCCGCGTCCGGCAGATGATCCGCGACAAGCGGCTCGGCACGCCTCGCCATGCCCTGCTGTACTTCGGCCACAACCAGGGCGCCGCGGGCCAGTGGCGACTCGATCAGCGGCTCGCCGGCGGAGGGGCCCTCCCCGACATCGGGCTCTACTGCCTCAACACCATCCGGTTTCTGGCCGGCGAAGAGCCGGTCGAGACGGTGGCGACACTTCACTCACCACCAGGCGACGGGCGATTCAGAGAAGTCGAAGAGTCGGTGGATTGGATACTTCGATTCCCGAGCGGCTTGAGCGCGAGCTGCGGGGCCAGCTACTCAGTACATCGCTCCGACTACTGCCGCGTGATGGGCTCGGAAGGGTGGGCGGAGTTGAGTCCCGCCTTTTCCTACCCCGGTCCCGTGCTGCGGACGAGCCACCCCTCGGGCCACGACCCGCGCGCCGAAAGCGTCGAGACCATCCGCCTGCCCAGGACGAACCAGTTCGCCCTGGAGATGGACCACATGGCCGAGTGCGTGCAGCTCGACCGCATTCCGGAGACCCCGGGCGAGGAGGGACTTCGGGATCAGTATGTCATGGACGCCATCTACAAGGCGGCCAAGACCGGCAGGGCGGTTGCACTCGAGAACACCCTGTAGCGGATTTCACGGCGACGTGCGGCGCCGCGGTTTCTTACCCTCAGCGATCTCCTCCATGGTTCTGCCTGTCGACGCCGAGCTCAGCTCATCGGCCACGACGTCGGCGCCGGGCCGCGCATACTCGTCGCGATGCTTGATGAGGAGCCACTGCGCGCGCTTGGGGTCGCCGCGGCGGGTGCGCACCAGCACCCACGATCCCTTGAGCCGCTTTCCCTGGAGGACGAACTTGAAGTCGCCTTTCGTGTAGCCGCGGCGCAGGCTTTCGACAGGGTCCGGATCATCGCCGCCGTACGTGTACGTCCCCTTGTCCCAGATCATCACCGTCCCACCGCCATACTCTCCCTTGGGGATGGTGCCTTCGAACTCGTTGTAGTCGATCGGATGGTCCTCGACCTCCATCGCCAGCCGCTTCACCGACGGATCGAGGCTCGGTCCCTTGGGCACGGCCCAGCTCTTCATGACTCCGTCGAGCTCCAGGCGGAGGTCGAAGTGAAGGTGGCTCGCCGCGTGTTTCTGGATGACGAATGCCAGCTTTGTCGCCTTGGCCGCGCGCCCGCCTTTCGGCTCCGCCGTCCGCGTGAAGTCACGCTTCTTTCTGTATTCCAGGAGCTTGTCCTTCGTCGCCATATCGTCCTCCCTTACCGAAGCTGGTCCATCTTAGTCACAGCACTTTCTCCAATTTGAATCGTCCCTTCGCGGCCTGAAGCGGCTTCCAGAGGTCGCCGAGCCTTGCGACGCGCTTCGGAACGTTGCCGATGTGGAAGTCCGCGATGTCGAACCCCTTCTCCACCTCTTCCCAGCTCACCGGCGTCGAGACGGTCGCCTGCTCGGTTGGACGGACGGAATACACCGAGGCAAGCGTGCGCCCCCAGGCATTCTGGTTGTAGTCCACGAGCACGCGCCCGCGGGGACGGTTGGCGATCCGATACTCCGCGGTGATCACTTTGGGGTTGGCCTCCGCCAGCACTTTCGAGAGCGCCTTCGCGAACGTCCACACCTCCTTCTGCACCGGACCACGAACGATCGGCACGTAGATGTGAATACCCGAGGCGCCGCTCGTCTTGGCCAGCGGTGACATGCCGAGCTCGATCAGCGCGTCGCGCACCAGGAGCGCGGTCTCGAGCACGGCAGTGAACGGCGCGCCCTTACCGGGGTCGAGGTCGAAGTGGAGATAATCGGGGCGGTCGGTATCGTCGCACCGCGCATACCACTGGTTGAGGTCGATGCAGCCGAGGTTCACCAGCCAGAGAAGGGACGCCAGGTCCTGTGCCATCGGAAAGGCGACGAGATTGCCCGACTTGTGCATGATCTCGCAGATCTCGATCCAATCGGGGCGGGGCGACGGGGCGTGCTTCATGAAGAACCACTTGCCGCGAATGCCGCTGGGATAGCGCTTCATTACCATCGCACGGTCTCGAAGGTGCGGAAGCAGCGCCTTCGACACGTCGGCGTAATACTGCAGTAGATCGCCCTTGGTGAGCCCGAGCTTGGGCCAGAAGACCTTGCCGAGGTTGGTGAGGGACAGTCCCTTGGGCATCTCGGTCACTCGAGCACCTCTATGCGCCTGGGCCGCGGCCCGTGCCGGGCGGCCCCCGCCACAGGCACGTAGTCCAGCTCCACCCCATCGCGCGCCGCGCGCAGGAGAAGCGCGCCGCGGCTCATGTCTCCCCGGCCCACCAGCTCGGTGGGAATGAGCAGGCGATTTCCGAGCGCATCGAGCAGGACATCGAGGTATTTGCCGGTCGCGATGCTGCCCAGCAGCACGACTTCGAGGTCGTCTCGTGCGGCGAGCGACACGAGGTCGCGCTCGAGAGGCGCACGATACCTCGCGTCGGCCGGATCGATCTCCACTCCCCCGAACTCCCTGATGTCCTTGAGGCCGACCGGGCTTTCCGCCGGCACGAGCCCGCGATTGGTCGTGATGACAAGGGACCCGGACACCCCTTCGGGCGGGCGCGAGAACCGGGATGCATAGGTGAGCTTGCCGCGGAAGTAGAGTCCGCTCAGAAAGCTGAAGGCCTCGCCGAGCGTGGCCTCGCGCGATTCACGGAGTCTGACCGCCAGGGGAAACGTCGCGCGATGGTTCACGAGCAGGGCGGCGCGCTTGCCGCCGCAGTGGGCCGGGGAGAGGACGAAGATCCGGTGGTCGACGTTGACAGTCACAGAAGACTATGCCTCGAACACGAGAGGCTGGCCGTGCGGCTCGTCACCGGGGGCCTCTGGCGGAGTCGTGAGTTTCGGGATATGTTCGGGTTGAAACCGGATCAGAGGATGCCCATGCGCCCCCGAAAGAACCGCTATATCGGCCTCCGCCAGGCCAGCGGTGTTCAGCTCAAATACTTCCTCCGCTACAATCGCCTTCCCGCCGGGATGAACGACGGCAGGTCGGAGGTCATTCAGCGTGTGCTCGACTACGTCGAGGCGGGCAAGCTCACCACGGAAGCCGTCGACCGCGCCATCGTCGAGTTTCTCGAATACCGAAACAAGCGTGTCTATCTCTACCGCGCCGACCCCCACGCGCTGGCGCGGCTCGACCGGTCGACCTTTCAGAACCTGATAGAGAGCTGGTCCGACGCCAGAATCGAGGCGCTTCCCGAAGCGCCCCGTCAGAACTATGCCTGGGTCGATAGTCGCCACATCCGGATCACGTTCAGCGAGACCCATCGCCACCCCGCCGTCAGGATGGCCGAGGAGCGTGTGGGTTGGCGGCGGGCCGGCAAGGTCATCGTGCTCGATGTGAGCCGGGAATCGGGCTTCGCGACGCTGAGCTACGACCCTCCGGGCCGCATCCATCCGCACGGCCGCCGTCCTCTCGACTACTTCACCCACTATCGAGCGCGGTCAGAGGCGCTGCTCGGCACGCCGCTAGCGCCGTTTCCTCTCCACCAGGTGTTGCGCGAGCTGGAGTCGGGCGACCTGGTTCGGCTTCAGCAGGGCCGGGGCTCCACCCTCGATGGGCGGATTGACATCGTGTCACTGGGTCTCGACGTGCGCGCCATGACCGCGTTCAAGGCGGTCGAGCCCAGCATCGCCGTGCGCGACTCGGGCCGGTATGTCTGGCTTCCGGAGAGTGGGCCGGGTGGACGCGGATCGCACCTCCTCCGCGAGATCCCCACCGACATCTACGCCTCCACCAGCATGGTCCGGTTCACGCGCGATTCGCTGGTGCAGGAGGTTCGCTACGTCCTCGCACAGATTCAGGCTCACGCCTGAGGCACCGGTGGACGCCTCGTGGGCCCATGATCTGTTGCGCGTACGTGAGGTGGTGCGACGGGCGCTGCCGGGAACGGCGCTCGACCCCCGCGTCGTGGCGGAGGTGGCGCATTTGACACTCGGCAAGGCCATCGCGCTGCTCCAATTCCTCGCCAGGAACAAGGAAGGAAAGCTGGAGCTCAGAGTGGTCGACGAGCGCGGCCTCGAGGTCGCGACGTTCGACTCGCTTCCCCAGGTGCCGTCTGCCGTTACCGATTCGTTCGGCAGCCGCATCAGCGTCGGCCCCGAAAACGTCGAGCTGGTGTTCCGGGTAACCCGATGAACCTCACCCAGCTTCCCGATCTGCAGCGCATGCGCGAGGAGTGCGGCAATCGCCGCCTGCGGAAGTATTACGACGAGGCCATCCGGCACACCCTTGCCGGCGCGGGCGATGAGCGCCTGCCTCAACGCTTCATGCGGGTGCTGCTCTGGGTGCTGTTGTTTTTCTTTACCGCCACCGGAGCCATAGGCATCCTCGCCTCCGTGGAGGTGGTCCGGGTCAACGATGCCGGGCTTCACCTGATCTGGAAGACGTTCGTCACCAGCATCGTCGCCCTGGCGTCGGCCATGCTCAAGTCCGCCCTCAGCCGGCGTCCGCCTCCGGTGTGACTCGGGGCACAGTCGCGAACGGGCGCGAACCCGATAATCGGCCATGAACTCCTATACTCTGCCCCGGGGCTGCATCGCCATTGCAGTGGCCTCGGGTCTCTTTGCATGCCGGAACACCGACCGTGCCGTCGGCAACGCCATTCAGAAGGCGGTTTCCGCGCCAAAGCGGCCGGCCACCATCGAGAAGGCCCACTGGAACGTGGTGCGGCAAGTGTACGCCGGCCGGGGGTTCAAGCCGCTGTGGACAAAGGGCGGCAAGCCGAGAGAGGAGGCCAGGCAACTCGTCGCGACGCTGTGCGGCGCCGAGCGGGATGGGCTTCGTGCCGGCGACTATAAGCTCGACGGGCTGGAAAGGGCCGTGAATCAGACCTTCGCCGAAAAGAAGCGGCCCTCGGTCGAATCGCTCGCTGCGCTCGATCTGGAGCTCACGTCCCGCTTCGTGCACTATGGCGCCGATCTCCTGGTCGGGCGTCTGGCGCCAGCCGCGGTGGACAGCGGATGGTTCATCAAGGCGCGCCGGTCGGGGGCCGACAGCGTCCTCCTCGTCGCCGCGCGAGGCCGGGGCTTCGACGGAATGCTCGCCCCGCTACGGCCCAAGCGCGCCGACTACGACGAGCTGGCGCGGGCCCTGGCCGGCTACCGCCGGATTCAGGTGAGCGGCGGCTGGCCCAAGGTCTCGTCCGGCGTCGCGCGGGGAAGCAATGGCAAGGCCGTCGCCGCGCTGCGCAAGCGGCTCGAGATGGGCGGCGACCTTGCGGCCACGCCCAAGGCCGGAGCGACCTACGACGCGTCGCTCGCGGCGGCCGTCGCGCACTTCCAGCGACGGCATGGCATTCAGGTAGACAGCGCCGTCAGCCCGGCGACGCTCCTGGCACTCAACACGCCGGTCGAGTACTGGATCCGGCAGATCGAGATCAACCTCGAACGCTACCGCTGGCTGCCGCCCGACTTCGGCAGCAAGTACGTCCTGGTGAACATCCCCGACTACCATCTGTATGCCTTCGACGGCGGCAAGCGCGCCCTCGACATGCGCGTGATCGTGGGCGACGAATACGGGAATGCGACGCCGGTCTTCGCCGACTCGATGAGCTACCTGGTGTTCCGGCCCCGTTGGTACGTGCCGCGGCGCATTCTGGTGGATGAGGTGATTCCCCAGACGCGGCAGAATATCTATTACCTCGCCGACAACAACTTCGAGGTGGTCGACGCGAAGCGCGGCTCGACCGTGCTCGACCCGTTCCTGATCGACTGGTACGCGGTGGACACGACTAACCTTGCCTTCCGCGTGAGACAGAAATCGGGCGGCGCCAATTCGCTCGGCTTGGTGAAGTTCATGTTCCCGAATCAGTTCTCGATCTACCTGCACGACACGCCGGCCGGGTGGCTGTTTCGGCAGCAGCGGCGTGCGCTGAGCCACGGATGCGTGCGGGTGGAGCGGCCAGTCGATCTCGCCGCCTTCGTGCTGGCCGGACAAGATGGGTGGACCGACTCGACCATCCGCGCGGCAATGCATCCGGCCGACACGTCGGCGTCATCGAAGAGCGTGAGTGCCGACACGACAGAAGGCCGTACGGTTCGTCTGGAGCAGAAGGTGCCGGTGTACATCCTGTATCTCACGGCGTACGTGCAAGACGGGGTGCTGAATTTCCGCGGCGACCCTTACGGCAAGGACGCGCAGGCGCAGGCGCGGCTCGGCGCGTCACGACTCACCGATCGGCGGCGCTGCGAGGAGATCGCGAGAGCACTGTCCCGCTAAAAAGTCACAATTTTGTAACCCCTTCGGCAGGAACTGTCAGGGAGGGGCCCTGGTTCTCATGAGGCTGTCACCGGGCCCGGATTGTGCGGGCCGGTAACTCCATTTCCGATGGCCGACTTTTCTGGATGGGACAATGGGGCACTACCTGCTCGCCAGCGACTTCGATCAAACGCTGAGCTTCAACGATTCAGGCATCATCTTGAGCGAGATGCTGGGCATCCGCGGATTTGACAGTCGGGTGGCCGGCCTCTCCCGCATTCATCTCGTACAGCAGGGTGCCGAGCTGGCCTACCTGCTTCTGCACGACCCGGAATTCCGGCGGGTCAGAAAGAGCGATCTCATCGAGGTCGGCAAGCGCGTCAGGCTCAAGCAGAATCTGCCGCTCCTCGCGGAGCTGCTCGAGGATCTCGACGGACATCGCTTCGACTTCTACGTGATCTCGGCTGCGCCCGAAGAAGTCATTCAGTCGGCGCTGGAGGGGATCGTCCCGGAAGACCACATATTCGGCACGCGCTTCCGCTACGACTCCTCGTCGGGCGAGATCCAATCGATCGTCCGCGTGCCCGCCGGCTACGGCAAGGTCGCCGTGCTCGAGGAGCTGAGACGGCAGGTGCCGGTGGCCCACGACCACGTCGTCTACGTAGGCGACGGCAACTCCGATCTGCACGTCATGATGCATGTCAACCGGCTCGACGGTCTCACCATCGCAGTTTCGGAAAATCGCTATCTCGCTCCGGTCGCCAGCCGAGGAATTCTGAGCGACAACGCGCTGAGTGTGCTTGTTCCGATACTGGAGGAAATCGTCGGGTGGCAGGCGCCGCGGATTCGAAACTTCTTCGAGTCGCACGGGCTCGTGCTGCAGGAGTGGGACAAGGTCCGGACCGATTCGGTCACTATCCGAGAGCTGGAGCTGCATGTCTCTGCCGTCGCCTGAACCCGCCCGCTTCGTCATTCCGCGTCGGGCAAGTCTTGCGGGTAAGGTGGTGCTTTACGGGCGGGTGACCGCAGTCACAGCCGAATCGGCACATTGGTGGCATTATGGGGCCTTAACTTGGCTACCTCTTGAGGAGACCCTATGCAGAACGAGACGCGACGCCCGGCTCTGGCCATGACGCTCATGCTCCTCCTAACCGCGGCAGCCTGCCAAAGTAAGGCCGGCCGCGCCGGCGGAGATGAGAGCGCAGCGGGTGGCACGCCGGCCGACAGCATGGCGGCTTCGACCGACAGTACGGCCAGGGCCGGTTCCGCCGATTCGGCGGTTGCGTCTAAGGGTGGGATGACCGACGAATCCATCCTCGGCATGCTCGACGGCGCCGACAAGGCCGACAGCACCGGAGGAGCTCTTGCGGTCAAGAAGGCCACCGATCCCGAGGTCAAGGCGTACGCCCGGATGATGATGACGGACCACCACGAGCTTCGGGCCGCCGGCGAGGAGCTGGCCAAGAAGCTCGGCATCACGCCGAAGGCTCCGCCCAAAGATCCGATAGCCGGCTACGCCGCTGCCGAGGCCGCCGCGATTCAGAAGGCCAAGAAGGGCGAGGATTTCGACAAGACCTACATCGACAATACGGTCACGATGCACCAGGCGGTTCTCGACGCCGCCAATATGGCGAAGGTTGCGACACCCAATCAGGAGATCAAGGATCTGATCGCGAAGGCGGGGCCAGTTGTTCAGAAACACCTGGAACAGGCCCAAACCATTCAGAAGCGGTTAAGCCCGACGACGTAAAGATCAGGCGCCGAGAAACTCCAGCGCCCCTTCCTGTAAGGTGAGATCGACGAGCCCTCCCATAGCGGAGGGCTTCTCGTGAGGACGCTCGAGCCGGTCGTCTACATGTACCTCGGCGCCGGCGGCATGAATCGTCACCCGCTTGACCCGCCGCGTCGGGAGATTCGCCTCGGCCTCCCGCCCTGCCACCCGCGACGCGATATAGTCCCGAAGCTGGGCACGCTCGTTCCAGGAAACCAGCACGAGGTCGAGGAATCCGTCGGTAGGATCGGCTTGAGGCGCGAGAAACAGATTGGGCCCGACGCTTCGGATGTTCATCACCTCGCAGAGGAAGTACTCGCCCGAAAGATCCTCGCCGTCGGCCTCGATCTGCCACACCTTAGGCCTCATTCTGCTCAATACCCTGGCCAGATACCGGAGATCGCGCGTGAGGCCAAGGTCTTCATGGCTGGCGCGACTGTCCCGGTTGTCGTCGCGATTCCCAGCCAGACACATCGTCACCGGGAAAACGCCGAGTCCCACTCCCTCGAGGAAGTGCGTCTCACCCCACGCCCCCTTGGCAATGCCGGCATCGAAGCGGATGCGGCCGGCGGAGGCGAGTCGGGAGATGACCTCGTCAACGGACTTCCCGAGGCTGAGTGTCTTGGAGATGTTGTTTGCGGTGCCGAGCGGCAACAGGGCGATGGGAACCCCTCGGCCGAGGAGAAAGCCCGCGGCCTTCCTCACCGTTCCATCGCCGCCGGCCACCAGCACGACGTCGTCCGCCTCCTCGAGCGCATGCTCGAGCCCCTTTTCCTTGGTGGACTGGTAGGTGACGGCGTGACCTGCGGAGACCAGCGCGCGGACGAGTCCCTCGCGCGCCGGCTCCCCCTCTCCCGCCTTTGGATTGTGCAGCAGGGTAACATGCATTGGGTAATCGAGCCGGTGGATTCAGGTGATCGGAGACAGGCAGGATGAGAATACTCGTCACGAACGACGACGGAATCTACAGCCCGGGCATTCTCGCGCTGGCAAAGGCGGCATCGCAGTTCGGCGACGTCCGGATCGTGGCGCCCGATGTCGAGCAGTCGTCGATGGGGCACGCCATCACGGCGTCGCGGCCCCTCACGTACAAGAAGGCCACGGTGGGCGACTTCGAGGCCTATCGGGTCAACGGCACCCCCGCCGACTGTGTGGCCCTCGGAGCCTACAACTGGGAGCAGGTAGACCTCGTGCTCTCCGGAATAAACCTGGGGTCGAACCTCGGGAACTCCGTCTGGCACTCGGGTACCCTTGCCGGCGCCAAGCAGGCGGCGCTGCTCGGCTTGCGGGGCATCGCGCTGAGCACGCCAGCCGGCCGGACCGAACCCAAATTCGATGTGCTGGCGCCGTGGGTGCAGCGCGCGCTCGAGTGCCTGCTTCCAGATGAGACACTCAAGCTCGTCAACGTGAATTTTCCGAGGGATCCCAAGGGCCTCAAGTGGACCCGGCAGTCGGTGCGGCAGTACGATGGCGCCGTGGTTCCCGGCGAGGACCCGATGGGCCGAAAGCACTTCTGGCTGACGGTGCGCCGCATCGAGGAAACGGAGGAAGGTACCGACAGCAGGGCCGTCAGGGAGGGCTTCGTGTCGCTCACCCCGTTACGGCTCGACCTCACCGACCACGCCGAGCTGGCGCGGGTTTCGGCGGAGGGAAGGAAAAAGGACTAGCTCGAGGCCGCGTCGAGCCTGGCCACCGCCTCGATCACCGCCCCCGGCTGCTCCTCGTGGATGTACTGTCCCGACCCCGGCACGCTGTCCGTCTCGAAGTTCCGCAGCGTTTCGTGCAATAGCTCCCGCTGGGCGGACGGAACCTCGCTCGGATGCCGAACCGTGCCTACCAGCAACCGCACCGGAGCCACGCACTCGTGCAGCCGGTCGGCCAGCGACGTCGTCTCCTTCGACTTCGACATACTCTGGAACGCGTCGATCGAGCCTCGCATGTCGGCCGTCTGACCCGCCGTATAGCCTCTGATCACCGCGTCGGTCACCCACCTGCTGTCGCCCGAGTTGCGCACGATCTCCTTTCGCACGTCGTGCCGCAGCTTCTCCTCGTCCACGGCCATCTTCGCCAGAAAACCGCCGAACCGGAACGCCTTCCGCATCCCAGCCGTCGAGGCGCTCTCCGCCGGCCCGCCGTCGATCGAGAGTAGCCCGCGGACCAGCGTGGGACGGACGATGGCGAGCCGGAAGGCGATAGCCGACCCGCTCGACTGCGCGATGAAGAGCGCGCGCGTCACGCCCAGACTATCGAGCGCCCTCGCCACGCGGCTCGTTTGCGCGCCGAAGGAGTAGTCCGCCTTGGACGGATGCGACGACCAGCCATAGCCCAGCGGCTCGACGATGATGCATTGATATCCGCGCGCGACCAGGGGCCCGGTGATCATGCGGTAGCCGAAGGCGGCCCCGAAGATGCCCGGAATGAGGACGACTGGCTCGCCGGTACCGATGGTCGTGGTCCGCAGGGTTTCGCCGGGAGCCACCTGAATGTTCTTGACGATTGAACTGTCCGGCGAGCCCAGGAGGGCGAGGGCGAGGAGAATCATGAGGGAGTCTTCCGGGAGTCGAAAGGAAAGGGGCCGGCGCAGAGCCAGCCCCTGTGTTCACCGCGATTGTCGGGTGCGCTCGCGCGCCCCTACGCAAACAAGCTACCCTGGATGCACGCCTGGCGACAGCGGGTGACTCAAGACGCGACGGCCGGGCGAGAGCCGGGCCATGCCGTCGCCGGCCCACTGACCGAGCCGCGCCGACACGACGCCGAGCCCCGCGGCCAGGCCGAGCCCCGGAATCATTGCGATGACGCTCTGATTGCCGGCGGCATCGGTTGGCATGCCCCAGAAGCTGCGCTGCCAGGCTCCGGGCTCGACCATGTACGACCACTGGTCGGCCGCGAAGAAGAAGTTGCGCGCGGAGGGCGAGAGCAGGAAGTCGCCGAAGAACCACTGCACCGGAAACAGCAGCGCAATGAAGGCGAGCCCCCCGAGCGCCGCCGTGACCCACCCGTTTCGTCGTCCGTGCCGCGGCAGAAGGAGATCGATCGCGAAGGCGGGCACCACGAGAAGGAGCGGGAAGTGGGGCGGCACCATATGGGTGACGGGCTTGTAGATCGGCGCGTGCATCAGACGCCCGGGCACAAGCTGCAGGATCCATATCATGGCCAGGATCAGCGCCGTGTACACCGCGGCGGCGGCCGTGGCGGAAAAACGGAGTCTGCCGGCCCGGGCGATCGCCACGAGCACAAGGGGGAAGGCGCAAGCAGTCACCTGGTAAAAGCGCGGACTGTGCATCTGATTCGGCTGGCTCGCGTACTGCGTGAGCAGGGTGGCCATCGCGGCAACCACGACACCCCCGGCTATGGCGAACGACCAGCCCTGCCTCCGCGCCTCCGCCTCATCGGCTGTCCGGTTCTGCGCCGCCACCAGCAGCAGGACGGCGCCGACCTCGATCGCGATCATGCCGATCGCCATGATCAGGTGCGGCGCGCTCAGGATCCTGATGTCGAGCCCGTACGCGTTGTGCCACCAGTCGTCGAATGGGGCCGCGATGACCATCACGAACGTTCCCCAGAGTGCGACCCAGGCACCCAGCGGCCCCGAAAATCCCCAGACCTGCAATGACTCCGCCCGTTGATAGCGGCCGGCGTTGAAGGTGATGTGAAGCACGAGCGATGCACAACTCAGCCCGGCCACGATCGCGCCAAGCTGCTCGAGCAGGTGTGGCAGATTCCAGAACGTGTCGCGGCCGATCGTATCGTGCCACGAGAGGTCCCAGAGCAGGCCTACCGTCATGCACACGGATGAGAACAGAACGGTTTTGAGGGGCCAGGCGGGTACGCCAGCATGCGGCACCTCCGCCGAGGATTCGTCCAGCGCATCGACCGTCGTATCCGCGAATGTCGCCATCTGAGGCCTCCTTCCTCGAAGCCTACCGATACCTCACGCCGCCCTTCATCACGAACCGGACCTTCCGAAGCGCGCGCACATCCCGGGTGGGATCGCCTTCGACGGCCACGAGATCCGCCAGTAATCCCGGCGCGATTCGTCCCAGCCGGTCGTCGAGGTGAAAGGTCTTGGCGTTGCCGCTCGTGGCCGACCGGAGGGCGTCGAGCGGCGTCATTCCGTACTCCACCATGGCCTCGAGCTCACGGACGTTGTCACCGTGTGGAAAGACCCCCACGTCGCCGCCGAAGCAGATGTTTACCCCTGCGGCCAACGCCGCCCGAAAGCTGGCCCGCTTGGTCAGAAGGGCGGGCGTCGGCCGAGCTTTTCCCTTTACCCAGCCGTCGAAGTACGTGGCGTAGGCCTCCGCGGCCGCGATGGTCGGACAGAGCGTGACACCCCGCTGGCGCATGAGCCGGAAGACGTCCGGCGTTCCTTCATCGCCATGCTCGACCGTCTCCACACCTGCGAGGACGGCGCGCCGCATTCCCTCCGGAGTCATCGCGTGCGCGGCGACGGGCCGGCCGCTGCCTCGCGCCGCTTCTACCAGTGCCTTGAGCTCTTCGAGAGTAAAGGTCGGTCGGGCCTCGCCGTGCGGCCCCCAACTGTAGTCGGCGTAGACCTTGACCCAATCGGCGCCATGGCCGATCTGGCTTCGCGTTACCCGTGCGATCTCTTCAACGCCGGAAGCCTCCTCAGCCCCTTGGGCGGGATCGAAGGAGTACCGTGAGCGGCTGGGTCCGTAGCTTCCAGTGGCGACGATGGCGCGGGTGACAGCGAGGATGCGAGGCCCTGGCACGATTCCCTGGGCGATCGCCCGGCCAAGCTGCACGTCAGAGTCGAACGCACCCTCCGTGCCGAGATCCCGTTCGGTGGTGATGCCCGCCTGGAGCGTGGTCGCGGCAGCCGAAACCGCACGCGCCACACGAAGCGCCAGCGGCTCCTTGAGCACCTGATCGTCCCACAGTGTTTCGTTGTACGGGTGGAGAAAGAGGTGAGAGTGTCCTTCTATGAGGCCTGGAATCAGCGTGGCGCGCGGAAGGTCGACCCGTTCCACTCCCTCGGCGGCGATACTGGCAGCCGGGCCGACGGACTCGATTTTCGACCCACGGACGACGACGGCCCACCCCCGATGTGGCGCATCGGCAACACCGTCCCACACCGCATACGGTACGAGAGCAACAGGTTTGGGGGCGGAGTCGGCGGGACCCGGCTCTTGGGCGACAAGAATGGACGCGATCAGAAGACCGAGCATGGGCAGGAGGCTTTGGGTTGGGATTGAGCAGAAATCTACAGGAATCGGGTGCGAAATGGGCAAGATCTGGGTCGGCACGTCGGGCTTCGTCTATCCACACTGGCGAAAGGGAGTCTTTTATCCTGAAGGCCTGCGCGCGAGAGACGAGCTGGCCTATTACTCCTCCGTCTTTCGCACCGTCGAGCTGAACAATCCGTTCTACCGATTTCCAACCCGCGCGAATCTCGAGCGATGGCGCGACGCCACTCCGCCGGAATTCCGATTCGCGGTCAAGGTCAACCGCACCGTCAGCCATACCCGGCGCCTTCGCGATGTCGCAACACCGCTGGGAGAATTCGTCGCCCTCGCCTCGATACTCGGCGACAGGCTCGGCCCTCTGCTCGTTCAGCTTCCGCCCGACTTCCGGCTCGACCTTCCGCGCCTTGAAGAGTTTCTCGCGGCCTTGCCCGATCGCTACCGATGGGTCGTCGAGTTTCGGCACCCGAGCTGGCAGTCGCCCGACGTCTATGAGGCCTTGGCGAGAAATGGCGTGGCTCTCTGCATTCCTGTCGGCGGACGCATCCAGCCGGATCTGGCCACCACTGCCCCATTTACCTACATCCGAGTGCACACCGGCATCGATGGCAGAGGGTTCATGGGGGAGGAAGCGCTGAGGCCCTGGGCGAGACGCATTCGGGCGCTGGCCAAGGCCGGTAAGGACGTCTACTTCTATTTCAACAACGACCTCGGGGGTCACGCGGTGCGCGATGCGGCCTTGCTTGCCCGAATGCTGAGAGCCGAGAGCTAGAACCGCCGGAACTGGGCGCGAACGTGGTCGACCCAGCGCGCGGGCACCTCGACCTCAGCCGCTTCCCGATCCCAGAGATCGAGCGAGGCGTTCACCTGTCCGATGATGTCGGCTCCGCCGCGCGGCACGTCCATTCTTCGTCCAACGTCCACGAGGTCGGCGCGGACGAAACCGTCGTCCTTCCCGTTGAGCGTCATCTGGTGAGTGCGGGTCCAGGCATTCCCCTTGGCGAACGTCACGTCGAAGGCGGGAGAGAGGCGCCATTTCCCCTCCCTCGACATGAGAAAGGCGAAGTTCTTTACATGGTCGTCCTGGTTGGCCGCCGCGAGGTTGAAGGTCATCCTTCTGAACGCCTCGTTGACCGCCGGCTGTCCGAGCTGCAGCAGCCGCAGGGTGCGGAAGTACTCCTCGTACGAAAAGGCGCCTCGAAGATTGTAGTCGACGTGCTGAAGCCCACCGAGGCTGTGAAAGTGAATGCGGGAGACCGGATCGTCGGCGTCACGGTCGAACCGGCGAACCATGAAGTGGGCGTATTCGCGCTCCCGCAGCAGATGCGTTTCCGGCAGGTCGATTCCGGCCGCTCGAGCCATCCTGGAATAGGCGTACTCTATGCGGCCGAACGGCCCGGGACGGAGGTCTTCTTTCACGTCGGGTCCGCCGGTGCCCTCAGTGACGCCGTCGAACTTGATGAGCCACTGCTCGTCGCCGGCCTTCGGGGTCGCAAAGGCCGACCGCACCCGATTCAGCTGCCGGTTCCACAGAATCAGGGCCTTTGCGCGCGCCCCTCCGGCGGATGCCCCGACAAGCAACATCTCGGGCACGGCCACTTCGACGTCACCTTCGATGACTCGCCGCGCCTGCTCCACCAGCGCCGCGACCTCCAACGCTTCGTCAGACGCAAGGCTCGCACGCACATCGATGGGCGGCTCGAACACGAGCGCCCCTACGGCCCGCCGGCCGATGTACAGGAGCTTTTGCACCGGGCTGAGCGCTCGGTCGGGAGTTCCCTGCCCCTCGAAATACGTTCTGATGACGGAATTTCCGAAGGCGTCCGGAAGGGCGTCGGCAAGCACCCCCGGAAGCCCCTCAAAGGCGGGGAGCCGGCGGAGCGCCGGGAAGGTCTGCGGACCCTCGAGGCTGAGCGGGAGGCGAATCGGCGAGATCTCGAGGCCGGACGCGCGGAACGACGGCTCGAACTCGAAGATGACGTCACCGGCCGCGCTCTCGGCGACCGCGCCGACCACCCTCCCCCAGAGCC
>JBBRGF010000045.1:0-19726 GCA_038240975.1 Gemmatimonadales bacterium
CATGCTACACCCAGATCCATCCTACCTGCATTCCGGTGAGCGGCGACTATCAGTCGAAGCTGACACTGATGAGCGAGTCGCTCAGGAACGACGGGCGGGTGTGGGTTCCCAAACGCGAGGCCGACCGGCGCGCGCCGGGCGAAATTCCCGAGAAGGAGCGCGACTACTACCTCGAGCGGCGGTATCCAAGCTTCGGCAACCTCGCGCCCCGCGACATCGCCTCGCGTGCCGCCAAGGCGGTGTGCGACGAAGGGCGCGGCGTGGGCCCGGGAGGGCTGGGGGTGTATCTCGACTTTGCCGACGCCATCTCGCGACTCGGCGCCAACACCGTGAGCGAGCGGTACGGGAATCTGTTCGAGATGTATCAGCGGATCACCGACGAAGACCCTTACCAGGTCCCGATGCGGATCTATCCCGCGGTTCACTACACCATGGGCGGGCTCTGGGTCGACTACAACCTGATGAGCACCATCGCGGGACTGCACGTCATCGGCGAGGCCAACTTCTCCGACCACGGCGCGAATCGGCTCGGCGCCAGCGCGCTCATGCAGGGCCTGGCCGACGGGTACTTCATCGTACCAAACACCATCGGCGACTACCTTGCCTCGAGCAAGCTGGAGAGGGTCGAGGCGTCGCATCCCGAGTTCCGCCTGGTCGAGGCCGAAGCCGGTGCCCTCACCCGGCGATTCCTGGGCATCAGGGGAAAGCGCACCGTGGACTCGTTCCACCGCGAGCTCGGCAAACTGATGTGGGACAAGTGCGGGATGGCGCGCAACGCGAAAGGGCTGACCCAGGCTCTCGAACGGCTTCCGTCGCTCCGCGCGGAGTTCTGGCGCAACGTGAACGTCCCCGGCAGCGACGCCGAGCTCAACCAGGCGCTGGAAAAGGCGGGGCGGGTCGCCGATTTCCTCGAGCTCGGTGAGCTCATGTGTCGCGACGCCCTGCACCGCAAAGAGTCGTGCGGGGGGCACTTTCGCGAGGAATATCAGACCGAAGAGGGCGAGGCCCAGCGCGACGACGAGCGCTTTGCCTACGTCGCGGCGTGGGAGCACCTGGGCGCCGACCGGCCGCCACGCCTCCACAAGGAGCCGCTCGCCTTCGAGAACGTGCACCTCGCGCAGAGGAGCTATAAGTAGGTCATTCGAGTTTGGCTCTACGGAGTTTTCATGAACTTTACGCTGAACATATGGCGGCAGCCCGGACCGGGCGCTTCGGGTCGGATGGTCCGCTACCGGGCCCACGACATCAGCGCCGACATGTCGTTTCTCGAGATGCTCGACGTGGTCAACGAGCGCCTCATGGAGCAGGGTGAGACGCCCATCGCCTTCGATCACGACTGCCGCGAGGGCATCTGCGGCGCGTGCAGCCTGATGATCAACGGCGCGGCGCATGGCCCCAATGCCGGCACCGCCACCTGCCAGCTTCACATGCGGAGCTTCCGCGACGGCGACGAGATCACAGTGGAGCCCTGGCGGGCGCGGCCCATGCCGGTCGTTCGTGACCTCGTGGTCGACCGGAGCGCGCTCGACCGGATCATCGCCGCAGGCGGCTACATCAGCGCTCCTACGGGCGGAGCTCAGGACGCCAACTCGCTGCTCATCGGCAAGGACGTCGTGGATACCGCGATGGACGCTGCGCAGTGCATCGGGTGCGGCGCCTGCGTTGCCGCATGTCCCAACGGCTCGGCCTCGCTCTTTACCGCGGCCAAGATCACCCATCTGGGTCTTCTGCCGCAGGGCCAGCCCGAGCGGCTCCAGCGCGCCCGCCGGATGGTGGCCCGGATGGATATCGAAGGATTCGGCGGGTGCACGCTGTTCGGCGAATGTCAGGAAGCCTGTCCCAAGCAGATCAGCATCGACACCATCACCATCATGAACCGCGACTTCATCCGCGCGACCTTCGCACCGGACCGGGCGGTGGCGGCCGGATCGGACTGAAGGGCGCGCGCCTGGCCCTGGCTCTCAGCGCGACGTCGCTCGCCCCGGCCACCGCTGCGGGCCAATCGGCCGTCCACGCGCGTCTCGGCGCCGAGGGCGTCTTCGCCTACGAAGCGTCGAGCGCGGTGCCGGGCGGCGGAGGTAGATCGCTCGGCGAGGTTCGCCTGGTACAGCCCACGATCATGGTGCGCGCGGAGGCATGGCGCCGACTGCGGCTCGTGTCGATGCTGAATCTCGAAGGGACGACGATTCCCGGCGGCGAGCTGGCCCTGGGCAATCGGGGTGAGGGGTTCGTCGACCGCCGGCATCCGCACACGTACATGCACGAGCTGATCCTTTCCGCCGACGATCTGCTGGGGGCGAGCGACGGGTCCGCGAGGCTCTCCATTAGCGCCGGCAAAGGCTTCGCGCCGTTCGGTACCGACGATCCGATGATCCGGCCGTTTTTGCGCTTTCCCGTCAACCATCATTTGTCGCAGATCCTGGAGCGGGCCGTGGCGATCGCCGCGGTACGGACGCAACCCGTGGCCGTGGAGCTGGGCGTGTTCAATGGAGACGAGCCCGAGCGTCCGGGCGAGTGGCCGAGAATTGGCGGACGGTTCGGCGACTCCTGGGCCGGCCGGGTCACCGTGTATCCGGCGCGAGGCGTGGAGCTTCAGGGCTCGCACGCCGACGTTCATTCGCCGGAGCACCGGCCCGGGGCGGGCACGGATCAGGGCAAATGGAGCCTGTCTGCGCGGTGGTCGCGACCGATAGGTGGCCAGCCGGTGTACGGCATGGTCGAATGGTCCCGCACATCTGAGGCGCGAGGGTTCTTCGTATTTCATTCTCTCCTCGCCGAGGGTGCATGGAGCCGGGGCCGCCATCGTCTCCAGTACCGGTTCGAGCGAACCGAGCGGCCCGAAGAGGAGCGGATCAGCAACTTCCGGTCGCTTCGCCCTCACCTGGAAAATTCGATTCTCGGCACCACGCGGTGGACGGTGCACACTGCGGGCTACGAGGTCGACCTGCTGCAAACCGGCAGGTTCCGTCTCCGGCCTCTCCTCGAGCTCTCCTACGGACAGATTCGGAGCGTCGGGGGTGGGCTCTTCGACGTCGAGACCCTGTACGGGCACGATCACGTCTGGTCGATGAGCGTGGGCCTGCGCGTGGGCGCGGGCATGCCGATGCACCGGATGGGACGGTACGGGAGCATGGACGAGGCCGACATGAGCCACCATCACGATATGGGGGTCGAGTGAAGCGATACCTGTGGCTCCTCGCGGGGGCCCTCGCGTGCGGCGGTGGCAGTGGTGACAGTACCGGACCCGGTCCTCCCGCGGGCCAGTTCCGGGTGCTCGCCGGAGGGAACAACGTCGCCAATCGCTACAGCTCGGACCTGTGGGTTCATGGCTCGTACGCCTACACCGGCACCTGGGGTGGGGTGTTCCGGGGGGGCAACGCGGGCAACGTTCTCAACATCTGGTCGCTGGGAGCCGCCGGGGCGCCGGCGCTGGTGGATTCCATCGTCGTCGATGGGATCGGCACCGTGAGCGACGTCCAGGTGAGTGAGGACGGCAAGGTGCTGGTGTTCGGCGCGGAGCGAGGCGCCGCGGCGGGGCTGCTGGTGTACGATCTCACCGATCCGCGCCGGCCGATGTTCCTCGATAGCGCCACGGTGGAGACGGGAATCCATACCACCACGATCGGGGAGATTGCGGGCCGGCGATACGTCTTCGCCGCGCGCAATCCAGCCGATCCCGCGCTCCTCATCTACGACATCACCGACCCGGGCAGCCTGAACCTGGTGGCGTCGGTGCCTATTCCACCCGACTACGGCATCCACGATACCTACGTGCGCGACGGCCTCGCGTTCGTCTTCGCATGGAACACCGGGGTCATCATCTTCGACGTCGGCAACGGAATCGGGTCGGGCTCGCCGGCCTCGCCGGTCGAGGTGGGCCGGCTGGTCACCGCGGACGATGCGGCGGGTGACGGCCCATCGGCGCACAACGGCTGGTGGTTTCACAATCCGGTGACGGGGGAGAAGCGGTATCTGTTCGTCGGACAGGAAGGGCCTGGAGTCATCGGGACGCGATCGAGCGGCGACATTCACGTGGTGGATGTGTCCGACCTCGGCAATCCGCGGGAGGTGGCATTCTTTCACCTCGACGGAGCCGGCACCCACAATTTCTGGATGGATGAATCGCGGCAGATTCTCTATGCGGCGTACTACAACGGCGGCGTCGTGGCGCTCGACGTGTCCGGCACGCTCTCGGGCGACCTTTCCAGTCGCCTTATCGCCCGGCTTACGCCGGGGGGCGCGGGGAACACGTACATGTGGGGCGTGCAACTCGCCGGAGGATCGCTCTACGCCACCGACATGGTGAGCGGGCTGTGGCAGATTGAGGCGGTAACGCGGTGAACGGTAAACGGCGGCCTACCGCCCCCCCTGCCACCGGTTGTTCGACCGATCGATATCCGGATACTTGCCGTCGGGGTCGATCGTGACCGCGTTCACCTTCTTCGGGCCCGGAATGATGGCGGTGTAGCGGCTTCCGGTGAACCACACCTCCACCGGCAGCGTGAGCCGGCGGATGCTGCCGTCGTCGAGCGTGAGGGCCAGCTCGACCGGCATGGGCATTTCACCGGCGTTTCGTAGAAACACTCGCGACACCACACCCGCCGAATCGGCCAGCGCCACCGAATCCACCGCTTGGTCGAGGCGCTCGGTGGTATAGAACCACGACCGCCAGAACCAGCTCAAGTCTTCTCCCAGGCCGTCTTCCATCGTCCGAAAGAAGTCGGCCGGGGTGGGATGCTTGTACGCCCAGCGGCGGATGTATTCCCTGAATACGGGATCGAAGCGCTGAGGCGAGGTGATGCGTTCCCGAAGCAGCACGAGTCCCACCGCCGGCTTGTTGTAGCTGGACTGACGCCAGTTTTCGTTGGACGACACCCGGTCTGGGGGTGTCATGATCGCCTGCTCCTGGCCCGACGCGGCGTTCTTGAGGTAGGTGTCCTGAACGCCGCGGGCGAGCGGCAGCGGCTTATCGGGCCAGCGCTTCGGGAAGTTGTAGTGATTCATGAAGCTGTTGAACCCCTCGTCCATCCACCCGTACAGTCGCTCGTTGCTCCCCACCAGCATCGGAAACCATGTGTGGCCGAATTCGTGGTCGGTCACACTGTAGAGCGCTACAGGATCGACCCGCTCACTGCAGAAGACGATCATCGGATACTCCATGCCTCCCTCGATCCCGTTCACGTTGATCGCGACCGGATAGGGATAGGGCACCCACTGCTGCGAGTAGTTCTCGATGGCCGTCTTGGCGTACTGACTCGCTTCCTTCCACGCCGGTTCGGCGCTCGGCGGATAGAAGCTCATAGCCAGCGTCCTCCCGCCGTTGACCCCGACCGCGTCCCACACGAAGTGCCGCGCGGCCGCCCACGCGAAATCACGAACGCTGTCGGCGGTGAAATGCCAGGTGAACGTGGGATAGGTCGTGGGAGGGCGCGAAGCGGGGTCGCCGATCTCGTCCTTGCCGCGGATGATCACGGTCTCACCGACGGTTCGGGCGCGCGCCAGGCGGGCTCGCTGGGCGGCGGTGAGGACCTCGTCGGGATTCCGCAGCGTGCCCGTGGCCGCCACGAGCATGTCGGTCGGTACGGTGATGTTGACGTCGAAGCTGCCATACTCGAGATAGAACTCTCCCCGTCCGTAGTATTGCTCGGTATTCCATCCTCGGACATCGTCGTACACCGCGAGGCGGGGATACCACTGCGCCACTTCGAAGACCGGACTGCCGTCGACGTCCTCGACGCCCATTCGGTTGGGGTTGGCGGGAAACGGGAAGGACCAGGCGATCTCGAGCTGCTGCTTTGCCTTGGGGGCGAGGGGGCGGAGGAGGTCGACCCGCATGACGGTTCCGTTCACGAGGTACTTGAGATCGGAGGCCGGCGCGGACGCCTTGCCGCGGGCCGTTATCGCTCCCGGCTGGGCAACCTTCAAGAGGCGCACCCCGGCGGGAACCGCCGTCGTCGAGGCTCGCCGGGCCGGTGCGGCCGGCGGGGAGCCGGGGGCAGGGCCGAACAAGGCCGCGCCGCGGCTCGTGTCGGCGAAGAGGTTCTGGTCGAGCTGCAGCCAGACGAACCGGAGAGTATCGGGAGAATTGTTGGTGTAGGTGATCGTCTCCTCTCCGCGCAGTGCCCGGCTCGAGGTGTCGAGCGTCGCGCGGATGACGTAGTCGGCGCGCTGCTGCCAGTACCCCTGGCCCGGGGCGCCGTCGGCGCTCCGCAGCGCACTCGGCTCTGGGAGCGCGAGCCGGCGGAAGGGAGAGGAGTCACCCGGTTCGGAAGGAAGCCGGCCCCCGGGAACGGAGGCCGGCTCCTGGGCCGCGAGCGAGAGAGGCTGAAGGCCGAGCAGGAGGAGGAGAGACCGTAGACGCATGACGCTTCCTGGTATGGGTGAAGGCGCGGTCAAGGTGTGGCGGTGGCCGGTGCCTGCCAGGAATCATTCGACGGATCGACGTCCGGAAAACCGCCGTCGGGATTGACGCGGGCGCTGACGATGTGTTTGCCGGGTGGCACTCGGTAGACGTAGCGGTCACCGCCGTACCAGATCTCGACAGGCAGCTTCACGAGCTTTGTAGCCCGATCGTCGGCCGTCAGCAACAACTCCACCGGCATGACCGCCGAGCCACGATTGCGCAGGGTCACCAGCGAGGAGCCGTCCCGACCCTCCTTGACCGACTCCACCGCCTGGTCGAGCGACGAGGTGGTGAAGAAGAAACCACGCCAGAACCACGACAGGTCGCGGCCCGAGACTTCCTCCATGGTCCGGAAGAAGTCGGCGGGCTGGGGATGCCTGAACGCCCATCTGCGGGTGTACTCACGGAATGCCGTGTCGAATACTTCCGGTCCCAGCACCTTGTTTCTGAGCGCGAGCAGTACGATCGACGGCTTTACGTAGGCCAGGCTGCCGAGATTGTTGTTGTTGAGGTAGCGGTTGGCGGGCGTCATGATGGGTTGAGCCGTGGACGTCTGGTCGAGCGAGGTCACAGTCCTCGACTCGTCACGACGAATGCGCGTGTCGTCGCGCTTCCAGTAGTCCGCTTCGGAAAAGGTATTGATGAAGGTGTTGAACCCTTCGTCCATCCACGCGTACCGACGCTCGTCGGAGCCCACGATCATCGGATACCACATGTGGCCGATCTCGTGGGTGACCACGCTGTAGAGTCCCTCGGTGTCATCGCCTCTGGCCTCCATCGCCACCATGGGATACTCCATCCCCGACACCAGTCCCTCGACGGCCGAAATCTGCGGGTAGGGATAGAGGAACCAGTGGGTGCTGTACTCCAGGATCGAAAAGCGGCTCATCTTCGCGGCGTCTTTCCACGTGTCGACCGCCGACGGCCGATAGTACGCCTGAGCGAGAATGCCGTTCCATCCTGATGCATCCCACAGGTAGTCGGGTGAGGCAGCCCAGGCCACGTCTCGCACCCGCTTTGCCTTGAAATGCCAGGTGAGTGCGCCGGCGCGCCGGGGGCGCGCCGCGCCCGAGGTCAGCTCATCGGCAGTGACGATGGCGACCGTGCTGTCGGACTCGACCGCCGCGGCCAGGCGGGAACGCTGCGACGCGGTGAGCACCTCGACCGGATTCACGAGCGTGCCCGAGCCCGCCACGATGTATCCCGCCGGAAGGGTGACCTCGTAGTCGATGTCGCCGTACTCGAGGTAGAACTCGCCCTGTCCCAGATACTGGTCGGTATTCCACCCGTGCACGTCGTCGTAAACCGCCATGCGCGGATACCACTGCGCCAACTCGTACAGGCTCCCATCGCGACCCATGCGGTCGGCCCCGTGCTCGGGAATGTTGAAGGCATACGAGAGATCGAGTTGGGTGGTGCCATGGGGCGGGAGGGGGGTGGCCAGCTCGACGTACATCATGGTATCGTCGACCCTGGTCTTGAGCGGTACCGGCCTTCCCGAGGCCGCACGCGCCGAGGGCTTCGACTTTGCTGTCGTTTCGGTCACACTCCGAATTTCGAATCCTCCCCTGAATCCCGCGCCGCCGAACCGGCTTTCGGCCTGGAACAGCAGAGACCCGACGCTTCCGGGCCGGAAGAGGTTCTGATCCATCTGCATCCAGACGAACCGGAGGGTATCGGGCGAGTTATTGGTGTAGCGGATCTGCTCGGTGGCGGTGAGCCGCTTGGTGGCGGTATCGAGCGTCGCCTTGATCGAATAGTCGGCGCGCTGCTGCCAGTATGCCCACCCGGGCGCACCGTCGGGACTCCGTGTGCCGCCGGCGGGAGGCAGTGCCAGGGGGCTGAAGATCCCGGTGTCGGCGACGGGAGCGCGAGGAGGGCCGGAAGGAACGGTCTGCTGGGCGAAAAGCGGCGTCGTCAGAAGCAGCGAGAGCAGGGCGGGGCAGCGCATGTCGAATCCTGAGGGGTGCGGGGAACGAACGGTAAACGGTAAACAGTGAACGGAACTCCGTCCCATTTACCGTTCACCTTTCACCGTTAACCGTTCTCACAGTTTGGGGAGGGTCACGCCGGTCTGGCGTTGATACTTGCCGGCCTTGTCGGCGTAGCTGACCTCGCAGAGGTCGTCGGCGTCGGCCTCGAAGAATAGAACCTGGCAGATCCCCTCGTTGGCGTAAATCTTGGCGGGCAAAGGGGTGGTGTTGGAGATCTCCAGCGTTACATGTCCCTCCCACTCCGGCTCGAAAGGAGTCACGTTCGTGATGATGCCGCACCGCGCGTACGTGCTCTTGCCCACGCAGATGGTCAGCACCTCGCGGGGAATGCGGAAGTACTCGATCGACCGCGCGAGGGCAAAGCTGTTGGGGGGCACGATACACACCTCGCCCTCGAACGGCACCAGATTGCGGGAGTCGAATTCCTTGGGATCGACGATCGAGCTGAGCACGTTGGTGAAGATCTTGAACTCGGGCGCGACCCGCATGTCGTAGCCGTAACTCGAGACGCCGTAGGAGATGACCCGCCGTCCCTTGGTATCCAGCTCCCGCACCTGACGCTCGACGAAAGGGTCGATCATCCCGCGCTCGCGGGCCATCCTCCGGATCCAGCGGTCGGACTTGATGGACATCGTGCCTCGATTGGACGGACAGCGAGGAAACGGGGCTCATTTGCCGGGTTTCCGGAACGGCGGGGAATATAGCGGGTCCGGGTTGAAACACCTTTCGGGGGCGGTTAACTTCACGCCTGATAGTGAAAATTTTCACGAAAGAAGCGCCGTCATGCTTCAACCCTACCTTCCGCTGCTTATTCTGATCGCGTTCGTGGTCGCGAACGCCATCCTGATGCTGGGGGCGTCACACCTCCTCTCCACCTATCGGCGCACGGCGGCCAAGATTGCGCCATACGAGTCGGGGATGCCGGTGCTGGGGAACGCGCGGGAGCGCTTCTCGGTCAAGTTCTACCTCGTGGCTATGTTGTTCATCATCTTCGACATCGAGACCGTCTTCATGATCCCGTGGGCGGTGGCGTTCCGGCAGTCGAGCGACATCGCGGGGCTCCTCATTGTCGAGATGTTCGTGTTCATCGTCATCCTGGCTGTCGGCTACGTCTACATCTGGAAGCGGGGGGCCCTGCAGTGGGATTGAGTTCCGTCCAGCCGGAAAGCACCACGGTATCCTCGGTCTCCCCCAACTGGGTCACCACCCGTCTCGACTTCCTCACCAACTGGGCCCGCAGCAACTCGCTCTGGCCCATGCCTTTCGGCACCGCCTGCTGTGCCATCGAGTACATGGCTACCGCGGCAAGCCGGTTCGACATTGCCCGATTTGGGATGGAGCGGCAGAGCTTCTCACCCCGCCAGGCCGACGTCTTGATCTGCGCGGGGAGGCTTCCGTTCAAGCTCGCGCCTGTCATCCGCCGAATCTGGGACCAGATGCCGCAGCCCAAGTGGGCCATTTCGATGGGCGCCTGCGCCTCCTCGGGTGGCATCTTCGACAACTACGCCATGGTGCAGGGGATCGACACGATCATCCCCGTCGACGTCTACGTGCCCGGATGCCCGCCCCGGCCGGAGGGCCTCATCTACGGCATCCGGCTCCTGCAGAAAAAGATCATGGGTGAGAGCATCGACAACGATCTGCTGCGCGAGGAGAAGCTGGTCGGACCCACGGGGCTCTTTCTGCCGGCGGAGCGGGTGGACGAGCTGAGCGAACCCTTCGGAAACTCGGTGCACCAGACCCGCACGTCATGACGGCCGGCGCGAGCAGCATGTCGCCGTCCGTCGCCCCGCTCCGTGCGGAATTCGGCGACGCCATCGAACGCACCGCCGTCTCCTGTGGCGACACGATCGTGTATGCCGCCCGCGAGCGCGCCCACGACGTGCTGGCGTGGCTCAAGGACGCGCCCGGCCAGCGCTTCAACTACCTCACCGACGTCACCGCCGTCGAATATCGCGACCCCGAGCGTCAGCTCGAGGTGGTGTACCAGCTCCGCTCGCTCCCACGGCGCGCCGATCTGCGCGTCAAGGTGGCCCTCGACAAGCGCGCCCCACTCGAAGTCCGCTCGGTGTGGGACCTCTGGCACGGCGCCGACTGGCTCGAGCGCGAGGTGTACGACATGTTCGGCGTGGTCTTCACCGGACACCCCGATCTGCGGCGCATCCTGATGTGGGAGACCTACTCGGAGGGGTATCCGCTGCGGAAGGAGTTTCCGCTCCGCGGTCACTTCAGCCGCGCCGAGCAGACGCGTCAGGCGCTCGCAGCCAATCCCGAGGCACACTACTCGATGGAAGAGCTGTCTATCGCCGAGGCGTTCGACGAGCTGCCGTCGGACATGCGGGAGCGTCTGGCGCGCGGCGAACGAGGATTTCTGAAGTGAGCGTCCGAACGGTAGAAATGGCGCTGGCCACACCCGGTCTCGACGCAACCGGCCGGCCGGTCCGTATCCCGCTCACGGCCGCACCGCGGCACGCCGGATTCGACGAGGACTTCGGCGCCGAGCACATGCTGGTGAACATCGGGCCCCAACACCCGGCTACGCACGGCGTGCTGCGCCTGGTCATCGAGCTCGAGGGAGAGACGGTCAAGCGCTGTATCCCCCACTTGGGCTACCTGCACTCGGGCTTCGAGAAGCTCGGCGAGTACCGCCACTACAATCAGATCATCCCCCTCACCGACCGCACCGACTACCTGTCGCCCATGGCCAACAACGTCGGCCTGGCGCTGGCCGCGGAAAAGTTGATGGGAATCGAGGCGACGGAGCGGTGCCGTGTGTTGCGGGTGATCGCCTGCGAGATGAGCCGGATCATCTCCCATCTCGTCTGGCTCGGCACCACCGGCATCGACCTCGGCGCATTCACGCCGTTTCTCTGGTCGTTCCAGCAGCGCGAGCGGATCTACAACTTGCAGGAGATGTGGACCGGCGCGCGTCTCACCACCAGCCTCACGCGGATCGGCGGCATGATGGCCGACATTCCCACCGACTTCGAGGCGGGGCTGCGCGACTTCGTCCGGACCTTTCCCAAGACGCTGACCGAGGTGGACACGATGTTCACCCGGAATGCCATATGGATCGGCCGAACCCAGGGCGTCGGCGCACTTACCGCCGAAGAGGCCACCAACTACTCGCTGTCGGGTCCGATGCTGCGCGCGAGCGGTGTGGACTACGACGTGCGAAAAGATCGCCCGTATCTGGACTACGAGACATACGACTTCGACGTCGCCATCGGCGAGCACGGCGACATCTACGACCGATACCGGGTGCGCCTCGAGGAAATGACGCAGTCCAACCGCATCCTCGATCAGGCGCTCGACCGCCTCGCCGGGCTGGCGGGAGCCCCGATCAACGTCGACGATCCGCGCGTGATCCTGCCGCCCAAGTCGCGCGCGATGAGCGACATGGAGGCGATGATCTTCCATTTCAAGCAGGTCATGGAAGGCGTGAAGCCCCCGATCGGCGAAGCGTACATGGGCATCGAGAACCCGAAGGGTGAGCTGGGATACTATTTCGTCTCCGACGGCACGGCCAAGCCGGTGCGGTGGCGAATCCGCCCACCATCGCTCATCAACCTCGCGAGCCTTCCGAAGATGTGCGAGGGCGCGCTCCTCTCCGACGTGATCGCCATCAACGCCAGCATCGACATCGTGATGGGAGAGGTGGACCGATGACTCCACGCTCCGCCCACGGCGGCCACGGCACCGAGACCGTGCCCCACGCCCCGGTGTTCGTGGGAGAGACGCGGGCGCGGCTGGAGGGACTGTTCGGCAAATACCCGACCAGGCAAGCCTGCCTGCTTCCCGCTCTCTGGATGGTGCAGGAGGAGCGCGGCTGGATCTCGGAGCCGGCCATCGAGGAGGTGGCCGGGGTACTGGACCTCACACCCGCGTACGTGAAGGGCGTGGTCACCTTCTACACGATGTACCACACCCATCCCGTCGGCCGGCACTTCATCCAGGTGTGCACCACCTCACCGTGCAATATCTGCGGGGCGGAAGACGTCGCCCGGGCGCTGGTCGAGAAGACCGGCTGCCGGGAGCTCGGGGCGACGAGTCCCGACGGCCGGTTTACGGTCGTCGAGGTCGAGTGTCTTGGCGCCTGCGGATTCCCCACGCCGATCCTCGTCGATGACGACTTCGTCGAGGATGTGACCCCGGACAAGGTCGCCGCCATCCTCGAGAGGTACACGTAGTGGGCTATCCGCATCCAAGCCACCCGAAGGAGACGGTCGTCCTCTCGAAGTACTTCGGCGACGCCGGTGCCCGGTCGTTCGACGGGTGGGTGCAGCGCGGCGGCTACGAGGGGCTGCGCAAGGCGCTCGGCATGAGCCGCGAGGCGATCGTCGAGGAAGTGAAGGCGTCGGGCCTCCGGGGGCGTGGCGGTGCCGGATTCCCGACCGGGCTCAAATGGTCGTTCATGCCGAAGGATGTGGCCAAGCCGCACTACCTCGTGTGCAATGCCGACGAATCCGAGCCCGGGACGTTCAAGGACCGGGAGATCATGCGCTGGACACCCCATGCGCTGATCGAGGGGTGCGCCATCGCGGCGTACGCGATCGGCTCGGAGCGCTGCTACATCTATATCCGCGGCGAGTTCACCGAGCCGTGGCGGGTGATGTCGGCGGCGGTGGGCGAGGCCTATGCCGCCGGCGCCCTCGGCGAGAGCGCCTTCGGCAGCGGACGGCGAATCGACGTAGTGCTGCATCGGGGCGCCGGGGCGTACATCTGCGGTGAAGAAACCGGCATGATGAACTCGCTCGAGGGCAAGCGCGGCAACCCACGAATCAAGCCGCCGTTTCCCGCGGTGTCGGGCGTCTTCGGGATGCCCACGACCGTCAACAACGTCGAGACCCTGGCGGCCGTGCCCCACATTCTCGTGCGCGGCGCCGAGTGGTACAAGGGACTCTGTCTCGGCAACCCGAAGAGTACCGGCACCAAGCTGATCTCGGTCTGCGGCCACATTCAGCGGCCCGGTAACTACGAGGTCACCATGGGGACGCCCGTCAAGGACATCCTCTACGAGATGGCCGGTGGCCCGCGTCCCGGCCGCACCTTCAAGGCGGTCATCCCCGGCGGCTCGTCGGTGCCGATCATGACGCGCGAGGAGGCCGAGGAGGCGCTGTTCGACTACGAGGGGATCGTCGCCAAGGGCTCGATGCTCGGCTCGGCGGGAATGATCGTGATGGACGACACCACCGACATGGTCTACCAGATATGGCGGCTGGCTCGATTCTACGCCCACGAGTCGTGCGCACAGTGCACGCAATGCCGTGAAGGGACAGCCTGGACCACGAAGGTCCTGGAGCGGATCCTCTCGGGCAAGGGCAAGCAGGAGGATTTTCAGCTTCTCCTCGATCTGTCGGAGCAGATGACCGGAAAGACCATTTGCGTACTGAGCGACTCGTGCGCCGCGCCGGTGGTGAGCGGGATTCAGAAGTTCCGGTCCGAATTCGAGGCGTACATGACGGGGTCGCGGCAGCCGTCGATGGCGGCGGTTTGATTCCGCAACAACCGAGATCATTGAATGTCTGACGAACTGGTCAACGTCACAATCGAAGGCACCGCCCTGGCCGTGCCCAAGGGCACGACCATCATCGAGGCCGCCAAACAGGCCGGCGTGCTCATTCCGCACTACTGCTATCATCCGTCGCTGTCCTCGCCGGCGGTGTGCCGGATGTGCCTGGTCGAGGTGGAGAAGGCGCCCAAGCTGGCGCCGGCCTGCGTCACCGCGGTGGCCGAAGGCCAGGTGGTTCACGTAAACAGCGAGAGCGCCCTCAAGGCCCGCGAGGCGGTCCTCGAATTCCTGCTCATCAATCACCCGCTCGACTGCCCCATCTGCGACCAGGCGGGAGAATGCGAGCTTCAGGACTACGTCTTCCAGGAAGGCAGGGCGGGCACCCGCTATAAGGAATACGCCAAGCGGTACAACCCGGTCGAGGATTTCGGCCCCGACATTCTCTACGTGCCCAACCGGTGCATTCTCTGCACCCGCTGCGTGCGATTCATGGACGACGTGGCCGAGACCCCGCTGCTCAATGTGTCGGAGCGCGGCGACCGGGCGTTCATCGGCATCGCCGATGCCCAGAAGCTCGATCATCCGTGGGCCGGCAACGTGGTCGATCTCTGTCCGGTGGGCTCGCTGCTCTCCAAGGATTTTCTGCACAAGGCGCGCGCGTGGGACCTCGACAAGGCCGCCAGCGTCTGCCCAGGCTGCACCCAGGGGTGCAACGTCACCATCGATACCCGCGACGACGTGGTCGTGCGCATCCGGCCGCGGCCCAATCTCGAGGTCAACCGCCATTTCATCTGCGACTACGGCCGGATGAACTACCGCTGGATGAATCGGGGCGACCGGATCGAGGCGCCGCTGCTTCGCGACGGAGCCAGGCACCTCGCCGTGGATTGGGATACCGCCCTCGACCGGTTCGGCCAGATGCTCCGCGGCGGGTCGGGCAGTGCGGTGATTCTCGCATCGGGGCGGGCTTCCACCGAGTCGCTGGGCCTGGCTCGAAAGCTTCTCGACCGCTTCGACGTCACAGCCGCCGTACAGGTGCCGCTGGGTCAGGAGGCCCCGCTACCCGGCATACCCGGCCTGGCACTGCGCCGCGAGCGCGCGCCCAATCTGGCGGGCGCCGAGCTGCTGGGTTACACGGCCCAGTGGGATTCGGCGCTGGGCGCCGCCGCGAGCGCATCGGTGGTCATGGTGCTCGATGCCGACCTTTCGGCGGCCGATGAATCGGCGCTGGCCGGGATCGCGGGGTTGCTCGTGGTGCTCGGCACCGTCGCCACCGACTGGCTGCACCGCGCCGACCTCGTCCTCCCGGTCACCAACGTGGCCGAGGAAAACGGCACGTACGTGAATCGCGACCGCCGCCTTCAGCGCTATCATCAAGCCAAGTCTCAGCCCGGCATGGCACGACCGGCCTGGTGGGTGGCGGGCGAGGTGCTCAGCGGGCCGGGCCCAGACGCCGATGCACCGTCGACCGCCGATGAGGCGTTTGCCCTCCTGGCCGATCGGTGGCCGATTTTCGGCGGCATGGGGTACGCCGAGATCGGGTTCACGGGGCGGGTATTGCCCGCGGGCGCCGGTGCGGAGGCTGCACGGTGACACCGGAGCTCAAGGGATTTCTGCTCCTCAGCGTCATCAAGATGCTCTTTGTCTTCACGGTCATCATGATCGGTGTTGCGCTCCTGACTCTCATGGAGCGCAAGGTCAGTGCCTGGATGCAGAACCGGCGTGGGCCTAACCGCGTGGGCTGGGCCGGTCTACTCCAGCCCGCCGCCGACGGTCTGAAGAACATCCTCAAGGAAGAGACCTTCCCATCCGAGGCGAGCCGGACACTCTTTCTCCTGGCGCCGGCGTTGTCGTTCATTCCCGCGCTGCTGCTCTTCGCGGTCATTCCCTTCGCCGCGCCGCTCCCCGTCGACTTCGATTTCAGCCTCGGGCCGCTCGGCCGCTTCGTTCATCACGGCCCGATGCCGCTGGTGGTCGCCGACCTGCCCGTCGGCTTCCTCTTCGTGCTCGCCATCAGCTCGCTTGGCGTCTACGGCATCGCGCTCGCAGGTTGGTCATCCAACAGCAAGTACGCCATGCTCGGCGGTCTTCGAGCCTGCGCCCAGATGATCTCCTATGAAGTGGCGATGGGACTGAGTCTCATCCCGGTGCTTCTCATGTCGGGCAACGTGAGCTTCTCGTCGATCGTCGCCCACCAGCAGGCCGGTCTCTGGTACGTGCTGCCGCTCTTTCTGTCGTTCTTCATCTTCCTGGTCTCCGGCCTCGCCGAGACCAATCGCTTGCCGTTCGACCTGCCCGAGGCCGTGTCGGAGCTGACCGCGGGCTATCACACGGAATACAGCGCGATGAAGTTCTCGTTCTTCTTCATCGCCGAGTATGCCAACGTCGTCACCGTCTGTGCGATGGTGACCACGCTCTTCTTCGGCGGCTGGGACATTCCGGGGTCGTGGGACGAGCAGGGTGGCGTGCTTCAGACACTCGCCACCGGCGGCTTCTTTTTTCTCAAGGTGATGTTCTGGATCTTCGTGGTCATGTGGATCCGCTGGACGCTGCCCCGGTTCCGGTACGACCAGCTCATGTCGCTGGGGTGGAAGGTGCTCATGCCTCTGGCGCTGGCCTACATCATGGTCGTGTGCTCGGCGATCTACCTGATCGAGCGTGTGGCCGGCATCACCAATCCCCGCATCGAGGCGCTCGTGCTCTTCGGGGTGAATCTCGTGATCGGAGTGCTCGTGTTTGGATTGCTCGATAGCGGTCTCTTCGTCAAGGGCTCCGGCCGCCGGCCGCGGAGCGTCGACGAACAGGCCCCCGCTGTGGTGACAGGCTGATGTCTATCGGTGTCAAGGTTCTCAAGCGACCCGACCGGGACGTGAGCTACGTCCGGGCCACTCTCAAGGGAATGGCTCTCACCTTCAAGCACATGTTCGAGCCCAAGGTGACGATGCAGTACCCCGAAGAGAAGAGCACCGGACCCGACAACGGCATGGGCCAGTGGAGCATCTCCGACCGGTGGCGCGGCACCCATCGCATGCTCACGGACGAGCAGGGTCGCTCCAAGTGCGTCGCGTGCGGCCTCTGTCCCCAGATCTGTCCCGCCAACTGCATCAAGCTGGTGCCGGGAGAGGACGAGGACGGCAACCGTTATCCGCTCATCTACGAGATCGATGAATTCCGCTGCGTCTTCTGTGGATACTGCCAGGAGGTATGCCCCGAGGAGGCCATCCACGTCGGGGTGCATTTCGAGAACTCCGAGTATTCACGCGATCGGTTCGTGTACGATCTCGAGCGCCTTTCGTCGCAGACACACCCCGTCTCGACTCTCTGGGATCCCACCGATCCCCGGGGCGAGTAGATGACCAACGCCGTGTTCTGGTTTTTCGGCGCCGTGGCCATCGCCTCGGCGGCGCTCTGCATCCTGCAGCGCAACCCCGTCAGCGCCGCGCTCTGGCTGGTGTCCACGATGTTCTCGCTCGCCGCGATCTACGTTCTGCTCGATGCCCAGTTCATCGCCGCCATCCAGGTGCTCGTCTACGCCGGCGCCGTCATGGTGCTGTTCCTGTTCGTGATCATGCTGCTCAACCTCGGGCATACCACCTCCGACATCCGCGGACCGTCGGCCGTGAGCGCCACGGTGGTGATCGTCGGGCTGCTGGTGGGCGAGCTGATCGCCCTATGGCGCTACACACCCAAGCGCCTGGCCACCGAGCTGGCTCAGGCCGCGCCGTTCGGCGATCCCCGCGTGATGTTCGCCGCGGGCGACATCGCCCGCCAGGAGGCGGAGTCCCGTGGGGTGGTAGGCGCCATCGCAGGGCCGCTCTTCCAGGCCTATCTGGTGCCCTTCGAGATCACCTCGATCCTACTCCTGGCGGCCATCGTCGGCGCCGTCGTTCTCGCCAAACGGAAGGCGTGATGCTGCTCGGACCGTCGCTCGGGCTTTCAGCCATCCTGTTCAGCCTCGGAGTCGCCGGCGTCTTGCTCCGGCGGAACGCCATCGTCCTGTTCATGTGCATCGAGCTGATGCTGAATGCCGTCAATCTCACCTTCGTCGCGTTTTCGCAGCTCTACGGCGCCAGCGGCCAGATCATCGTGTTTTTCGTGATGACGGTGGCGGCGGCGGAAGCGGCGGTAGGGTTGGCCATCATCCTGGCGATGTTCCGTCACAAGCAGTCGGTCGACCTTCAGACCATCAACCTGCTGCAGGGGTGATGACCTTCTCCCATTGGATCTGGCTCGCCGTTGCGCTTCCCCTCGCGGGCTTCCTCGTCAACGGCGCGCTGGCCATCCGGCGCCCGCAGGCCAAGGACGCGGTGTCCGTCGTGGGGACCGGGGTGCTGTTCGCCTCCTTTGCGGTCTCTCTCGGTGCATTTTTCGAGCTGATCGCCCATCCGCCGCACGCGCCGATCATCGTGAAGCTCTGGAGCTGGCTTCCCGTTGCCCAGCTGCAGGTGGACCTGGCCTTCCAGGTCGACCAGCTCTCGGCGGTGATGCTCCTGGTGGTGACCGGAGTGGGGAGCCTGATCCACCTCTTCAGCGTCGGATACATGAAGGAGGATCCGGGATACGCTCGCTACTTCGCGTATCTCAACCTGTTCATCGTCTTCATGCTGGTGCTCGTCCTCGGATCGAGTTTTCCGGTGATGTTCATCGGGTGGGAGGGCGTCGGGCTCTGCTCCTACCTGCTGATCGGGTTCTGGTTCAACGACAAGGCCAATGCCGACGCCGGCAAGAAGGCCTTCATCATGAACCGGATCGGCGACTTCGGGTTCCTGGTTGCCATGTTCTTCATCTGGCGGGCGTTCGGCACGCTCAACTTCGTGGACGTGATCTCGCAGGCGCCTTCGGTTCTGACGCCGGGCGGGGCGATCGTCACGGCCATCACGCTGTTTCTCTTCCTCGGCTGCACCGGCAAGTCCGCCCAGATTCCACTCTACACGTGGCTTCCCGATGCAATGGCCGGCCCGACTCCGGTATCGGCGCTCATCCATGCCGCAACGATGGTCACGGCCGGCGTCTACCTGGTCGTGCGCACCAACGTGCTCTTCGCGATGGCCCCCGTCTCGAGCACGGTCGTCGCCGGCATCGGCGCGCTCACGGCCCTCTTTGCCGCGACGATCGGCCTCCGCCAGTACGACATCAAGAAAGTCCTGGCGTACTCCACCGTTTCGCAGCTCGGCTACATGTTCCTCGGTGTCGGCACCGGCGCCTATGCCTCCGGCATATTTCACCTCGTGACTCATGCCTTCTTCAAGGCGCTGCTGTTCCTCGGCTCCGGCAGCGTGATTCACGCGATGCACCACGCGTACCACGCCAGCCATTCGCACGACGACGCGCAGGACATCCGGAACATGGGCGGCCTCCGGCAGTACATGCCGGCCACCTTCTGGCTCATGCTGATCGCGACGCTGGCCATTGCGGGGATTCCGCCCTTCTCGGGCTTTTTCTCCAAGGATGAAATCCTCGCGGCGGCCTTCGCCCGCGGTGGGGAGCATCCGGTGTACTACCTCTTCTACGGCATGGGCGTGGTGGCTGCATTCCTCACCGCGTTCTACATGGCGCGCCTCATGGCGATGACCTTCCTCGGTGAGAATCGCACCGGCGACAAGGAGCGGGTTCATCTGCACGAGGCTCCAGGGATCATGACGTGGCCACTGGTGGTGCTCGGCGTGCTGAGCCTGGCCGGTGGCGCGCTCAACCTTCCGCCTTTCCTGGGTGGCCACGCGGCGCTCGAGCAATGGCTGGGACCGGTCCTGGCGCCGTCCCAGAAGTTCTTCGGCATCGAGATGCCGCACGGCTCGGTCGAGCTGTTTCTCGTGGGAG
>JBBRGF010000046.1:0-19722 GCA_038240975.1 Gemmatimonadales bacterium
TGATCCTCGTCGAGGATGTAACCGAGCAGCGTAACATGGAAGCGCAGCTTATTCAGAATGACAAGATGGCGTCGATCGGCCAGCTCGTGTCGGGTGTGGCGCACGAGCTCAACAACCCTCTCACATCCATCGCGGGGCTCACCGAGCTGCTCCTCGAGAGAGAGCCGGGCCGGGAGATGCCGAGAGAGCACCTGCGCGTGATTCACGAACAGGCCGAACGGGCTGGGCGCATCGTGCGCAACCTGCTTACGTTTGCGCGAAAGGGCGTGGCGGAAAAGGCGGCGGTAGACCTCAACGACGTCGCGGCCAGAACCTCACTGCTCATCGTCTACGAGCTTCAGCTCCACGGAATCGAGTTGGAATCGGCGCTCAATCCCGAGCCGGTCGTGGTGCTCGGCGACCGGTACGAGCTGCAGCAGGTGCTGCTGAACCTGGTGAACAACGCCGTCCAGGCGGTGAGCGGGCTCGAGTCAGGCCTGCCACGGCGAATCTCGCTCGTTACGTCACGGGCCGACGGCATGGCCATTCTCCAGGTGCGCGACAGCGGACCGGGAGTGCCGCCGCACCTCGCCTCCTACCTCTTCACGCCGTTCTTCACTACAAAGAGTGTGGGAGAAGGCACGGGGCTGGGACTGTCACTCAGCTACGGCCTCGTGAAGTCACATGGAGGAGAGCTGACGTACGAGCAGCCGCCCGAAGGCGGCGCCGAGTTCCGCATGACCCTTCCGTACTACGACGCTCCGGCCGGCCTCTCCGAAGAGCCGATGCCCGCGGCCGCGCCACAGCCGGCGTTTCGGCGCATTCTCCTCGTGCACGGCGATCCTGCGGCGCACCGCGTGGTCAGCGCGCTCTTCGGTCCGGCCGGTCACAACGTCGAGGCCATTCGCAACGGAGAGCAGGGGTTGAAGGCGGTGGGAGAAGGCGAGTTCGACCTCATCATTGCCGACGGGAGAATGACCGCCGGCGCATCGGAGCTGTTCGTTCAGGCGCTCACCGCTACCTGGCCGGCGCTCGCCCAGCGCCTCATCGTGGCCGACCGGCCGCTCAATCCACGCGACCTCCACGCGCGAGCCGCACAGATCTTCGCTAGTACCCCACCGCGCTCGCAGGCCTCCACGGCAACACACTGATGCGTCCCCGCACCTTGGCGGCGGCGGTGCGGGCGTCGGCAGTGGCCCAGTAGTTCCCTCCCGCCACGAGATCGGGCGCCACGATGTACCATGCCCGGGCACGCAGAAAGACGTTGCCCGTTACCTCGGACGCGTGGCCCGTCGAGTCGATGGACAGGGCCTCGCCGACGTCGTCGATCACGTTCCCCCGGATCTTCCCGCGTGAGACACCTTGCAGCACGATCCCCTTTTCCACGCCTCCGATGACGTTGTCGTCGATGATGTAGCTCCGGCCGCGCGGCCCCGATGCAACGGTGTCGCTGACCCGGATGCCCACGAGTCCGCCGAGCAGAAGATTCCTCTGAATGGCGTTGTCGGCGCCGCGCGATGCCGTGATAGCCGCGTCGCGGCAGCCGAGGGCCGTATTCCCCCGGATCGACTGCCCGCTCGCGCGAATCAGCTTGAAGCCGGTGCCGGAGCTGTCGGCCCGGTTCTCGAGAAATGTCGTTCCCCAGCTCAGGCGGACGACGAAGCCGGCCTCGAGCGAGAACGAGGCGTCGTTCCGGTAGAAGAGATTGCCCACCGACGGCTGAGAGAGGGGAGCGGCGCCGGTGACGAGCACTCCGACGCTTGACGCGGACAGGTCGTTGTCGCTGAACGTGTTCGAATCACTGCCTTCGCGCACCAGGATGGCCGCGGCATCGCACCCGCCCGCGCCCTCGCAGCGGCGGGTACGGCCGATCTGATTCTGAACCACGGAGTTGTGCGATGAGTGCCAGAGGTTGATTCCCCACCCGCTGTTACCCGAGACGTCGTTGTCGGCTACGTAGCTATCCCGGGCGTTTATCAGCCAGATGCCGTTCTGCGCTCCGCGTGCGATCACGCCCGTCACGGCTGCGCCGACGGTGCCCTGCAACAGCACGCCGCCCCCGTAGATCTCGACGACCCTGAGACGGAGCGGATCGAGGCGGTCGGCGCTGTCAGTGCGCTCGATAGCCGAGGCGAGCCGCTGGCTTCGGCTGGCCGACACGTCGACCCCGCTGACTCGGTGTCCGCGGCCCCCGTCGATCTTGAGTCCGAAACGATAACCGCGAACGAGTCCGCCAAGCACGGTCACCCCATCCACACCGCGACTGGAGATCCCGATTCCGCTGTAGCCGGCAGGCACCGAGTCGCCGCTCTCCAGCGTCACGCCCGAGAGGTCGATGTGCGTGCCCGACGCGGCGGCGATGATCACGCCCCGCTCGTTGGGGTCGGCGATGCGGTAGCGGCCGGGGCAAACGCGGACCTCGCCCTGCACCTGCGTGCCGGCCCGTGTTGGCCGGACGCATGGTGCCGCGAGCGCCGGCGCGGCGTTGAGAATCAGCAGCAGAGACGCCGCGGCGAGAACCGGGTGCCCACGCGCACTCACGGACGCACGGGATATCCGCGAGAGCGGAGGAAGCCACGGGCTTCGGGCAGCGAGGAGCCCCGAAAATGGAAGATCGTGGCGGCGAGCACGCCGTGCGCTCCCGCCTCGAACGCCTCAGCCAGATGCTCCAGCGTGCCGGCACCGCCGGAGGCGATCACCGGAATCGATACGGCCGCGCTCGCGGCGGTGAGAAGAGGAAGGTCGTACCCATTGCCGGTGCCGTCACGATCCATCGAGGTGAGCAGAATTTCGCCCGCGCCGAGCGATTCGAGGCGCTCGAGCCATGCGATGCCATCAAGAGCCGTTTCCTCCCGGCCTCCGTTGACCATTACCGCGAGTCGCCCATTGACCCGCTTCACGTCGACCGCGGCAACCACGCACTGAGCGCCGAAGCTCTCCGCGAGACGGGAGACCAGCGACGGATCGGCCACCGCCGCCGTATTGACCGCGACCTTGTCGGCGCCCGCTCTGAGCGCCGCACCCGCGTCGGCAACCGAACGGATGCCTCCTCCGACGGTAAACGGAATGAAGATGGAATCGGCCACCCGCCCGACCATGTCGAGCGTCGTCTTCCGCGCCTCGGGACTGGCGGAGATGTCGAGAAATACCAGCTCGTCGGCGCCCTCACTATCGTAGCGCGCGGCCTGCTCGACCGGGTCGCCCGCGTCGCGAAGGGATTCGAAGTGCACCCCCTTGACCACTCGGCCCGCGGCGACGTCGAGACATGGAATGATCCGGCGGGCTAGCATACGCGCAGCACGTCTTCCACCGGCCCGGCGTGTCCCTCCCCGAGCAGCATCAGGATGTCGTCCACCGCCCGCCTCTCGCGCGGCCAAGCGAAGCGGGACTGAGCCGCCGGCGGCGGCAGCCAATCGAAGCGGTCGTGCTCCGGGCCGATCAGAACCTGTGCACCGGGCTCCACGAACGCGGCGAACACCGGCACAAGCGCCACTTCGTCGATCCTGTCTTGATAGAACGTCTCGACCCGGCTCAAATTGTACAGTCGGACCGGCGTGAGGCCGGTTTCTTCTTCCATCTCGCGCCTGGCGGCCTCGACCGGCCGCTCCGATGCTTCGATGTGGCCATGCACCGCCTCCCACGACCCGGCACAGCGGCCGCCGGCCGCGCGCCGGAGCACGAGGAATTCGAGGGTGGCACCCGTGCCCCTCACCACATAGAGGTCCACCAGCGACACTCGAACATCGGTCACGGGCGCCACCGGACGAAGGCATCGAGCAGTTCGATCCCGGCTCGCTGCGACTTCTCGGGGTGGAACTGCGCGCCGACGACGTTGCCGCGACCTACGAGTGTCGGGAACCGGTGCTCATACTCTCCGGTGCCGAGCACGGCGTCGTCGGGAACGCCGGCGGGGTAGTAGCTGTGGACGTGATAGAAGAACGTGCCCTCGGCGCCGCCGAGGCCGGTGAGCATTTGATGTTGCCGCCCGGTCTCCGTCAGATCCACTCGCGCCCAGCCAACGTGAGGCACCGGGAGTCCTATCGCGAAGCGCGCGACACGACCCTGGAGCAGGCCGAGGCCGCGAGCATCGGGAGCCTCTTCGCTGGTCGCGAAGAACAGCTGAAGCCCGAGGCAGATCCCCATGACCGGACGTCCCGCCGCCGCGGCCTCGCGGATGGCCGCACCGAGCCCCGACGCCTCGAGGTTCTGCGATGCCTGGCCGAAGTTTCCCACGCCTGGAACCAGCACGTGCCCGGCGCGCCGCACTTCGTCGGGATCGGTGGTGAGCCTCGCGGTATGCCCTGACGCGCCGAGCGCGCGCACGACACTCTTGAGGTTGTTGACCCCGTAGTCCACCACGGCGATCACAGGATTCCCTTGGTGGACGGGACACCGACGACACGGGCGTCGAGCTCGGTGGCGGCATCGAGCGCCCTCGCGAACGCCTTGAACGCCGCTTCGACGATGTGATGCGGGTTGTCGCCACGAAGAAGGTCGAGATGCGCGGTGAGGCCCGCATTCAGCACGAGCGCGCGGAAGAATTCGGGTGTGAGAAAGACGTCGTAGTCGCCGAGCATCTGCCACTTCGCGATCTCGACGTTGTACGAGAGATACGGCCGGCCGGACACGTCGACCACTGCCCGCACCAGCGCCTCATCGAGCGGAACGAACGCGTGGCCATAGCGCCGGATTCCCGCGCGGTCTCCGAGTGCGCCGGCGATCGCGAGGCCGAGGGCGATACCCGTGTCCTCGACGGTATGGTGCCCATCGACGTGCAGGTCGCCCTGCGCTTCGACGGTCAGGTCGAGAAGGGCGTGCCTGGCCAGGGCCTCCAGCATGTGGTCGAGGAAACCGATGCCGGTGTGGACCTGAGCCTGTCCTCGCCCGTCGAGATCGACCCTGACGTGGAGATCGGTTTCCTTTGTCGTACGCCGGATCTCGCCTACCCGCCGCGCCGGCTTCTCCTGTGCCTCAGCCAAGAATCCCCTCCAGCGCCGCCGCCGCGGCTTCCATGTCGTCGGGCGTGCCGATCGAAATCCGGAGACAGTCGGTCAGGTCGGCGGAGTGGGACACGTCGCGAACGAGAATGCCGTGGTCGTCGAGGAGTCTTCGGAACACGTCCCCCGCCGTGGCCCGCTTGCACCGGATGAGGACGAAATTGGCGGCGCTCGGATAGACCGACAGCCCCGCGATACCCCTGATGCGGCGGGAAAAGCTTCGTCTCGTCTCTACGATCTCGCGCGTGCGCGCGTCGAGCATGTCTCGGTTCCGGAGCGCCGCCGCCGCCGCCGCGAGCGTCACCAGGTTCACATTGTAAGGCAGCTTGCCCTTGGCCAGCTCGCGGGTGACCGCCGGATGCGCCAGAGCGAGTCCGAACCGAAGTCCCGCCATTCCGAGCGCCTTGGAGAAGGTGCGCAGCACGACCAGGCGCGAAGTCTGACACAGCAGCGGAATGGCGGTCGGGCCGCCGAATTCCTGGTACGCCTCGTCGCACACGACGAGCGCTCCGGTGGCCCCCAGCACGCGCTCGACGGCGCCCTCAGGAAGGGCGGAGCCGGTGGGGTTGTTCGGGGAATTGAGCACCACGACCCTCGCCCGTTCCCTCACCGCAGTCTCGATGATCGCGTCGACGTCGAACTCGAACTCCTTGCCGAGCGACACGGGGCGGTATCGCCCGCCGAGCACATTCGTCAGAAGGCGGTACAGGGAGAAAGTCGGCGCCGCCGCCACGACCACGTCGCCCGCCGCCAGCGAAACCGAGAGCGTCGCCTGGATCAGCTCATTGGAGCCGTTGCCCACCAGCGTCCCATCGGCACGCCAGCCGTAGTGGCCGGCGAGCTGCTCGAGCAACGCCCCCGGCGCGAACTCCGGGTATCGCTGCCAGGGGGCGGCGGCCACCTCCGCCAGCACCTCCTTCTTGAGGTCCGCCGGTAGATCGTAGGGGTTCTCGTTCTGATTCAGCTTTCGCCGAGCGATTGGCGCGCTCAAGGAGTACGCGGCCTGGCCCCGTACCGAGGGCTTGATCAGTGCCAGTCCCTCGGACGCGTCTGCGGGGACGTCCACCGGGCCGGGGGGTTGGTCAGCGATCGGAGGGGCGGGCGGAGTTTGAGAGGAAGGGGTGAGCGGCCGGCTCACGCGCGGTGGCGGCCCAGGACCGCCTCGAGTCGGGCGGAGAGCGCCCGTGCCCGGAACGGCTTGGTGATGAAGTCGTCGGCGCCCAGCTGGAACACGCGCACCTCGTTGTCCTCGTCTCCCTTGGCGGTGAGCACCACGACGGGAATGTGGCGTGTGGCCGGCCGCGAGCGAATCTGCTGCAGGACCCCGTAGCCATCGAGTCCGGGCAGGTTGAGATCGAGAATGATGACGTCGGGCGCGCGGCGGTCGACCTCGTCGAGCGCCTGCACGCCGTCACGTGCCTCCACGACGGTGTAGCCTTCGCGCTCCAGCAGATCTTTCATCACGCGCCGGAGCGGCTCCTCGTCCTCCACGAGCAGCACGCAGGTACCAACGCTGCGGACGACCGGCCCTGTCTCTTCGATAAGCTCCATGTCTCTCATGAAATCGAGCGAGGGCGCCGCCGCCGGCGCTGTGGCAGGCGCCGGGGCCGGCGCCGCTGGACTCGCCACGGCCCGGCCGGCTCGCGTGGGAGCCGACGGCGCGGCCGCGGGCTTGCCGGGACCATCTCTCGGAGGGTCGGTGACGCGGAGCAGTTCGTCGACGGTCGAATCGCCGGCGAGTACGTGGCGGAGCCCGCTTTCCCAAAGCGAGCGCATTCCGGCGCCGACGGCAGCCTCGGCGAGCTGATCGGCCGTGGTGCCCTGGCCCACCAGATGTTCGAGCTGCGCGTTCATCGTGAGCACTTCGACGATGCTGAACCGTCCGCGATAGCCCGTCATGGTACACTCGGGGCAACCCACGGCGCGGAGGAGTTTGGCATCGGCCGAGATGAACGGCGCGGCGCGCTCCGGCACCGGCTCGGTGGCCGGCACGCGGCAGACGGGGCAAATCCGGCGCATGAGCCGCTGCGCCACGACGCCTCGCAGCGCCGAGGCGATCTTGTACGCCTCGGTACCCATGTCGACCAGCCGGGTGACGGCATTCGGCGCGTCGTTGGTGTGCAGCGTGCTGAGCACGAGGTGGCCGGTGAGCGACGCCTGGATGGCGATCTGCGCCGTTTCCTGGTCGCGGATTTCGCCCACGAGCACGACGTCGGGGTCCTGCCGAAGGATCGACCGGAGCGCCGACGCGAACGTGAGGCCCGCCTTTTCGTGGACCTGTACCTGGACGATATTCTCGCCCAGCCGGTACTCGACCGGGTCTTCCACCGTGACGATATTGACGCCTTCGCTCTGTATCAGCCGGATGGCGGAGTAAAGCGTGGTGGTTTTTCCGGAGCCGGTGGGTCCGGTGACGAGGATGATCCCTTCCTTGTTGGCCAGCAGGCTCTTGATCGCTCGCCGCTCGTCCTCGTGCATGCCGAGCGCCTCGAGCGTCAGCACGGTGGAGCGCTGGCTCAGGATCCGGATGACCACCTTTTCGCCAAGCGATGCCGGCAGAGTGGAGATGCGCAGATCGACCGCCTCGCCGTTCACCGAGACCCGTGCGCGCCCGTCTTGCGGCCTGAGCCGGTCGGCGATATCGAGACCCGACATGATCTTGATGCGGGAGATGAGCGGAAGTCCGGCGTTGCGCGGGATTTTCATGACCTGACGCAGCACGCCGTCGATGCGGTAGCGCACCGCCACGCCGCCCTCGATGGGCTCGACGTGGACGTCGCTTGCCCGGCTGGATATGCCGTCGGCCAGCATCATGTCGACAAGGCGGATGATGGGACGCTGGCTCGCCTCCTCCGCGCTCGCGGCCTCGACTTCTTCGTCCTTCAGCTCCTTGACGTCGAAATCGCCGCTGATCCCCTCGAGCAGCCGGTTGACCACGCCGCCCTGGCGATACAGATCGTCGATCCGCTCCCGTATGCGGGCCGGCGACCCGAGGAGCATGCGCACTTCACGCCCCGTGGCAAAGGCCAGCATTTTCTCGGCGTCGATATCGAAGGGGTTGGCGGTGGCCACCTCAAGGTAGGAATCGGACTGTCCGACCGGCACCAGATTGAAGCGGCGGGCGACCTGCTCGGGCACCGCCTGAGCCAGCTTGGGGTTGATGCGACCGAGATCGGCCACCGGGATCCGGAATCGGCTCGCGAGCGCTTCCAGGATCTTGCCGTCAGCGATCACCTTGCGCTGCACCAGTGTTTCCCAGAGGGAAACGGGCGTAGTGCTCGCCTCCTGCCGCAGGACCACGATGGTCTGATCGGGCAGGAGAGGCTCGAGGGTGTGCACCAGCCATTCGTCGGTGAACTGCATCTCCCGAAGATAAGGGTCTTAGAGGAGGCCCCACCAGTCCCGGCTCACGTCGACCGTCACCCCGAAGCGCCCGTCCCGTAAGCCGATACCGGCTTCGACTCTCACGAGGCGCATGAACCACTCGAGCGCCACTCCCGCCACGGGCCGCACGCCATCCGAACCGCTCCATGGCAAGCCGCCGATCGGCCGGGAGGCGTAGCCGGCGCTCAGAAAGGGCGCAACCACCATCCGCCGGCCCGTCGAGGCGAACGAGCCGAGCGGGATGGCCGGGACAGGCACCTCGAAACGCCATTCCAGATGCGCGAGGGCCGCACTCCGGCCGCCATACGCGCGAAACGGCTCGCCCACCAGCGTTCCCCTTCCACCAATGGCGAAACTCCGGTGCGGGGGAAGGTCTCGGGTGCCGGTTCCGAGGTAGACCCGGGAGAGCAGCTGACTGCCACCGACACTGATGAGCCAGCGCCCCTCCGCGGTGGCGCGCAGATAGTCGCTCGCACCTTCGCCGCCCTCGAGAGAGAGACGCCCCTGGAGATCGCGCCTCACGGCGATGCCGCCGCTCGCGCGCTCGAGGTCGACCCTGGCGACCCTGCGCGTGCCCGAGCCGAGCGCAGGGTTCGAGCGATACGAGCCGCTGGCCGGTGATGCGCTGACCCCGACCGACTGACTCTCCTCGACCCGGACGCCAAGCGCGAGCGACGTGCGGCCGCTCAACCGATGGCGAACTCCCGCTCCCAGGGAATTCAGAAGAACGTAGTCGCCGTGGTCATCGCCCGATTCCTGAGAGAGAACCGAGTTCATCGCGGGGGCGATCACGGGCAGATCGCTCAGGTCCGTGATTCGGCGAGCAGCGCCGAGCCTCACCTGTGTCGCCCCCTGGCCGACGGTGACACTGATGCCCCCGGTCACCCGTCCGTCCGAGATTCCGTACCCGACATCCGGCCGGAGCTGCGCTCTGGCGCCGCCCACTCCGATTACCGCGCCGGCCCCGAGGGCCAGGCCCTGGACCCGGTTGACGTGAGCGAGGTCGCTGATGGAGCCGGCCGCGAGCCGGCGGGATGACAGCCCCCCGAGCGCGCGCGCACCCGCGATCCGCTCCACCTCCACCCTGAGTGCGTCCATGTCCTGCCGGTTGACCGGCCGCGCCACGCCCGCGATGGCCTTCTCCAGCGGCTCGCTCCATGTGGAATCCGAGGGGCGTGGCTCGATCAGGCCACCGATCGCGGCGCCGGAGAACGTGCCGGGTGGCAGCGCCGGGGTGAGGTTGTATCCGTCGATTTCCCAGCGACCCCGGATGATGCCGCGGGCCGGAAAGTCGAGCCAGGTCGACCGGCGCCTGATCTCGACCTCCTGCCTGTAGGGCAGCCAGTAGCGGTGCTCGTAGAGTGCGTTCTCGAGCACGATGCTGATGTCCTCGAGCTGGCGGTCGAGATACGAGGGTGGAGTGAAGCTGAACCTGAACCTGACGAGCTGCGCGGTCCGGACGTCGAGGAACAGGGTTCCCACGACGAGCGGCCGCCTGAACGAGCGCGGGCGTACCTGCACCTCGCGCACTACCGTCCGCCCCTGCTCCGACCGGATCGACAGCGAGTCGCCAAGCGCGTAGTCGTACGCCTCGAGCCCCAGCGGAGAGAGCGGGTGAATCACATCCCGCACCTCGTCGCCCTCCCCGATACGGATCATGTCACCGAAATTGTTGGTGACGATACCGAGATGGTCGCGGTGATAGTTGATGTCGGTAGGGAGAAAGGCGCCGTCGCGCCAGCCCAGAATGACCTGCTTGCTCCGGTCGGGGGCCTGCCAATACACTTCCACATCGAGCTCGTCGGCCTTCACCAGGCGCGGGGGCTCTGTAAGCCCTTCGCCGACTTGCGCCAGAAAGAATACGAAGCCGTGAGCCCTGGTCCGGTAACTCGCCAGCGACGAATCGGCCTGCGCCGCCTCGCGGCGGCCGACGGCTCGCCGGACCAGCGCCAGCGCGGAATCTGAATTCCAGGACTGCGCGACGAGAGACGAGGCCTGCGCCGCCAGCATGAACGAAGCCATCAGCGCTCCAACCCGACCCCTCACCGCTCGACCTCACCGTTGCCATGGGGAAGACCTTGGACCAATGAGGGGAATATCCCGGAGCCAGGTAGGCCGGGCAAGCTGGATCGTCGTCGCCGCTCTCGCGTGCGGAGGGCGCGTTCCGGTGTCCGGAAAGGACGGGGCGGGCCCCGCCGCGGTTCAGGTCATTCCGATAGCGCAGTCGATCGTGCTGGAGACCGCGGGGCCTCCGCTGGCCGACACCGCGGTCGCCTTCACCACCGGTGAGCCTCGCGTCATCGTGCTGCGTCACGGCCCGCCCGAGAGCATCACGTTCGCCGAGCTGGCCATTCCGCCGGCCGCCTTCGGTGACAGCGGCAGGCAGGTGCGGATCGAGATCAAGCCGCGCCCCGGCGTGTATGGCGTGGACATCAACGCGAGCCTTCCGTTCGGCAAGGCGAGCGGCAAGACGGCGATGCTCACCTTCAAGTACGGCCGCTACTTCCTCGCCCCGGCCAAGGCGCGGGCGGTCTACGGAGACGAGGTACAGTTCGAGCGTGCCCTCGCGATCGGCCGGGTGCTTCCCAACGGACAGCTCGCGCTGCTCCCGTCGACTCGCCCCGCGTCGGATAATCTGAGCGCGCCGGTGACCACCGCGGGAACCTATCTGGTCGCGGCGCCGCAGTGAGCACCGGCTTCGAGGCCTTCGCCGAGCGGGCCCGCTCCGCGGGCGGAATGGTGCCGGTGACGCGGCAGGTGGTGCTGGACGGCGACACGCCGGTGACCGCCTTCGCCAAGCTCCACCGCGGGCCGTATGGATTTCTTCTGGAGTCGCTGGAGGGCGGAGAGCGATGGGCCCGGTACACCTTTCTGGCCACCGACCCGAGAGAGGTGTTCCGATACCGAAACCGCGAGTGCTCCAGGTGGACCTCATCGACGGGCTGGGAAGTGGTCGAGCGAGACATGGCCCCGCTGGAGCATATCGGCCGCACGCTGCGCAAACACCCGCCGGTCGCGGTGCCTGGTCTGCCGCGCTTCACCGGCGGAGCCGTGGGGTACCTCGGCTACGACATCGTGAGAACGATCGAGCACCTTCCCGACGCTCCACCCGACGATCGTGACTTACCCGACGCCGTCCTCATGATCGCCGACACACTGCTCGTCCTCGACAATCTCTACAACCGCGCCACGGTCATCGCCAACGTGGAAGTGCCGGAGGGCACCGGGGAGGCCGAGCTCAGGCGCCTCTTCGAGGCGGCAACGGACCGAATCGGGAGCTGGCTGGCGCGGCTGGCCGCCCCAGGTACCACGACGCCGCTGGAGCTCGACGACAGGCCGAGCCTTCCGCCGGCGGTTTCGCCGTATGCCGACGAGCGATTCCAGGATCACGTGCGGTGTATCAAGGAGTACATCGCCGCGGGCGACACCTTCCAGACCGTTCTGTCTCGACGCCTGGAGGTCCCTGCCCCGGACCCGTTTCTGACTTACCGCTACCTTCGGGCGCTCAACCCGGCACCCTATCTGTACTACCTCCACTGCGACGACATCCACGTCATCGGAAGCTCACCCGAAGTGCTCATCCGTGTGGAGGACGGCGAGGTCACACTCCGGCCGATTGCCGGCACCCGGCCGCGAGGCGCGACGCCGGCGGAGGACGCCGCGCTCGAGGCGGAGCTGACGGCCGACGTCAAGGAGCGGGCGGAGCATCTCATGCTGGTCGATCTGGGCCGAAACGACGTCGGGCGTGTGGCGGAGTTCGGAACGGTCAGGCTCACCGCATTCATGGAAATCGAGAAGTACTCGCACGTCATGCACCTGGTCAGCGAGGTGCGCGGGCGGCTCCGTCCCGACCTCGACGCGGTGTCGGCGCTCGCCGCCTCTTTCCCGGCCGGAACGGTGAGCGGCGCTCCCAAGGTGCGGGCGATGCAGATCATCGACGAGCTGGAGCCGGTACGGCGAGGTCCCTACGCCGGGGCGATAGGATACATCGGATGGGGAGCCCGGACGCTCGACACCGCTATCGCCATCCGCACCTGCATCATGCATGACGGACGCGCGTGGGTTCAGGCCGGAGCCGGCATCGTGGCGGATTCGGACCCTGCCGCCGAGTGGAGAGAGACCGAGGCCAAGGCCAAGGCGGTGCTGCTGGCGCTGGCGCTCGCGCTCGCCGCTACCGCGCAGGCACGGACGTAAGCGATGGCCACCTTCCACCTCGTCAGCGAGAGCGGCGACCAGACCTTCGACCTCCCATCGGGCAAGCGGATGGTCGTGGGCCGCGGCCTGTCGAGCGACATCCCGCTGTACGATCCCACGATTTCACGGCGCCACGCCGAGCTCATCGCCCGGCCCGATGGCGTGCATTTCAAGGACCTCGGCAGCTCCAACGGGACGTTCGTCAACGGCGCCCGGGTCAACGCGGGACGCATCGCGCCGGACGACGCCGTCACCTTCGGCCGGGTCATGTTTCATCTCAAGGTCATCGCACCTCCGGTGGCCTCGGGTATCGGGTCGCCGGGTGGGTTGATCGTCAAACAGGTGCAGGTGACGGGCGGTGCTCCGGCCGGAGTGACGAGCCGGGAGGGTCCGATGGCCGTCGGACAGCTGCGCGTCGACGCGGCGTCCGCCGAGGCGCGCCAGGCGATGAAGCTCTCCATGCTGCTCGGCGTCTCGCAGAAGCTGTCGGGAGAGTTCGACATCGAGCGGCTCCTCCGCAACGTCGTGGACATGACCTTCGAGATCATGAACGTCGACCGCGTCACCATTCTCCTCCGCGACGAGACATCCGGCGAGCTGGTGCCGACGATCTCGCGCACCAAGCAGGGTGACGTGCAGCCGCAGCCGGTGCCCAGCTCCATCGCCGACAAGGTCGTCCGCGAGGGGGTCGCCGTCGTCTCCCACAACGCGCCGGCAGACGCGCGGTTCAAGGGACAGTCGATCCGCATCCAGAGCGTCCGGAGCGCCATGTGCTCGCCGCTCATGGCTTCGGCCGATCTCGTGCTCGGCCTCCTCTACGTGGACAACGTCACGACCGCGAACACCTTCAGCGACGAAGATCTCCAGTTTCTCGTTGCGTTCAGCGGGATCGCCGCCATCGGCATCAAGAACAGCCGATACGCGGATCAGAGTAGGCGCGAGGCGATGGTGCGCTCCAACTTCGAGCGCTACTTCGCGCCGAACGTGGCGAGGGAGATCGCCCAGCAGGCCGGCGCGGTGAAGCTCGGCGGCGAGCGGCGTCCGACCACGGTTCTGTTCAGCGATATCCGCGGCTTTACGGCAATGGCCGAGTCGATGGGTCCCGACGCGATCGCACAGCTGCTGAGCGAGTACTTCACCGAGATGGTCGACGTGATCTTCGACTACGGGGGCACACTCGACAAGTTCATGGGCGACGCGATCATGGCCCTCTGGGGCGCGCCGCTCGGACACGCCGACGATCCCGACCGCGCCCTTCGAGCGGCGGTCGAGATGCAGCAGGCGGTCGGCCGCCTCAATCAGCGGTGGGCCAGCGAAGGGCGGCCGGAGATCAGGGTGGGTATCGGGATCAACCACGGAGAGGTCTTCGCGGGAAACATCGGGAGCCACCGGCGCCTCGACTACACCGTGATCGGCGACGCGGTGAACGTCGCCTCACGGCTCTGCGCGGAGGCGGGCCCGGGCGAAGTGCTGGTGACCGAAAGCGTCCTGCGCACCGTCCGCGAGCACGTGGACTACGAGTATTTGCCGGAGATGGCTCTCAAGGGAAAGACGCAGGTCGTGCAGGTATACCGGGTGCGCTCGGTGGGCTCAGCCGATCAGCGGACCTCGGTGACCTCCGCCGTTCCCATGCGCCCCTCGAACCTGTAAGGATGGCCGGCCTGCTCGAGGAGGCTGAGCACCAGCCTGATCGGTAGGCCCATCACGCTGAAGAAATCGCCGTCGATCCGCTCCACCAGCGCCGCGCCATAACCCTGAATCCCATATGCTCCGGCCTTGTCCATCGGCTCCCCGGTCGCGACGTAGGCTTGCAGCATGAGATCATCCACCCGCCGGAAGGTGACGTTGGTGATGTCGGTGGCCTGGTACACCGCACCATCGGCGACCAGCGCCACCGACGTGACCACCTGGTGGGTTCGCCCCTGCAGTTTGCGCAGCATCCTGAGCGCGTCGGACTTGCTTACCGGCTTCTCGAGCACCTCGTCGCGTGCGATGACCGTCGTGTCGGCTCCGAGCACGAGGGAACCCGGCACGCTGAGCGCCTTCTCCCGCGCGAGGCGCTCGACGTAGTCGATAGCCGTTTCGGCGGGGCGACGGACCTCGGGCAAATTCGACGGCATCACCCGCAAGGGGATTCCCAGCATCTCGAGAAGCTGCCGCCGCCTCGGTGATGCAGAGGCGAGCGTCAGCGGTGCTCTGGTCATGCGTTCCGCTCCAGGATCAATGTCACCGGGCCATCGTTGTGAATCTCGACCTGCATGTCGGCGCCGAACCGCCCGGCTGCGACCTCGAGCCCCTGGCCTCGAAGCGCGGCGAGGAAGTGCTCGTACAGTGGAACGGCCGTTTCGGGACGCGCGGCGTCGATGAAGGAAGGACGCCTGCCCTTCTCCGTGTCGCCGTATAGCGTAAACTGAGACACGACGAGCAGGGCGCCGTTCACATCGCGGAGGCCCAGATTCATCTTGCCGTCCGCGTCGGGAAAGAGCCGCAGACCGGCAATCTTCTCGGCCATCCAATGTACCTGCGTGCGGGTGTCGGAATGGGTAAAACCGACGAGGAGGCAGAATCCGGGGCCGATGGCGCCGGCGGTTTCTCCCTCGATCATGACCGAGGCCCGTAGGACGCGCTGCAGGACGACTTTCACCCCAGCCTCCCGAATCTTCACCACGGAAACACGGAAAACACCGACTATACTTGTCTCATAATGTACCTACTGCCCGCGCCGTTTCGTCCGGTGTTCCGTGTTTCCGTGGTGAGTAATGTATTCGAAAGTGGAAATGCATTTCAAATCTTCAACTGAACCGCAACGCCCGGTACCGTCCGACTGGCCGGACGACCGCCTCACAGCCGCCTGGCTCGGCCATGCGACCGTATTGCTCAACTTTCAGGGCACCTGGGTCCTCACCGATCCCGCGCTCGAGCGGCGAATCGGTATCGGATACGGGCCGGTGAAGCTGGGCCCGCGAAGGCTGGTCAATCCTGCGCTCCGGCCCCGCGAGATCCCCCGCACCGACGTCCTGCTGCTCTCGCACGCGCACATGGACCATACCGACCTGGGCACGCTGCGCGCGTTGCGCCGAGACGCGCATGTGGTCGTGCAGCGCGGCAACCGCGACCTGGTTCGCCGGTTCAAGAGGGTAAACGAGCTGGATTGGGGGGAGCACGCGGACGTCGCAGGGCTGCGTGTCGAGTCCGTCGAGGTGCGCCACTGGGGAGCGCGGATGGTCACCGATCGGCATAGGGGATACGGCGGCTACCTGATCGAGAAGGTCGGCCGAACGATTCTGTTTGCCGGCGACACCGCTTACACTGATGCGTTCGCGCGGCTCAAAGACCGTGGACCCGTCGATCTGGCCATCCTGCCCATCGGCGCGTACGATCCCTGGATCGCCAACCACGCCTCGCCCGAAGAGGCATGGCAAATGTTCCTCTCCATCGGCGCGGAGTACGTGCTACCCATCCACCACTCCACCTTTCGTCTCAGCCGCGAGCCAGTCGACGAGCCGCTGCGGCGATTCCTCGCCGCCGCCGGGCCCGAACAGTGGCGGGTGGTATGCAGGGAGGTCGGAGCGACCTGGTCGCTGCCGGCAGGCGGCGCGCATCAGGCTGCATGAATTGATGGCTGCGATTCCATTCACATTGTCCAGAAGTCACGGAAGGAACGAACCGATGAAACTGACGAGAACCGGGTCCGCCAAGTGGCAAGGCGGCAAGGACGGCAAGGGCGCCATCTCCACCGAGAGCGGCGCACTCAAGGACTATCCCTATGCCTTTGCCAGCCGCTTCGAAGGCATGCCAGGCACCAACCCGGAGGAGCTGATCGGTGCGGCGCATGCCGGGTGCTTCACGATGGCATTGTCCCTGATCCTCGGCGAGGCCAAGCTGACGGCGGAGCAGTTGGAGACCAAGGCCGCGGTGACGATCGAGCAGGTACCGGACGGCTTCGCCATCACCGCGATTCATCTCACTCTCAAGGCCAAGGTGCCCGGGGTCGACCAGGCGAAGTTCGAGGAGCTGGCGGGCAAGGCCAAGGCAGGATGTCCTGTCTCCAAGCTCCTGAATACGAAGATCACGCTCGACGCGACTCTCGTTCCGGCCGGGCCCGGGTCGCTGGCCGCGCGCTAGGGCGTGCCCGACTCCGGTATCGTTCGCGTCGGGCCTTTCGCCGGCTTCTTTCAGGGGTTCGAGGACCTCATCGCCTCGTCCACCGAGATGTCGCTGTATTTCATTCACTCGCGGCGCTGGCGAGAGAATCACGATGGAGCGATCAAGGCCTTCCTGGGGCGTGAGGGTACCACGCTGGAGGCCTTCCTGCCGGATCTCGAGAACCACGAGCTCATGTTTTCGCTGGGGAGGCACTTCGACGACGGGCCGCTGATCCCATCGCTCGTCGCCGACGCGTACAGATACCTCGCGCGGCTGGCCAGAGACTTCCGGAAGCCCATTCAGGTGTGGCTGTTCGGGAGGTATCCCACCTACTCGTTCTACCGATTCGGCGATCGGGCCGTCATCGCCCTGTATTCCAACACCGCCGCCAAGAAGGACCTGCCGGCGTTCGAGATCACCACCGACGGCTTCCTGGGTCAGTTCCTCGCCGCCGACATCGAGGATCTCCGGCGGGAATGCCGCAAGCGCTCGCCGGCCGACCTCGAAGCGATCATCGAGAGCTCCACACCGTTGCCCGGCTAGGCGGAGCCCACGCCGCGGCCTGCCGCCTCCTGAAGGCGGCGGCGCTGCCCCGGCGTGAGGATGTCGCGCTCCACCACCTGGCGCACGATCCGGGCAACGAAGGAGTAGCCCCGCGGCTCGGACAGCAGCCAGCGATGCCATTCGAGCTCATCGAGTGCGAGGCCCACCTCTCCGGCGTCCATCGACAACGCGCGTTCGATGAGCGCCGGCGTTGTCAGGTCTCCCAACACAGCAGCCGCCACGAGGACGCTCTGCGAGGGTGGGCTCAGCCGCCGAAAGCCGACGCGAATGGCGGCCGCCACGGCGTCGGGGAGGTCACCGGGGAGGCTCTGATCGAGCGTGTGAAGCGGCTCCGGCCAGGTGCCCGAGATGGTCCCGAGATCGAGGCCGAGCGCCACCGCCCGCAGCACCTCGACCGCGAGCAGCGGCAGGCCCGCGGAGTCGGTCGCTACCCGGCGCACCACGCGCTCGAGCGCGCCCGCATCGTACCCGGGTAGTATCTGGTGGGCCAGTCCGCGGATCGCCACGCGGTCCAGCGTTCGGAGTCGCACGGCACCTCCCTCGAAGTCGCGGCCGATCCTGGTGCGCAATTCGTCCAGCTCGGGTCGCGGCGGATACGGCGCGGTTGCAAGCACCAGGATCAGTGGCGCACCGGCCAGGTCGCGCAGAGCCGCGCCGAGCGCGAGCGCCGAGTCCGTATCCAGCCACTGGGCGTCGTCGAGCGCGAGCGCGACCGGCTGTTCCTCCGCCGCGGCCCGCAATACTTCGGCAAGCGCGCGTCCCAATGGCAACGCGTCCGGTACTGCCGCACCGCGAAAACGCTCCGCCCATTCGGGCAGCAGCTCGGCAAAGGCCGCGAGGGCAGACGGCTGGGCCGCCCGGACTCCAGGCGCATCCATGATGCCGCCGCGCGCGAGCGCCAGCACGCCGCTCCATGGCTCGGTGCGATCGGCTTCCACGGCACGGGCCGTGGTGACCGACATCCCGTCCAGGCGCACCAGCGCGAGCATCTCCTCCAGGAGCCGGGTCTTGCCTACGCCTGACTGGCCCTCGAGGAGGAAGAGGCAGGCCTTCCGTGCGTGCGCCGACCGCGCCGCCCCCTCCAGCAGTCGCGAAAGCTCCTCCTCGCGGGCCACCAGCGAAGGCCGGGCCACGGACGGATCGCCCGTGTAGGCTGCCCACACTTCAGGACGCTGGCCGCGCCCGCGGCGCACCCGGTCGACAAGGGTCAGGGTCTCGGCTCCGGGCTCGACACCCAATTCGCCGATGCGAACGCAGAACCGGTCGAAGAGCTCGAGTGCGCCGACGCGGTCACCGGCCAGGGTCAGGCAGCGGAGAGCGGATCGTAGAGCCGGCTCGGACGTGGGCTCGAGAGCGAGGGCGCGTGCCGCCAACGCGCTGGCGTTCTGCGCCCGCCCCACGCGCGAAAGGGCTTCGGCCGCTCCTACCAGCACCTCGACGGTACGCCGCCGCCAGAGGTCGCGCTCCGTCGCGAGCCAGTCCTCGAAATCGGATGCATCGGGCACCGCGAATCCGTCGAGGAATTCTCCGGCAGCCACATCGGACGCGCCGGCCCAATCCTCGGCGGCGATCAAGCGCTCCAGCCGGTCGACGTCGAGCTCCACCGACCCCGGAACGAGCCGGACCTGGCCGCTCAACTCCCCGGCGGCCAGACCCGCGTGACGGCGGATCACCCGCAACGCCTCGCTGAGCGAGTGTCGAGCGGCGGCCTCGGTACGGTCTCCCCACAGCATCGCGACGAGATGCTCGCGACTCCGCGTTTGCCTGGGGGAACGAGCCAGATAGACAAGCAGAGCCAGGTGCTTACGCCAGAGCAGCTCGGGCGGCGCGGGACTTCCGTCCACGCTGACCTCGATCGAGCCGAGGGTGCGACACTGAATCACCCTTGCCTCCAGCCGTTCGGGCCGGGGCTTTGCCGCGCCGGGGTTAGCTTGATAGTCTCTTGATGAGCGCGTACTAGAGAGTGCAGCTCAGGTATGGGGCAAGGCATCACATCTTCCAGACTTCCTTGAGTTTACACCACAGGTTAACGACATGCGCACTGCCCGTTTCCTCGCACTGGCCCTGACCGGACTCCTGTGTCGCGGCTTGGAGGCCCAGTCGGCCCAGCCCATCTCTTTCCAGGCATCCGGTCTCTACAACGGCGTGTTTGGAAACGTCTTCACCGGCTTGCAGGACGGCGTGGGAGCCGAAGCGCAGATCCGCTATACACCAAGCGCCTTTTCGGTCGGCGCGGGATTCGAGTACACCAATCATGGGTTCGAAGGCCGGTCGGAGGATGTGCGTCTCTACGGCGGATTCGTGGAGCCGCGCTACCGCATTCACGCCGGGAGCAACGTGGTGGCACCGTATGTGTCGGCGCGCTTCTCCCTGCTCAAGGTCGGTTTTTCCGGCGGCGACCTCTCGTTGTCCTCGACGTTCATTCAGCTGAACGGCGGCGGCGGACTGCTTTTCAGGG
>JBBRGF010000047.1:0-19375 GCA_038240975.1 Gemmatimonadales bacterium
ATCTCGGGTAGCGCTAGCGGAAGGAGCGGAGTGTTACCCACTTCCCGCCAGAGGCTTGGCTCACTGGTTAGCACAGGATCCGTCACTGCCGTCATCCGTCCCCCAAAAAAGAAGGCCCGGCCATACCGGCCGGGCCGCACGCAAAGGCAGAAATGTGCCTAGCCTGCCGAGGAAATCCCGACCAGTTCCTGCACATCGAGCTCCTGCTTCATCAGATCCGCGAGTGAGATACTCGCCAGCAGCTCGTCTACCCGCTGCTGGAGGGCATGCCAGACCGGCCGAATGCTGCAGGTGGCGCCGGTGCTACATCGCTCGGCGTCAACCGGGTGGGTATCGCAGTTGACCTCGAAAGTCTGATGCTCGGAGGCGTTCATGACGTCACGAACCGAAATGGCCGACGGCTCCTTGGCGAGAAAATACCCGCCTTTAGCGCCGCGGACGCTTTCGACGAGTCCGGCGCGCCGGAGGCGGAGGAGGATCTGTTCCACGTAGTCGGCGGGGAGGCGTTCGGTATCGGCGAGCTCGCGGGCCGCGACCGGCCCTGTCCCGCTCCGGCCCCGCTTGGCGAGGTGGATCGAAATGATGAGACTGTATTCGGTCCAGGTTGTAACTCGCATGACGGTAAAATATGCCCCCGCGGAGACCGGGATTCAAGCACCGCGTCGGCCGTTCATTTTTTATCGGCTGCGGTCCACCGAACGACCTCCTCCGGAGTCAGCGTGCCGTGAGGACGGATTCTGGCATCCCGGAACGAGCCGGCCAGTATGTCACCCAGGTACTGAGACCAAGACAGCATCGTGCCGAAACACACCGGCTCCTTCCAATCCGGCTCCGCCACCTCCGCCCGGAGCCGTTCGGTCAGATCATCCATCAGCCAGGTCGGCACTTTCGATCGCGCCGACGGAAAGATGAATCCGTAGAGCACGAGCTGCGCGAGCAGCACTCTCCAGTACGGCCCGAATCGGGCAAGCACCCGCTTCCAGTCGAGCTTGTCGCCGTGCATCAGGATGATGTGCGCGACATCGGCGCCGTCGAAGCGCTCGCGCTCCATCACGAACGACTTGGACCAGAGGGACTCTTCGGCGGGCGCGATCTTGACCTCCAGTCCCAGCACCTCGCGCACCCTCGCGTGCTCGAACCACACGTCGTCCACCCGGGCCATCCCGTTTCCCGAGTTGAATATTACGTCGATGAAGGAGTCTCTCGACCGGATCTTCGCCAGCCAGTGAGAATGGACGAGGTCGGCTTGATATCCCGCGGATGCGCACGCCTCGAGCAGGCTGTGCACGTCCTCCGGCCGAACGAACAGATCCAGGTCCTTGGTCGAGCGGTCGATTCCCGACTGATGGATAAAGGCAAACGACCCTCCGACGAGGAAGGGAACGCCCGCGTGACCAAGCGCCTCCATCGCCTCACGATAGAACGCCCGCGACGGCGTCTCTACCATCGAATGGGTCGGCGAAAATGCCATACCTGGCTCCTCCCTGGGGCCTCCATCATATCCAGCGCCCCTGCGGGGCGTTGTGGCGGAGATCACCGCTCTCGATAGGCCGGCGCGGTTGATTGGTCGGCATGACTCAGAACAAACGCAGGATCCGATTGGCAGCGGTGGGAGATCTTCATTTCGGCCGTACCGATCAGAGTGCATCGCTCCGCTCGCTTTTCACCGAGGTCGCGGAACGGGCCGACGTGCTCGCGCTGTGCGGCGATCTCACCGATCGCGGCGACCCGGACGAAGCCCGAGCTCTCGCCCGCGTGCTTTCGGCGGTCACGATTCCCATCGTGGCCGTTCTCGGCAACCACGACTATGAATCGGGACGGGTTCCCGAAGTGAGCCGCATTCTTTGCGACGCCGGGGTAAAGGTCCTCGATGGCGAGGCATGCGAAATCGAGGGGGTGGGCTTCGCCGGGGTGAAAGGATTCGCGGGAGGGTTCGGCAGGGGCACACTGGGGCCGTGGGGTGAGGAGATCATCAAGAAATTCGTGCAGGAGGCACTCGCCGAGGCGCTCAAGCTCGAGACCGCGCTCGGCCGGCTGCGCTCCGAGAGACGAATAGCCCTGCTGCACTACTCGCCCATCGAGGCAACGGTCGAAGGCGAGCCGAAGGAGATCTACCCGTTCCTGGGTTGCAGCCGGCTGGAGGAGCCGCTCACCCGCTATCGCGTCGATGCGGTGTTCCACGGACATGCCCACCACGGATCGGCGGAAGGAAGGACGCTGCACGATGTCCCGGTTTACAACGTCTCCATGAACCTGCTCCAGCGAGTGTTTCCCGATGCGTTGCCGTTCAGGGTGATCGAGCTGGAACGATCGTGATCACCCTCCCGCCGGCATTCCCTTTCCTCCCGGCACCCCCAGCTCGGTCATCGCCCTGAGGTCGAGCACCTCCTCCAGCTCAGCGCCCTTGAGAATGCCCTTCTTAGCCACCAGTTCCTTGACAGTGAGTCCGGTTGCCAGGGCTTCCTTGGCCAGCTTTGCCGCTTCGGCGTAGCCGATCTTGGGCGCCAGCGCCGTGACCAGCGCGGGACTCCTTTCGAGCCAGTAGGCGCACTGCGCCTCGTCGGCCTCGATGCCGTCGACGCACCGATCCGCGAAGATGCGCGTGGCGTTACCGACGATGGTGAGCCCGAAGACGATGTTGTGGGTGATCACGGGCATCATCACGTTCAGCTCGAGCTGCCCCGCTTCCGAGGCAAGCGCGACGGTAGTGTCGAGTCCAAGCGCCTGGAAGCAGACCTGGTTCACCATCTCGGCGATTGACGGATTCACCTTGCCGGGCATGATGCTCGATCCGGGTTGCACGGCCGGCAGCACGATTTCGGCGAGCCCCGTGCGTGGACCCGATGCGAGAAGCCGGATGTCGTTGGCGATCTTGTTGAGGTCGAGCACGTAGGCCCTGAACGCGCCGCTCATCGTGGCGATGTCGCCCATGGACTGCATGAGCTGGATGCGGTCCGCCCCCTCGCGCAGGTCGAGCCCGGAAACCTCGCGCAGGTATTTGACCATGAGCGCCGGATACTCGGGCTCGGCGTTGATGCCGGTGCCCACTGCCGTGCCGCCGATGTTCATCTCCCGAAGCCAGTCGGCTGCCTGGACCAGCTTCTGGTGATGGCGCTCCACCGTGTGGCCGAAAGCGGTGAACTCCTGCCCCAGGCGGATGGGTGTGGCGTCCTGGAGATGGGTGCGGCCCGATTTCATGACGGAGTCGAACGCCTTGCCCCTGCCGAGAAGCGCCTCGGCCAGACGGTGGAGCGCCTCGAGGGTCGCGGGAAGAACAGCGAGAGTGGCCAGTCGCATGGCGGTGGGAATCACGTCGTTCGTGCTCTGCGCCATGTTGACGTGATCGTTGGGATGCACCGGCGAGTACGCCCCACGCTCGCCGCCGAGTATTTCGTTGGCCCGGTTGGCGAGGACCTCGTTACCGTTCATGTTGTGACTGGTCCCCGCGCCGGCCTGGTACACATCCACGATGAACTGATCGCGGTGCTGGCCGCCGAGGACTTCGTCTGCCGCCTTCACGATGGCATCGGCCAGGCGAGGCTCCAGGCGGCCTGTCTGCTTGTGGGTCAGCGCGGCTGCGCGCTTGATCCAGATGACCGCGTCGACGAAGGCGGGGAGCGGCCTGAGGCCGGAGATGGGAAAATTTTCGGCGGCGCGGAGCGTCTGGATGCCGTAGAGGGCGGAGGACGGAACCGGCTTTTCGCCGAGGGGGTCGCGCTCGATTCGCGTAGTAGTGGCCATGGATGGGAATGATAATACGGCACCGAGGGAGGGCCGGCACCATGAGTCAGTTCTTCAGGGCGGTCGAGGCGGCCGCGGGCTTCGACGCGGGTGCGCCGGTAAAGGCCGACCTTTTCGCCGGGCGCCAGCTCTTCGTCGGCCTCAATTGCTTCGAGAAGGGGCAGACCCAGCCGGTGCACGTACACGGCGGAGCCGACAAGTTCTATCTCGTGGTGAGCGGCAAGGCGAGGATGACGGTTGGGGTGGACACGCAGGAGGCCGGGCCGGGGACCGTGGTGTGGGCCCCGGCCCACGTGCCGCACGGCGTGGCCGAGGCGCTCGAGCGCACCGTCCTGCTAGTTGCGATCGCTCCACCGCCCCGCTAGCTGGCGCAGCGCCGCCCACCCGTAGATTCTGGCCGCGAGCGCGACGCCGAGCACCACGCCGATGCCGTTGGTGTAGATCCGCCAGGCCAGCAACAGCGATCCCTGACGATCGCCGAGGTCTCCCGCGGCGCCCCCCAGAAATCCCAGCTCCACGGCTCCCGCACCCGACGGCGTAGGCAACACGAGCTGACTGTACAGCAGCGCGAACGAGCCCAGGGTGAGCGGCCCGAGCGCCGGTGGATCGGGCAAGGTGAGCGCGAGTACCGGAAGGATCGCGACCCGGGTGGCGAGATTCACGAAAGTCATGGGGATGCTGGCGATCAGCGGCCAGCGCGGCATTCGCCGCCAGTACACGAGCGCGCGGCGGATCGGCCGGCGGAGGTGCCTCGTCGCGGGCGACGCGATGCGCCGCGCGGCCCTCCAGGCCGCCAGGCTCGCGATCGCCACGAGCACCACCCAGGGCCACGCCGCGGCGGCCGCCGATTCCAGGCGCGGGCCGGCTGCACTCCACCATGCCGGTGCGTATCGCCAGACCAGCCAGCCTGCCCCGACGATGATGACCGGCCAGGCGGCAATCACCTCCAGACTGATGGCAACGAAGGCCGCCGTTGCCGGCACCCTGCTTCTCAGCATCCCCGCGAGACGCGCGGGCTCGCCACCGATCCGGAGCGGGGTGAGCGCGCACGCGGCATCGCCGAAGGCGTTCAGCACGAACGAGTCGCGAAAGGAGATGCGGTGGCCGAGGCCCTGGATGATCCACTGGATCCGCCAGGCGCGCGCCACGAGATCGGCAGCCACCAGCGCCACACAGAGAAGATGGGCTTGCAACAGAGTCATGCGATGACAGCCGACAGCACCTCGGCGTAACCGGCCGGCTGGTGGCGGCCGAGCCACCGCATGAGCGTGGGCTCCAGCGAGCGGCCGGTGGCCGGATGAGAGAGATCCTGCGGGTGGAAGGCGAGGCGAGGGAACCGGGCGCCACGCTGAAGGACCCAGCGACCGAGCGCCACCGCTACGGATCCGATGGCGCGGGCCGGCGTGCGCGAGCTCCAGCGAACCACCGGTGACGGCAGACGCCGGCCGGCGGCGAGCAGGCGGATCGACGTGTCGTCCTCGCTGAAGGCGAGGCCGGCGGCAGCCGCCGCGCGGTGCGCGTCTTCCCTGGCGAGCCACGCCGGAGGCACAAACCCGAGCGGCCGCAATCCCACGCCGCGGAGGCGCGCCATGCCGCTCTCGATTCGCTCGCGGGCCGCCGCCTCGTCGAGAGTGAGGAACTCGCCTTCGCCGGCTGTCTTCCCCCATGCCCGCATGCGGTCGGCGGCAGTGCGGCGGAGGCCGGCCTCGTCGTGCCGGTCGCCGTGGAGCACGATCTCGGCGCCCTCATCGGCCCGGGCTCGGAGCCATGCGACGAAACGGCTGTGCCGCTCGAGGGGCCACATGCCGTGCCAGTCGGGCACCACCAGCAGCGCGGGCTTGACCGCGTGTCGCACGCACATGTCCCAGAGCCGCATCGCCTCCGCGGCGTAGGCGGGGGTCACGTCGTGGATGGACACCAGAAGCGTCATGCGCCGAGGACTCCGCGATAGATGGCGAAGAGGCCGTCGAACACCCGCTCCCAGCCGTGAGTAGCCTCGACGTAGAGGCGGCCCTTCGCGCCGAGGGCGGCCCGATCGTCGGCCAGCAAGGCGATCGCCTCTTCGGCGAGCGAGCCCGGATCGCGCGACGCGAAGAGACGGCCTCCGCCGGAGAGCCGGACGTTTTCGGCGACTCCGCCCGCATCGGCGGAGAGCACCGGCGTTCCGCTGGCGAGGGCTTCGATCGCGGAGAGGCCGAAGGTCTCGAGCGACCCCGGGGCGACGCAGAAGTCCACGGCCGCGTACAGGTTGGCGAGTCTCTCTCGGTCGCGCTCGAACGGCAGCCAGGTAACCTGCTGCTCCCCCGCGGCCCGGCGGAGCGAGTCGCGTGCGGGCCCGTCGCCCACAAGTACCAGCCGGGCTCCGGTGCGGCGCTCGACCTGGGGCCATGCCGCGAGCAGGAGGTCGACCTCCTTCTCGCCGGCAAGCCGGCCGACGTAGAGCGCCAGCGGCCCTTCGGGCAGGCCGTAGCGCCGGCGCGTTTCCGCGGCCGCCGCCCGCCGGGACGGATGGAAGAGGTCGAGGTCCACGCCGAGGGGGACGCGAATCACGTTTTCGACTCCCGCCTCCTCCAGCTCCTTCACGACGGAGCGGGACGGAGCCAGCGTCGCGCGCACGAGCTTCGAGAGACGCCGCACGTAACTCCAGGCGACCTCGCTCGCCGCGCGCCGAGCCCGGCCGATGCCGTGACGGCGCGGCGCGATGACCCTGGGAAAGTTGCTGTGGTAATACCACACGGCGGGCACGTCGAGCTGCCGCGTGGCGAGATGCACGAGCCACGGAGCAAACCATGCGCTTCCGACCTCGATCAGGCTGGGCCGCTCGTGAGCGACGATGCGGCTGGTGGACCGGGTGGCGAGCATGAAGCGGTAGGGCTTCTGGGTGGGAACCGCGGGGCCGCGCAGGCGGTAGCAGCGGACCCCGGACGCTTCGAGAATCTCGTCGCGCGCACCGGGCACGACGATCGTCTGGCGGAGTATGTCCCGGCGCTGGACGTAGCGCGCCTTCTCCAAGAGGTAGGTGCGCACGCCCCCGGTCGTCTCACCGAAGAACTCGGTGATGTCGAGGATGCCGAGCTCCGCGGCGGGACGAAGACGCGCGGGAAGATCGATGCGGGAAATGTCGAGCGATGCCCGGGCACCGGCCGGGGCTATCAACTCGAGATCGAGAATGCCCCCGGCCCGATCAGTCAGAGCAATCCCCGAGCGGATACACGGTGCCGCAGTTGGGACACGGGTTCTTGCATCCACCCGGCCTGACCTGCACGAGGAAGCCGCAGCGATTGCAGGCGGACGGAGACGGGGCCGGCCCATCGGGGCGGCGCGGCGCATCAGCCGAGACGGTAGGCACCGGTGAGAAAGGGGTTGGTGACACGCTCGATGCCGATCGTGGTGTCGGCGCCGTGCCCGCTGTGCACGATCGTGGAATCCGGCAGCGAGAGAAACTGCGTCTGGATCGTTGCCATCAGCGTGCCCGAGTCGCCACCAGGCAGATCGGTGCGGCCGACGGAGCCGTTGAACAGCACGTCGCCGCCGAAGACGCGTCCCTCGCCCACGAAGCTCACGCTGCCGGGCGAGTGCCCGGGAGTCGCCCGCACGTCGAACTGGTACCGGCCGACGCTCAGCACGTCGCCGGCCTCGAGCTCGACATCGGGCGCCGGAGGCGGATCGAGCTGCATCCCCACCCAGCTTCCGAACTGCGGGAGCGCATCGTAGATCGGACGGTCGAGAGGATGGAGATGGATCGGCGCGCCGGTGGCGTGGCGAACCGCGCCGACGCCGATGATGTGGTCGACGTGTGCGTGCGTGAGCCAGATGGCCCTCAGCGTCCATCCCCTGGTGTCGAGCTCGGCGAGGAACATCGTGTGCTCCTCGCCGGGATCGACGATGACGGCGTCGCCCGAGGCCCGGTCGGCAATGAGATAACAATTCTGCACGAGCTGGCCGTTCGGCAGGGAGACGACTTCGAGGTCAGACACCGGCCTTCTCCTCGGCGGGCTGCTCGCGCAGCTCCTTCAGATACTTCTCCACGGCGATGGCTGCGGTGGTCGCGTCACCCACAGCGGTCGTGACCTGCCGGGTGAGCTGCACCCGAACATCTCCGGCAGCAAAGAGACCGGGGATCGACGTCATCATGCGGTCGTCGGTGATCATGTAGCCCGCGGCATCGTGGGCGAAGTGGTGTCGTACCAATCCGGTGTTGGGTCGGAAGCCGATGAAGATGAACGCACCGGTCACAGGGAGCGATGAGTGCCCGCCGGAGCCGACGTCCTCCAGCTCGATGGAGGTGACGCCCGATGGGCCGCCACGGAGCTCGCGCACCTGACGGCTCCAGAGCACCTCGATCTTGGGATTGGCGAAGAGCCGCTCCTGGAGAATCCTGGATGCCCTGAACTCGTCGCGCCGGTGGATGACGTACACCTTCTCGGCATAGCGGGTCAGGTAGTCGGCCTCCTCGACCGCCGCGTCGCCACCACCGACGACGGCGATGGTCTCGCCCTTGAAGAAGGCGCCGTCGCACACCGCGCAGTAACTGACCCCGCGCCCGGCATACTCCTGCTCGCCAGGCACGCCGAGCTTGGTGGGTGTGCCGCCGGCGGTGAGGATGACGGCCGGGGCCTCGAACACCGGCCCCACGGTGGTGGAGACCTCGAAGATGCCGTCGTGACGCCGGTGGATGGTCTCGACGTTCTCCTGGCGAAGGTCCGCGCCGAACTTGAGGGCGTGCTCGCTCATGCGGACGGCGAGGTCCCGGCCGAGCACGTGATCGAAGCCGGGGTAATCGTCGATCCACTCGGTATTGAGGAGCTCGCCGCCGGGGACGCCGCGCTCGAGCAGAACGGTCTTGAGCATGCCGCGGCCGGCGTACATAGCCGCGCACAGGCCAGCCGGCCCGGCGCCGATGATGATGAGATCGAACACTTCCCTGCCGACCATTCAGTTCCCCCTTCGAGTTCGTCAAATATAGAACAAACAGGGGTTCCGGGGCGCACGGCTTACGCTGTCACCTGCGCGAGACCAGCGCAGTTACGCGCTGGGGGCAGGTCCCCGCCGGCGCCGACGGCGGCTGCGTCCGTGAAAGGAAGTGGGCCCGCCATCGCCCGCCTGACGCGCCTTGGGGACCTGCCCCCCAAGCGCGATACGCCAGCTGCGGGGGAGGGGCCAGATCAACTATCTGCCTGGTCGCGCAGGGCCAGGGACCGGGTCGCGGAAGGCGCGTCAGTGGGGCGCCAGTTACTCCCACTCCCTCACCCGGGCGCAGCCAACTGCAGCGCCCGGAGCGACCCGGTCCCTGGCCCGGAGAGGGCCGGTCACTAACCCTGAGCCCAACCGTTGCTCGGGGCCTCTACTCCCCGAGGTGCAGCAGACTCACCGCTCCATGGCAGGCCGAGATGGTGCCGACCAGCACGTCGGCCTTGGCGATCGCTCCCGCGTGCTCGACCAGCGCGTCGCCCGCACGCACCGCCGCCACGTCGAACATGCCCACGCCGTGCACCCGGTGACGGCAGACGAAGAGCGCCGGGCCGGCGGCGCCGAGCCGGCCGGCGAGCCGTTCGATCGCCTCCGACATTTCCCACGTCCTCGGCGCGCGGATCACCGGGCAGATCGCCGGCTCGATGCAGTGCGTCGGACAGAGCCAATCGGCGAACGACACGTAGCGCGTGCCGTCGGGATGCAGCACGTCGTACGGCGTTCCCACGGTGACCGCTACCGGACGCGACTCGACGCGCCGCCCGGGCCATCGCGCGCGCGCACGGCGCACCAGCCATTCGTACATGAGGTGCGGCATCAGGGGAGACGGAACGATGGCGTCGAGAGGTCCGCCGTCGGAAGCGGGAGCCGCGAGATACTCGTCGAAGAACGCGCCCCAGTCCTGCACGACGAGATCACAGGCGGCGCTGAGATCGGCCTCACCGGCGAGACGACAGCCGGCGTCACGGTCGACCGCGATGAGACGGGTCCAGCGCGCACGCCCGCGTTCTCGCGCGCGAAGGAGCTGGCGGGCGTAAAACGAGCCGTAGCACCCGCCGCCCACGATCACGACGTCGCCGAAGTCGATGCTATCCGATGTGTCGTCCACCATCGACGGCGAGCACCTCCCCCGTCACGAAATCGCCACCCTCGACCAGATACAACAGGGCGGCCACCGCGTCGGCAGGCGAGCCGAGACGCCGCAACGGCGTCGTCTTCGCGAGACGCTGCCGCTCCGCCTCGTCGTATTCCTCCGGGACGAGTACCGCGCCCGGGGCGATGGCGTTGACCGTCACGTCGGGGGCGAGCGCGCGGGCCAGCACCTTCGTGAGCATGACGATGCCGGCCTTCGACACCGAGTGCGCCGCGAAGCCGGGCCATGGCTGAAGCCCGCTCAGGTCGGCGATGTTGACCACCTTGCCGTGCCTCGCGCGAAGCGCCGGCGCCGCCCCCTGAGTGACGAAGAACGCCGCCCGCAGATTGATGTCGAGAATCGAGTCCCATGCCTCGGGAGTCGTGTCCTCGAACGCGAGGCGGCGCATGATCGCGGCCGAGTTGACCAGCACGTCGAGCCGCCCGAACATGTCCGCCACGCGACGCGGCAATTCGGCGGCGGCGCCGGCGTCGGTCAGGTCGGCGGCGAAGCACGCGGCTCGGCCGCCCGCCGCCTCGACCTCGCGACGCAGCTCCTCCGCTCCGGCCGACGACGCGTTGTAGTGGATGGCCAGGGTCATCCCGCGGCCGGCAAGCCCTCGTGCGAATGCCCGGCCCAAGCGGCGCCCGGCTCCGGTCACGAGTGCGACGCGGCCGTGAAGCTCCATCACTCCTCGCCGGAGGCGGCGGGTGCGATCGGGAGGATGTGGCCTGTGATCGAGGAGGAAGCGGGGCTGGCGAGCGACAAGACGCCGTTCGTGATGTCGCTGAGCTCGACGTATGCCGCCGCATCTCCCGCGGTGGCGACGTTGTCGCCGGTCCGGACCATCCCGGGGGCCACGGCGTTGACGCGGATTTTCCGTGCGCGCAGCTCTTCGGCGAGGCTCTGAGTGAAGCCCGCCACCGCCGCCTTCGAGGCGGAGTAGATCGCCATCGGGCTTTGCGGCTGGAAATAGGCGATCGAGGCGAAGTTGACGATGCAGCCCTCCGTCCGCGCCAGCGCGCCGATGGCCGCCTGGGAAACGAGCACCGTGGTTTTGAGGTTGATCGCCACCTCACGGTCGAGTGCTTCGACCGTGAGATCTTCGATCGGACCGTAGGTGGTCAGACCCCCCGCCACGTTCACCACCACGTCGAGCCGGCTGAAGTGCCGGATCGCGGTCTCGACCGCGAGCGAGGCGATGTCGGCCTGGGTGAGGTCGCCGGCGCACGGCCGGGCATCGACACCGGCGGCCGCGAACTCGCGCACCCGCTCGGACACGCCGACGGCATTCAGGTCGCAGGCCACGATCTTCGCCCCGGCCTGCCCGAACGCGAGCGCCACGGCATTGCCGATCTGCCCCGCCCTGCCCACGCCGGTCACCAGCACCACTTTTCCTGAAAAGTCGTATCGCCCGCTCACGGACCCACCACCGGGGCCGAGTGCTTCGTGCGCGCCGCGTCGAGGCGGTCGAGCCAGTCGGCAGGAACATCCTGCGACCCCAATGCCCCGTGCGACTCGCCGGGCTCGGGATCGCCGTGCCAGTCGCTGCCTCCTGTCGTGTGCAGCGTCAGGCGGCGCGCGATGTCGGTGAGTCGCGAGCGGAGCGATACATCGTGACTCGGGTGGCGCGTCTCCACCGCGTCGAGCCCTTCGTTCCGGAGGCGTTCGAGAAACGACCGCGTGCCCCGCTCTTTCACGTGCGCCACCGAGACGAGGCCGCCGACCGAGTGCACCAGTTCGGTGATGGTTCGGAATTCCGGCAGGGTCTTCTCGACAAAGGCAGGTTTCCCTCGTCCGAGATATCGGTCGAACGCCTCCCCGACGTGCGCGGCGCCTCCCTGGCGGACGATCGCCCGCGCGACGTGCGGCCGGCCCACGGCGCCGCCGCGCGATTGCAGCAGCACGTCGTCGAACTGCAGATCCACCCCCAGGCCGCGCAGCCGGGACACCATCTCCTGCCCGCGGCGGACGCGGTCGGCCCGGCAGCGCTCGAGGAACGCCTCGAGCAGCGGCGACTCCAACGGCAGGAAATAGCCCAGGACGTGCATCTCGCCCCACGGAGCGGCGGAGGAAAACTCGCATCCGCCGACCACGCGGAGGCCCAGCCGGTCGCCGGCGGCGACGGCCGCCGGCACTCCGGCGACGGTATCGTGGTCGGTCAGCGCGATGGCGCCGAGACCGGCGGCGATGGCGCGCGTGACGACCGCCTCCGGGGCGAGGCTTCCGTCGGAGGCAGTCGAATGGATGTGCAGGTCGATCGTCGCGCCGCGCGGCGCGGGATTACTGAGGTTCAGCGGCGGTATCCCATCTCCGGCGCGGTCCACGACGGTTGCGAATGGGCGAGTAGCTCTCGGAGCTCCTCATCGGTCTGCTCATGAAGGGATAACTCACGGCTCTTGGCGCCAAGCGGCGAGTAGCGCGCGACGCGCTGCTCCCGGCCGGCGCCGGTTCCCCTCGTGAAGACGAGACCGAACTCGTCCTTGGTGTACTGAGTATTGCGTCCGCTGACGGAGACGACCCACTGGTGGCCGTCCGATTCGATGATGCGACGTGGCATTACGTGCTCCTGATTTCTTCCCAGAGATCCCAGGCACCGGGCTGGTAGGTGGCGACGGCCCGGAGCCGTTCCTCGAGCCTCCGCTCATCCGCCGGCCGCTCGGCCACCGCCCGATGGCTTTCCGGGGAGCGGCTCTCGCTGCACTCGAGGAAGAGCTGGGGGTCGGCGGAAGAGCGGAAGACCCAGAGGTGCCAACCCCGGCCTTCGGCGAGCGCCGCCAACTGCCGTACGACTTCGAGGTATTCCTGCTCCGCTTCCGGCCGCACCATCGTCCGCGAGACGGTGAGCACGCGCGTCATGTCAGACAGCGCTCTCCGGAAACTCCTGCAATTGCTTCTTCACTTCAGCCATGAACCGGTCGGCGTCGGCGCCATCCACCACCCGGTGGTCGAAGGCGAGGGACAGCATGCCCCGCGTCCTGATGGCGAGCGAGTCGGTGCCGTCCACGGTGATGACGGCCGGCTGCTTCTCGATTGCACCGACGCAAAGAATGGCAGCCTGCGGCTGGTTGATGATCGGCGTGCCGATCACCGAGCCGAAGACTCCAGGATTGGTGATCGTGAAGGTGCCCTTCTGCACCTCGTCGGGGCTCAGCTTCTTGGTGCGGGCGCGCTCGCCGAGATCGTTGATGGCTCGGGCGAGTCCGAGGAGCGACAGATCGTCGGCGCGCTTGACCACCGGCACGATGAGTCCCCAATCGAGGGCGACCGCAATGCCGATATTGATGTCGCGGCGGAAGACCGTACTCTCACCGCTTACGGCGGAGTTGACCACCGGATGCTTGCGGAGTCCGTCGGCCACCGCCTTGGCGATGAAGGCGAGGAACGTCAGGTTGACGCCGCGGGCCGCGTAGTCGCGCTTGGCCTTGGCGCGGAGCGCCGCCACCCGGGTGTAGTCGATCTCGAAGATCGTGTTCACATGCGGCGATGCCCGGCGGGACATCACCATGTGCTCCGCGGTGAGCTTCCTGATCCGCGACCACGGTTCCACCCGGTCGCCCTCCCACGGCTCGACGCCGGATGGTGCGTGGGCAGGGGCGGAGGCCGCCGCCGCCGCGGGTGCAAGCGGGGCAGCGGGCCGGGTCTCGCGGGGCGCGGGAGCCGCCGCCGGGGCTGCCTGCGCGGTCTCCAGATGATCGAGGATGTCGTTCTTGGTAACCCGGCCGGCCAGGCCGGTACCGGAGATGGCGCTCAAGTCCAGATTGTGCTCGGCCGCCATTTTCCTCACGAGCGGCGTCGATCGCCGGCGCAGGCGCTCTTCCAGCGACTCACTGCTGCCGTTGTCGCCGGTCGCATCGGCGGCGGGCCGCGCCACCTGCGGCGACGGTTGAGGGTTCCGAGCCGGAGCGGAGGCGGGCGGTGCCGCGGGCCTTGAAGGCGCTTCGTCTGGCGCGGTTTCCTTTGGAGCTGCTTCCTTTGGCGCGGCGTCCCTCGGGGCTTCGGCGGCTGGGGCCGGGGCCGGGGCCGGCGCAGAGGCCGCGGCGCTCGCGTCCGTCTCGATCCGCGCGACCACGGTCTGCACCGCCACCGTTTCGCCCTCGTTCACCAGGATCTCGGTGAGCACTCCCGCGGAGGGCGATGGGATCTCCGCGTCTACCTTGTCGGTCGAGATCTCGAAGATGGGCTCGTCACGCTGGACCGCATCGCCGGCCTTCTTGATCCAGCGCGAGAGCGTTCCCTCGGCGATCGATTCGCCCATCTGGGGCATGATGATGTCAATCTTTGCCATACTGAATCTCCTTGAAGCCTCGACTAGTACTTCACCATCCAGCGCGCCGCTCTCACAATATCCCCCGTCTGCGGGAGAACGAAATCCTCGAGCGGAGGCGCGTAGGGCAGCGGCACGTCGTGCGCAGCCACCCGTCGAACGGGCGCGTCGAGCCATTCGAACGCCAGCTCGTTGATTCGGGCGGTGATCTCGCCGGCGATGCCGCCGGTGACGGTGTCCTCGTGCACGATGAGCACGCGATTGGTCTTCTTCACCGTCGCCACGATCGCCTCGTCGTCCATCGGCAGCAGCGACCTGAGATCGACCACCTCGACGGAGATCCCGTCGTCCCGCGCGAGCTGCTCGGCCGCTTCGAGCGCCTTCCACACGGTGGCGGCATACGTGATGATAGACAGATCGCTTCCTTCGCGCGCGATCCGCGCCTTCCCGATCGGCACGACGTGATCTCCAGCCGGCATCTCTTCTTTGATACGCCGGTAGAGATACTTGTGCTCGAAGAAGAGCACGCAGTCGTCGTCGCGGATGGCCGCCTTCATCAAACCCTTGGCGTCACTGGCGGTGGCCGGGTAGACGATCTTGAGACCCGGCGTGTGGAGGAACGCCGCCTCGGGGTTTTGCGAGTGGAACGGTCCACCGCGCACGTACCCGCCGCTGGGCCCGCGCACGACCATGGGGCACGGCAGGAAGGCGCGATAGCGGGCGGTGGCGACGTAGTTGGTGAGGATGCTGTAGGCGCACGAGGCAAAGTCGATGAATTGCATCTCGCACACCGGCCGGAGCCCCATATGCGCGGCGCCGGCGGCCGCGCCGACGAAGCCGGTCTCGCTGATCGGCGTGTCGATCACGCGGTCGGCGCCGAAGCGATCCATCAAACCCTCCGTGACCTTGAACGCGCCACCGTATGCGCCGATGTCTTCGCCCATGCAGAACACGGCGGGGTCGCGCTCCATCTCCTCGAACAGCGCCTGGCGAATACCCTCGAGGTAGGTCACCTCAGCCATCGTGCGTCCCCCAGCTCGACGGCCGCTCGTGCGCTTCCACCGCGCTCCGCACTCCCTCGCGGTACCACAGCTCCGGCATCGCGGCGGGATCGGCGTACACCCCGGCCAGACAGTCGCGCGGCTCGGGAGGGGGTGATGCATCGGCCGTGTCGGTCGCGGCGTCGATCTCGGCGGCAACGCGGGCGTCGATCCGAGCCAGCTCCTCGGCACCCACTTTTTCATCTCCGGTGAGCAGTGCGATGTACCGATCGAGCGGGTCGTTCTCCCGCCCCCAGCGGTCGATCTCTCCCGCCGGCACGTAAGACTGATTGTCGTGCTCGGCGTGACCTTTGCGCCTGTACGTCGTCACCTCGACCAAAGTTACGCCGCCACCCCGGCGGGCACGGTCGACCGCTTCCCTGGTCGCCTGGTAGGTCGCGAGCACGTCGTTTCCGTCGGCCTGGGATCCCGCGATCCCGTATCCCGCCGCCTTGTCGACCAGGCGCTCCGCCGCGCATTGCAGGCTGGTGGGGGTCGAGTAGGCGTAGCCGTTGTTCTCGACGATCACGACGAGCGGGCAGCGCTGCACCGCCGCGAAGTTGATCCCCTCGTGAAATGCGCCGGTCGAGGTGGCGCCATCGCCGACGTACACCAGGCCCACTCTGGCCTCGCGGCGCATCTTGAAGGAGAGGGTGACGCCGGCCATTACCGGCACCATGTCGCCGAGGTGGGAGATCTGCCCGATGAAGTTGCGGTCTTTGACGTCTCCGAAGTGGATGTTGAGCTCGCGCCCCCGCGTGGGAGAGTCGCCCTTGGCCATGTACTGGCGGATGACCTCCAGGGGAGTGGCGCCCTTGACCAGCATGGAGCCGAGATTGCGGATGAGCGGGGAGAGAACGTCCTCGCGCCGCAGGGCGTACGCCGACCCGACGGCGCACGCCTCCTGGCCGAGCGAGCGGAAGAGGCCGCCGACCACCTTGGTTTGCCGGTAGAGATTGACGAGCCGCTCCTCGAGCGCGCGGGTGAGTCGCATCCAGTAGTACAACTCGAGGAGCTGCTCACGGCTCAGCCCGTGTGGCGGGGAGGCGTCCGGGCCGGCCGTACGGATCTTCGTCGCCGCCATGACTGCCTTACGCCTTGACCGCCGCGGCGTGTGGGGCGACGCCCGGCTCGGCGGCCACGATCCGCATGCCGTAGAACGAGCGGTGGACAAAGAAGAGCGCCACCGCGAGGAACAGCGCCGAGAGGATGTGGCTGATTCCCGACCCCTGCTCCTTGGTCAGCGAAACCGCCAGCTCCACCGCGAGCAGCCCGAACAGCGTGGTGAACTTGATGATCGGATTGAGGGCCACCGAGGAAGTGTCCTTGAAAGGGTCGCCCACGGTGTCGCCGACCACGGTGGCGGCGTGCAGGTCGGTTCCCTTCGCCTTGAGCTCGGTCTCCACGATTTTCTTCGCGTTGTCCCAGGCGCCGCCGGCGTTGGCCATGAAGATGGCCTGGTAGAGCCCGAACAGCGCGATCGAGATCAGGTAGCCGATGAAGTAGTACGGCTCCACGAACGCGAAGGCGAGCGTCGCGAAGAAGACCACCAGGAAGATGTTGAACATCCCCTTCTGGGCGTACTGCGTGCAGATCTCCACCACCTTCTTGCTGTCGGCCACCGACGCCTTCGTGCTTCCCTCGAGCTTGATGTTGGCCTTGATGAACTCCACGGCGCGATAGGCGCCGGTGGTCACCGCCTGGGTCGAGGCGCCGGTGAACCAGTAGATCACAGCGCCGCCGGTGATGAGGCCGAGCAGGAAGGGGGGGTGCAGGATGGAGAGATTCGAGAGCAGCTCGGGCCGTAACCCTTCGGTGAGCGCCAGGATGATCGAGAAAATGAGTGTTGTCGCCCCGACCACGGCCGTCCCGATGAGCACCGGCTTGGCGGTGGCCTTGAAGGTATTCCCCGCCCCGTCGTTCTCCTCGAGATGCTGCTTGGCCAGCTCGAACTGCGGCGTGAACCCGAAATCGCGCGCGATCTCGGCCTCGATGCCGGGAAGCTGCTCGATGGTCGACAGCTCATAGACCGATTGGGCATTGTCCGTCACCGGGCCGTACGAGTCGACCGCGATGGTGACCGGCCCCATTCCGAGGAAGCCGAACGCCACCAGCCCGAAGGCGAAGACCGCCGGAGCCAGCATCAGAGCGCCGAGGCCCATCGTGCTCACTCCGTAGGCGATTCCCATCAGGACCAGAATCGCCATACCGATCCAGAAGGCGCTGAAGTTGCCCGCCACGAACCCGGAGAGGATGTTGAGCGAGGCCCCGCCTTCGCGCGAGCTGGTAACCACCTCGCGCACATGCCGGCTGTCAACCGAGGTGAAGACCTTGACCAGCTCGGGGATGATCGCGCCGGCAAGGGTGCCGCAGGTGATGACTGTCGAGAGCTTCCACCAGAGCGTCGAATCGCCGCCCAGGTCGGGAATCAGGAAGTACGACAGCACGTAGGTGAGGATGACCGACACGATGGAGGTGAGCCACACGAGGGTGGTGAGCGGGACCTCGTAGTTCATCTTCGCGACATCCTGATACCTGGCGCGCGCCACCGCCTCGTTGATGAAATACGACACCGCCGCGGCGATGATCATCATGATGCGCATGGCAAAGATCCAGACGAGCAGCTGGACCTGCACCGACGGCTCGTTCACCGCGAGCAGGATGAACGTGATGAGCGCGACGCCGGTCACGCCGTAGGTCTCGAACCCGTCCGCCGACGGCCCGACCGAGTCACCGGCGTTGTCGCCGGTGCAGTCGGCGATCACTCCGGGGTTTCGGGCATCGTCTTCCTTGATCTTGAATACGATCTTCATCAGGTCGGCGCCGATATCGGCGATCTTGGTGAAGATGCCGCCCGCGACGCGCAGCACCGCCGCGCCCAGCGACTCACCGATGGCAAAGCCGATGAAGCAGGGGCCGGCGTACTCGCCGGGGATGAAGAGCAGGATGCAGAGCATGAGCACCAGCTCGATGCTGATCAGCAGCATACCGATGCTCATGCCCGCCTTGAGCGGAATCATGTAGCAGGGATACGGCTTGCCCCGGAGGCTCGCGAACGCGGCGCGGGAGTTGGCGAACGTGTTGACCCGGATGCCGAACCAGGCGACCGCGTAGCTTCCCGCCATGCCGATCAGGCTGAAGAGCAGAATGACCACGACCCGGCTCAACGGAAATCCGTGGACCTCGGCGCCGCTGGCGTCGATCGTCGTTGCCAGCTTGCCGAAATACACGGACACGGCGATGCCGATGAACACCCAGAGGACCATCAGAAACCTTCCCTGCGTCAGCAGGTAGGTCTTGCAGGTCTCGTAGATCAGCTCGGATACCTCGAGCATCGACCGGTGCACCGGCATGTTCTTGAGCTGGTTGTAAGTGACCAGGCCGAACACGAGGCCGAGCGCGCAGACCAGCAGGCCGGCGAGCAGAAGCGTGCGGCCGTCGATGCCGCCCAGGAAGGTGGACTGCCCGAGATCGGGGAGCACCAGTGCCGCTTCGCCACCTGCATGCCGCGCCGGGGCCTGCTCCTGCGCCAGGAGCGCGGAAAGCGGGAGGCCGCAGGCAGCGAGCGCGACGAGGAGCGAGAGGACGTACGGAACGGCACGGCGGAGCGCCGAGCGCGAGAGGGTCATCGGGAAACGCCTCCTGAGTGTGCGGTCATTCGGGAACGTCGAGAAAGAATCAGTATGCGCCGATCGCCCGGTGCGCGGGCTCGGCCATCGTGTGTACTTCGGTGAGAAAGCGCTTGGCGAGTTTGTCGGCCTCACTTTCGCCTACCTGGTTCGTCTCTACGGTGACCAACGTATAGTGCCCGCCCTCCGCCTGAAGGGTCACCGTCACCTGGCCGATCGCGCCGCTGAAGCGGCGCCGGCGCGGAAGCTCTTCGACGGGCGTGAGGCTCGCGCCGAAGTATGCCGTGGCATGCGTCAGGACGGCGTCGGCCGCGACGTGGGTTCTATGGAAGTACTTCATCCTGGCTGCGGAGAAGGGAGAAGGGGAGCAGCAAATCCCTCCACGCGACGCTTCTCCTTCTCCTTTCTCATGCTTCCTGGTAATACTCTATTCCCAGATGGGTGATCTGCTGCTCGCCCATCAGGTATCGCAGCGTATTCTTGAGCTTGGTCTGCTGGATGAAGAGGTCGTGTTCGGCCTGCAATCCGGGAGCCGTCTGCGGGCTCTTATAGTAGAACGACAGCCATTCCTGAATACCCTTCATGCCGGCGCGAT
>JBBRGF010000048.1:0-18970 GCA_038240975.1 Gemmatimonadales bacterium
CAGCGTTGCCGCCGGTTGCGCCGATTACACCCCGACGCCGGCCAGTCAGACCGCCACTCTGAGTACCGGTAATGCGAGCGCCAGCGTCGCCTATTCGGGTCCGGCGCCCGGCGTGCTTAACTTCTGTGTCAACGGCATGTATCTCACGCAGAGCGTCCAGACGTTTACCGGCAGCGTTCCGCTGGTCAAGAGCCGCGACGGGTACCTGCGGGTCTTCGTAACGGCCAACCAGACGAACGCGTCGGCGCCCAGCGTGCGCGTCACGTTCTTCGAATCGGGTGTGATGACCCACACCGCGGTCATCAACGCACCCGGCCTCACCACTCCCCTATCCCCGAACGAGGGCGACCTGGCGAGCTCGTGGAACCTGTCCGTGCCCAAGGCGTGGATCCAGCCGAATCTCTCGATCCTCGCCGAAGTCGACCCCGCCAACACGATCGCGGAATCCGACGAGACCGATAACTACTTTCCCGCTTCAGGAACGCCGCTGGCGCTCGACGTTCGCACCGCATCGACGTTCAGCGTCCGGTTCGTTCCCGTGCAGGTGGCCGGACGGCTGGGCAACGTCACGAACGCGAACAAGAATCAGTTCCTCGTCGACGCGATGAAGCTGCACCCGCTACCGGGATTCGATGCGGATGTCCGCGCCACCACCCTCATGTCTGGCGCGGCGGCATTCAGCGCCAGCAATTCCGCGACCTGGGTCCAGGTTCTCGGCGAGGTGGACGCGGCGCGGACGGCCGATGGCAGCTCGAGGTTCTACTTCGGCGTGGTCAATCCCGACTACACGAGCGGTATCGCCGGCGTCGGCTACGTCGGCGGCGAAAGCGCGCTGGGGTGGGACAAGCTGCCAAGCGCATCGGCGGTGGCCGCCCACGAGTGGGGGCACAACTGGGGGCGGCAGCACGCGCCCTGCGGCGGCGCCAGCGATCCCGATGTCAACTACCCGTATTCGGCCGGCGCCACCGGCGTCTTCGGGCTCGACGTCGCCACCGCCACGCTCGAGCCTCCCACCAACTCGGACCTGATGGGCTACTGCAATCCCGAGTGGATCAGCGACTACACGTACAAGGGCGTGCTCAACTACCGGCAGGCACATCCGGACGTCACGACCGCCCTCACGGAGGCTATGCAGCCCTGCCTCCTCGTCTGGGGGCGTATCGAGAACGGACAGCCGGTTCTCGAGCCGGCCTTCGAGGTCGTCACCCGCCCGAGCCTTCCGGCCGCGGGCGGCGAGTACACGGTCGAGGGCAACGCCGCCGACGGCTCTCGGATCTTCTCGATTCCATTCATGCCCAAACTGATTGCCGACGTCGGCCCGGAAGTGAGGCAGTTCGCCTTCGCGATTCCGATGTCTTCCGACCGCGCCTCCCGACTGTCCGCCCTTCGTCTGTCAGGCCGGGGTCGAGTGGCGCTCTCCAACCGTACGGCGGCCGTTCCACAAGCCGGGGCCCCGGCCGCGCCACTCGACATCCGCCGCAGTGCCGATGGCAACGTGTTGCTCGACTGGGACGCTGTGGCGCACCCGATGCTCCTCATTCGTGACGGCGGCACGGGGCAGATCATCTCCTTCGCGCGCGGCGGACGGATTCAGCTTCCCGCCGGCCCCTCGCAGTTGTCGGTGTCGTTCTCGAATCGCGTGCAGAGCGGTGAGATGAGAGTCACGGTTCCCGCCCGATGAGAGCCGCTCGGCGGGCCAGCCTCCTCGCCCTGACGCTTTCGGCGTGCCACAGCTCCGCGCCTGCGCCGGCGCCCGGCCCGGAAGCCTCGACCGGGCAGATGTCTGCGCCCGCGGTCACGCTGGAGCGCACCCCGTGCTTCGGAAGCTGCCCCGTATACGCCCTCTCCATTTCGCGCTCGGGCGTCGTGCGTTTCGACGGAAAGAAGTTCGTCGAGCACACCGGGCCCGACAGCGCGAAAATTTCGCCCGCTACCGTCGACAGCCTGCTGGCGGAGATGGATGAGGCGGGATTCTACGACCTCGACGAGCGTTATACGTCGGGCACTCCGGCATGCGGCAGGTATGCCACCGACCTGCCGAGCGCGACCATGTCGGCCACCGACGGCAATCGCGTCAGGCGCATCCAGCACGACCACGGCTGTGCCGACGCACCGCCGGTGCTCTCGCGTCTGGAGAGCCGCATCGACGAGCTCGCCGGCACGGCAAGGTGGACCGGCCGCTAGGGCCGTCTGCCGGCCGGCGCCATCCGATCTCGCACCGCATCTCCCAGTAGCGTCGCCGCCACGACCACCAGAACCAGCGCCACTCCCGGCGCTGCCGCCACCCACGGCGCATTCACCAGCGTGTCGCGTCCCGAAGCGATCAGATTTCCCCACGAGGGCGCCGGCGGCTGCACGCCGAGCCCCAGGAAGGAGAGTCCCGCCTCGAGGAGGATCGCGTTGCCCAGTCCGAGGGCCGCGGCCACCGTGACGGGAGTCAGTGCGTTGGGGAGAATGTGGCGGAGGAGTACCCGCATACCCGGGGCGCCGAGTCCTATCGCGCCTTCCACGAACGGCCTCGCCGCGAGCGCCCGCACCTCGCCGTACACCAGGCGGGCGATCGGCATCCATCCCGTGAATCCCAGCACCAGGATTACGAGCACGGCGCTCGGCTGCCAGAGCGAGGCGAGGAGCAGCAACAGCACCACGCGCGGCAGCGCCAGGGCGAAGTCGGTAACGCCCAGCAGTGCCGCCCCGAGCCATCCTCGCCAGAATCCCGCCGCCGCTCCTACCGCGACGCCGAGCGCGACAGAAATGATCGTCGCCAGCGCGCCGACGCCGAGCGAGACGCGCGCACCCACCAGCAGCCGCGCCCAGACGTCGCGGCCGAAACGGTCGGTGCCCAGAAGGTGAAAGGCGCCGTGATTGTCGGTCGCTAGCGGCGAAAGAAACCGGGTGGCCACGATGTCCCGCTGGAGGTATGGATCGCCCGCGAGGAGCGGAGCGAGAATTGCGGCGGCCACGCTCAACCCCAGCATGGCGGCGCCCGCTCTTGCGCGCGGGTCGTCGAGAAGCCGGCGGCCCTCTCTCATCGCACTCGCGGGTCGGCCCAGGTAGCCAGCACGTCGGCCAGCAGGTTGCCCATCACGACGAGCACCGCGCTCACGGCCGTCGCGGCCATCACGACGGGATAGTCGCGCGCCTGCACCCCTTCGACGAGGATGCGCCCGACTCCCGGCCAGGCGAAGATTGCCTCGATGAACACCGCGCCGGAAAAGAGCGTCGGCAGTGAGAGGCCCAGGAGCGTGACGACGGGAATGAGGGCGTTGCGGAGCATGTGCCGGAGCGCCACCTGCCGCTCGTTCAGTCCTTTCGCGCGGGCGATGGCGACGTACGGCTCTCCGGCCACGTCGAGCATGGCCCCGCGCACGAAGCGGGCGGTGCCGCCCACGCCGACGATGGTCAGGGTGGCCAGTGGAAGGACGAAATGGCGGAGCCGATCGGCGCCCCGCGCCCACCCGGTGAGGAAATCGGCGTCGAACCCTGCCGATCCGAAGGCGGGGAGCACGCGAAGACGGTAGGTGAAGACCATGACCAGCATGAGCCCGAGCCAGTAGCCTGGCAGGGCGAAGAGCGTCACGCTCGCGACCGAGAGAATGGTATCGAGCCTCCCTCCGCGCACCGCCTGAACCACGCCGATCGCGATCCCAGCGAGGTAGCTCAGCACGAGCGAAATGCCGACGAGCTGCACCGTCGCGGGCCAGGCCGCGGCGAGCATTCCGCGCACCGGCCGGCCGGTGGCGATGCTCGTGCCCCAGTCGCCGCGGACGAATCGCCCGAGCCATGAAGCGTACTGTGACGGAAGAGGCCGGTCGAGGCCCATCGCCTGGCGCTGAGCGGCGAGCTGCTCCGCGCTCGCGGCCGGCCCCACGAGCAGCAGGGCGGGATCGCCCGGAGCGAGACGAAGCAGGAAGAACATCAGGGTGACGACCCCGAGCACGACACCGAGGCCGCTGAGCGCGCGCCGGAGAAGCAGTGGCATGGGTGCAATCTTCCGGCATCGCGCCGGTGACGCCAGTGAGCACTGGCCGCGGGCGCCCGCGGTTCGATACCTTACGCCGTGTCCCGTCGTCCGCCTTCACGACTGCTCCGCGCGTTGCTGCCGCCGCTGCTGTTCGCCGCGGCCTGCCAGCCGTCGGCGGCGCGCCGCGGCGCGACAGTGCTCTTTGCCTCGGGCGCAGATCTTCAGAGCATCAACCCACTGCTCACCCTCCATCCGCTGGCGCGGCAGGTGCAGCGCTACGTCCTGCTCACCACGCTGGCGCGCTACGACGGCACTCTCACCGCGAGGCCCTATCTCGCGCGGCGGTGGGAGTGGTCGGGCGGCGGCCGCGTGCTGACATTGCACCTCGAGCCGGCGGTCCGCTGGCACGATGGTGCGCCGACGACTGCGCGGGATGTAAAGTGGACGCTCGACGCCGCGCGCGACCCCGCCACCGGCTATCCCCGCGCCGCCGATCTCGCCTCTCTCGACTCGGTCTCGGTGCTCGACGACTCGACGCTCGCACTCCGTTTCGGTGTGGCGCCGCACCGATTTCCCGATGTGCTCACCGATCTCGCGATCCTGCCGGCGCACCTGCTCGATACCGTGCCTCACGTGCGCCTCCGCGAAGCACGCTGGAATACGGCGCCTGTGGGCAACGGACCCTTCAAGTTCGTGGCGCACGAGCCGAATCGGCGCTGGGTCTTTGCCTCGAACCCCGACTTTCCGGCGGCACTGGGCGGGCCGCCTGCACTCAAGCGATTCATCGTGGTGGTGGTGGACGAGCCCACCACCAAGCTCGCCGCCCTCACCGCGGGAGAGCTCGACGTGGCGGGCATTCAGCCGGCCCACGCGAGCTTCGTCGAGCGCGATCCCGCCCTCACGGTGGTCACCTACCCGCTGCTGCTGACCTACGGGATCGTGCTCAACACCCGCCGCGATCCATTCAAGGACACCGCCGCTCGCCGGGCCGCCGAGCACGCGGTCGATCGCAAGGAGATCGTCGACGGATACCTGTACGGCTTCGGCACCCCCGCCACGGGTCCCGTCCCGCCGGATGTGCCCGGCTATCTTCCGGTGGCTTCGGTTAGCGGAGAAAATTCCACGACGGTCGGCCCCCCCGCGCGACACGCGCGCTTCGAGCTGCTCACGGTCGGAAGCGGTGAGGCCGCGCTGGAGCAGATGGTTCAGGCGCAGCTCGGACGGGCAGGGTTCGAGGTGGTCATCAGGCAGCTCGAGCTGTCGGCATTTCTCGCGCGGGTGTACGGCCCGGCCCACGACTTCGACGCGGCGGTGGTGGGTATCGCGGGCGATGTGGGACTCGGTTACCTGGGGCCACTGGCGTCGCTCGCGGGGATGACCCCGCCGGCCGATCCGTCCGCCGTCCAACGGCTGTTCGCCGATTCGGCGCCGGTAGTCTTTCTCTATCACGCGCGGGGACTCCAGGGTATGAACCGGAGAGTGCTGGGTGTGACGATGGATCTCCGCGGCGAGCTGCCCACGGTGCACGACTGGCGGGTGGCGCCGTGATCGGCGCGACCCGCGCGACGGCACCGGTCAGACTCGATTTCGCCGGCGGATGGACCGACGTGCCGCCATTTTCCGCGCGCGAAGGCGGTACCGTCGTCACGGCGGCCGTCGGCCTTTACGCCAGGGCGGAGGTTCGGCCCGGCAAAGCCGGGATTCGGCTCGTCTCGCGCGACATCGGCCACACCACCGAGGCGGCCGACGCGTCGATGCTCGATCGCAACGGTCCGCTGGTTCTACTCTCGGCGGCCGTGCGCCTCCTTCCCGTGGATTCCTGCACAGTCGAAACCGCGAGCGAGGCGCCTGCCGGCTCGGGGCTCGGCAGCTCGGGTGCGCTCGACGTCGCGCTGGTGACGGCGCTCTCGACGGCGCGCGCCGAGGCTCTCGGTGCCAGTGAGATCGCCGACCTGGCCTGCCGCCTCGAATCCCAGGAGGCAGGCATCGCCGGAGGACGGCAGGATCAGTTCGCCTCGACCTACGGCGGCTTTCTCCGCCTCCGATTCAAGGACCCCTGCGCCGAAGTCTCGTCCCTCAGCCTCGACTCCGCGTTCGCCACGGAGCTCGAGCGGAGGATGCTCCTCTGTTACACCGGCGAGTCCCGGTTCTCCGGCGGTACCATCACGCGCGTGATGCAGGCGTACGAGCAGGGCGACCGCGGGGTCACCGGGGCGCTTCAGGCCATGCGCGACATCGCCGAGCGGATGGCGGAGGCGATGACCGGCGGAGACCTCCCCGCCGTGGGCAGATTGCTCAGCGAGAACTGGCGCCGGCAGCAGGAGCTCGACTCGGCGATGTGCACGCCGGAGATGAGCAGACTCGATTCGGTCATGCGCTCCTCCGGTGCGCTCGGCGGCAAGGCGGCCGGCTCCGGGGCCGGAGGATGCATGTTCTTTCTCGGACCCGACAACCCCGGTGCCGCGGCAGACGCCGCGCGCGCTCTCGGCATGCGGATTCTGCCGGTACGCTGGGCGATGGAAGGCGTGCGTCCGTGCTGAGCGCAGAGCAGCTCGACGCGCGCCGGACGTTGCTGGGCACGTCGTCCGATCTCGCGGGCCTGGCCAGGCGCCTCGCGGAGCGGTCGGCGCCGGTCATCGCGCGGCGTCCGCCGGTTCCCCGAGCCAAGGCGCTCCTTTCAACCGATGGTGGATCCTGCCCCGACGACGGCACGCCCCTGCTGTTCGATCCCTGGAGCCCAGACGAGCACCGCTGCTCGCGCTGCGGCAAGGGCTTTACCGGCGAGCGCCATCACCGCTCCTGGGCCCGCTTTCAGCACCTCTGGCTCGCCGAACGAGCCGCCACTCTCGCGACGCTCGCCGTGCTGGCGGATCATCGGGAGGCGGCCGAGCAGGCCGGGGCCATCCTCACCGAGTACGCCGACTCGTACTTCGACTTCCCCAATCGCGACAACGTGCTGGGTCCGAGCCGGCTCTTCTTCTCTACTTACCTCGAATCGATCTGGCTCAACAACTACCTCGCGGCCGCCACACTGCTTCGCGAAGCCGGACTCCTCGCCGAGTCGGCCGTCGAAGGGGTGAACGTCGTCGCCGACGAAGCCGCCAACCTCATCGGCGAATTCGACGAGGGATTCTCCAACCGCCAGACGTGGAACAACGCCGCGCTCGCCGCCATCGCCGTGTGGTTCGAGGATGACGAGCTTGCCGCGCGCTCGCTCGATGGTCCCACGGGAATCGCCGCGCATCTCGCGCAGGGGTTCGGCGAGGATGGGATGTGGTACGAGGGCGAGAATTATCACCTCTTCGCCTTGCGCGGCCAGCTCATCGGAATGGGGTGGGCGCGACATGCCGCGCCCGACCTCCTGACCAATCCCCATCTCCGGGAGCGGCTGGCGTTGGCGCTCCGCGCTCCGACAGTCACCGCGCTGCCCGACCTGACCTTTCCCGCGCGCAAGGACTCACGGTTCGGCATCTCGCTCGCCCAGCCGATGTACATCGAGCTCTGGGAGGTAGGGCTCGGCAGCCTCGGCGACGAGTCGTTGGAATTGTGGGCGTGGCTCCGTGAGCTCTACGCCTCACCTCCGCCGGTTGCGGCGGCGTTCGACTCCTACCTTCACGAGGCCGGAACGGCGCCTCCGACCGAGCCTCGCAGCCGGAGCGACCTCTCCTGGTGGGCGCTGCTCGAAATGACCCCATCGCTTCCCGCCTCTTCGGGCGGCTGGAATCCGGGTTCGGCGCTGCTGGAGTCGCAGGGCCTGGCCGTCCTTCGCGAAGGGCGCCGCTACGCCAGCCTCGAATGCGGGCCATACGGTGGCGGGCACGGCCACCCCGACCGCCTGCATCTGACGCTGCATGCCGGCGGGCGGCACTGGCTGGCCGATCCGGGCACAGGCTCGTACGTGAGCCGCGACCTCTTCTGGTATCGGTCGACCCTGGCCCACAGCGCACCCCGGCTCGACGGACTATCGCAACCGGTGGCCGATGCCTGGTGCTCTGCCTTCGATATTCAGGGCGAATGGTCGTGGGCGAAAGGCGCGTTCAACGAGCTGACCCGTACGCTCGTCGCCGGAGCAGCGTACATCCTCGACGTGGTCGAGCTGTCCGCCGCCGCGGTGCACCGGCTCGAGCTCGCCTGGCATCCCGCCGGCGACGTCGAGGTGCTTTCGTCGGGGTCATGGACACCCGACGCGCTTGCCAGCGACTTCGTGAGTGGTGTCGAGCGGCTCACCGGCCGCGCCGATGGGCCCGTCATACTGAAGGCAGTCGACGACTCCCGGACGATGAGGCTGCACCTGCTGTTCGACGGCGACCTCTTGCGGGCCGATGGGCCGGGCCGTCCGGGCGGGCCCGAACGATCGACGTTCTACGTCTCGCGCACCAATGCGCAGAACGCGCGACTCGTCGCCGTTCTCGATCTCTCGGGCGCCGGGCCGGCAGTGCAGACGGTGAGCGGCGACGGCCCCGCGATTCTCGTCGAGCGCGCCGACGGCGCCACCGACCGGCACCTGGCTACCGCCGACGGCTGGGAAGTGAGCGGGGCCGAGGAGGTGGTTCGTCTTCGAGGGGTACGCCGGCGCAAGTCGCCGTCGAAGCCGCTCATCGACGCCGACCGGATGACGCCCCCGCGTGCCGTCGCGGTTCACGCGGCGACTCCGCCGGCGCTCGACGGCGGACTCGAGGATTTCGACGCGAGCGAGCCGATCGCGCTCGACTACGAGGATCAGTACCGCCGGAGCGAGGAGGCCTACGCCGGGCCGGAGGAGTTCTCGGCGACGGCGGTGGCAAATTGGGACGCGGACTCGCTCTACCTCGGCGTCGACGTGGTCAAGGCGGAGGCGGTGTATCGGGACGCCGCCGCCCCGCCGCTCCGTTTCGACAACGAGCCCGACGACCTGCACAGCGACGGGTTGCAGATCTATCTCCGGCTCGACCCCGAGGCGCCGGCCTACGGCTTTCTCGTGGTTCCGGCGGGCGAGGACGGAGCCATTCGAGTCGCCGTGACCGCGAGCGAGGCGGGATCACCCGAGATGGTGACCGGCTCCTGGCGGCGCACCGAGACCGGATATTCATTCGCGCTCGCCATCACTTTGCCCGATTGGTCGATCCGGTCGGGCGACGAGATCGCCTTCGATCTGATCGTGAACGAGATGCATCCCGGCGGCCTCCGTCGTGCCGGCCAGCTCGTCTGGAGCGGCGGCGGCGGGTGGGTCTATCTTCGTGGCGACCGCCATCAGGCCGAGCGCCTGGGCGTGCTGGAGTTGCGGTAGATGGGGTCGGTCGCCGGGTTCACCTCGACCGGGAGCAAGCGCCCGCAGGTGCTGTTCGGGGCCGAGGATCCCGATCTTCCCTCGCGCATGGTGCGGTCGTCGGGATATCTGGTCTGGGATGACCGCGGGCGGGAGTACGTCGACTATCTCAGCGGCCTCGGCGCGGTGGCGCTCGGCTACGGTCATCCAGCCGTGACGGCGGCGGCGGTGCGGGCCATCCAGGACGGCGTAGTCGGCCCGCTTGCGCCCACGGCCGAAGAGGAGCTGGCCTCCGAGCTGAGCCGGCTGATCCGCCCGATGCGGCAGGTGCGCTTTCTCAAGACCGGCGCGGAGGCCATGGGAGCGGCCGTTCGGCTCGCGCGCGTCGCCACCGGCCGGGATCTGGTTCTCGGTTGCGGCTACCACGGCTGGCTCGACTGGTGCCAGCGGTCGGAGGCATCGGGCGTTCCCTCCGCCACGCGGGCCTTGTACGCGGAGATTCCCTTCAACGACGCGCAGCGCACACGGGAGCTCATCCGTTCGGCAGGCGACGGTCTCGCCGCCGTGGTCTTCGAGCCGATCATCCTGCGAGAACCCGATCGTGAGTGGCTCATCGTCCTGCGCGAGGAGACGAGAAGAGCAGGGGCGCTACTTATAGTGGACGAGATCAAGACCGTTTGCCGGCTCGCCGTGGGCGGCGCAACCGAGCGCTACCGTCTGGACCCCGACCTGATCGTTGTGGCAAAGGCGATCGCCAACGGCTTTCCGCTGGCGGCCGTCGGAGGGCGAGAGGCCGTGATGGCGGGCGCCGGGCGCACCTGGATTTCATCCACCCTGGCGACGGAATGGGTCGCGCTCGCCGCGTCGCTGGCCACTCTCCGCGTCGTCGTGGGCGAGAAGGTTCCGGCGCACCTCGCGCGGGTAGGCGCCCGGCTTCATCAGGGCCTCGTCCGGCTCGCCGCCGGCCACGAGAGCGTTGCCGGCGTGCGAGGCGTTGCCGAGATGTGCTTCCTCGAGATGCGGGACGAGGGGCTCTCCCACCGCTTCGCCCAGTCGGCTGCGCGGCGCGGGCTCCTCTTCAAGCGATCCGCTTATAACTTCGTGTCGCTCGCCCACGATGATGCCACGGTTGACCGGAGCCTCGGCATTCTCGACGAGGTTCTTTCGGCGCTGGAGAAATAGGCGCGCATGCTGATCGACGTCCATGCCCATTTTCTGCACGACCGCACGCCGCGCGCCGACTGGCGCGAGCGCAACGCCAGCCGGCTGCAGGCCGGCGAGCGCGTGGGAATCACGACGCACGTCGCCTCGATCCTCGGTAGCTGGGGACACACGTCGCCCACGTACTTTCCCTCGCGCGCCGACCTGCGATACGGCAACGACGCCCTGCTTGCCCTGCAGCGCGAGCATCCCGCGCGCATTCGCGGCTACGTGGCGGTCAACCCCAACTATCCGGCGGAGGCACTCGCGGAAATCGAACGCTGTCTCGGTGCGGGCATGATCGGGATCAAGCTGGCCGCCAGCCGCCGCGCCAACGATCCGCTCCTCGATGCCATCTGCCGCCTTGCCGCCGAGCGGGGGGTCCCGGTGCTCCATCATGTGTGGCAGAGCCGGCGCGGCGAATACACGGGACAGGAGGCCTCCGACGCCTGGGAGCTGGTGGACCTGGCGGCCCGGCATCCGGCCGTGAGGTTCGTGCTCGCCCACATCGGCGGTGGGGGGGACTGGCTCCAGAGCCTTCCCGTGGTTCGTGCACATTCCAACGTGTTCGTCGATCTGTCGGGCAGCGGTGTCGACGGTGGAATGCTGGAGGCGTGTGTGGAGGCGGTTGGCGTGTCACGCCTGCTGTGGGGATGCGATCTTACCATCGAGACGGGGTGGGCCAAGCTCCGCCGTCTCGAGAGCCTCCTCTCGCCCCCCGACCTCGAGCTCGTGCGTTGCGGCAACGCAGTGCGAATCTTTCCTTCCGGCGCCTTTCCCTCCGACTGATGCGCATCGACGTCAATGCTTTCGTCGGTGCGTACCCGTTCCGCCGGGTTCCCGGTACGTCACCCGAGGCCCTGATTGCGGCGATGGATCGCGTCGGCATCGACGAAGCGTGGGTCACCCACCTGCCCGGAGTGTTCTGGCGAGACCCCGCCGGGGGGAATGCGTGGCTCTTCGACACCGCGCGCCGGCTGCCGCGCCTTCGGCCGGTGCCCGCGGTGCATCCGGGTCTGGCCGGCTGGCGCGATGTGCTCGAGAGCGCCCGGGCGGCCGCGGCGCCGGCGGTCCGCTGCGATCCTGCCTATTACGCCATCGATCCGTCGGGGCGGGCCATGCACGAGCTTGCCGTCGCTTGCGCCAGCGCAGACCTTCCGCTGGCGCTGGCGGTGCGGCTCGAGGACGCGCGCCAGCGGCATCCGAACGATCGCGCCGCCGAGCTGCCCGCCTCCGCCGTCCGCGCCCTCATCCGCAGCGATCGCCGCTTGCGGCTTCTCGTGACGCATGCCGACCGGCCCTTCATCGAAGAGGTGCACTTCGGGTCGACCGTGGAGGAAGCTTCGCGGATCTGGTGGGATATCTGCTGGGTATGGGGTCCGCCCGAAGATCACCTGCAGACGCTGCTCGCCACCGTCGGACACGAGCGCTTCGTACTCGGCACCGGCCAGCCGCTCCGGATCCCCGAGAATGCCGGCGCCAAGCTCGACCTGCTCGATCTGTCGCCCCACGATCGGGCCGCGATCGAGTCGGGCAACGCCGAGGCGCTTCGCGCCGGGCGCCTTGCCTGATGGACTGGCCACACGCGCGCGACCACTTCCGGATCGTGTATCCGACCTCCGCGCGCCCGCTGTTCGTCGCCGGCGTCGTCGAGCGCGAGGTGGTAGACATCTCGGAGCAGGGAATGCGATTCCGCCTTACCGGCGGCGAGACGTGCGCGCCCGGAGATCCGGTCAACGGCATCGTGCGGTTCCGGCGCGGCGGGGAGGCGAAGGTGGAGGGAACGGTCCTGCGGGTATTCGGCCAGGATGTCGCGGTCCATCTGAGCGCCGGGGTGCCGCTCCGGATCATCATCGACGAGCAGCGATACCTGCGGGAGTATCACCGTGGATTGGCCTGGTGAGCTGATGCCCTCTCTCGTCGAGCGGCTCGAGTGGGGACTGGTTCCGGCGGTGCCGGTCCCGTTCCGAGGCGCGGAGATCGACGCCGACGCGCAGCGCGCGTACGCGGAATGGATGGCGCGCCAGCCGGTGGCGGGGGTGGCCGTGTGGGCCCATACCGGACGCGGCCCCCATCTCACCGCGGAGCAGCGTCACATCGTTCTCGAGACGTGGCGCGAGGCGATACCCGCCAAGGTCGTCGTGGCCGGTGTCCGGGACATCACCTCGGCCATCGAGGCCCGGCGCGGCCGCGCCGACGCACTGCTCATCTTTCCCGAGCGCACCGATCCCGTCGCACACCATACGAGGCTGAGCCGCGAGCTCCCGGGGATCGCCTTCTATCTCTACGAGGCCGCCGGCGGAGTGGCCTACGACGATGCGACGCTCCACGCCATTCTCGACATTCCCGGTATCGTCGGCATCAAGGTGGCGACGCTCGATTCGGTCATGACTTTTCAGCGGATCGGCGCGGTGATGCGAAGCCACCCGGGCAAGCTGCTCATCACCGGCGAAGACCGCTTCCTCGGTTACTCCCTCATGCTCGGCGCCCGCGTGGCGCTCGTCGGCATGGGCGCGGCGCTGCCGGACGTGCAGGCCGAGCTGCTCCGGTCCTACGCCGAAGGCGATTGGGGACGGTTCATACGCCTGTCGGCGACCTGCGACGCCTTCTCCCAGGTGACCTTCGTCGAGCCCATGGAGGGCTACATCCGCCGGATGCTCTGGGCCGCCGCTGCCGATGGCGCGCTTCCCCCCGGCTCCCTCGACGATCCCTGGGGTCCGGCTCTTCCGCAGGCGGAGCGGCACGCCGTCGAGCGAATGGTGGGGCATGTCCGCTCGCCTGGAGCATGACTTCGAGCGCTTCAAGGGCGGTCTGCCCGGCGACGTCGCCGGCCACATCAGGGAGACGTACGGGGTCAACCTGACGGCCCGGTACCTCGGCTACTCCCTTCCGCACCCGATCGGCAAGGGATCCGGACAGCTCTCGCTCAATCCCGATCAGCTGGAAGCCGACGTCGCCGCGGGCGTGGCGTTCGTGGTGCTCAAGACGGTGATCGCCGAGGATGCCGCGGGCGGCCGATCGATGGAGGCGTGGGCGATTCACGAGACGCGGATGCGCGTCGAGCGCCGAGACTCACGTCTCGGAAGACCGGGGTGGACCGTCACGTGGAAGGGCCGCGGATGGGATCGTTCGTTCGACGACTACCTCGCCCTGGTGCGCGCCGGCGCCGATCTCACCCGAGCCGGCAGAATGGTCGTGGTGCCCTCCGCCAAGCTGCACCTGCCTCACACCGATGAGGCGTTCCGGGAGGATGAGTATCGCCACACCATCGGCAGGATCGCCGGCGCCTGGGGCGGCGAGCCGCTGCCCATCGAGAAGGACTTCTCGCCCACTCTCGCCGGCGACGCTCTCGCCGACGAACGGCCGCGAATACTGCGCTGGCTTCGCGAGGTGCCGGGCAGAATACGCGCGGGGGCGGGAGCCATCCCGGTTCGGCTCGCGCTCAAGCTGATGAACGCCCGCTTCGACGACGAGTTTCAGCTGGAAATGCTGGCTGCCGCCACCGATGCCGACTCGCTCGTCTGCTTCAACCGGCTATGGGACCCGACGGCGAAGGCGGCCTACGGCGGGTACGATCTCAGCGACCGCAATCTGCGCGTGCTCGCCGCGCGGCCGCACACCGGCACCGCTCTCGCGGGGACGGGCAACGTCTGCTCGGGGCGGATGGCGCTCGAGTACGCGAAGGCGGGATGCGAATGCGTCCAGGTGCACACCTTCTTTCAGCTCCCGCTCGGAGAATATCCCGCCCTCGCGGGCTCGCGCCCGGAGCGCGCTCTGCACGCGCTCCTCTTCGATCCCTCCGACGGCCTCGTGGCCGGGATGCTCGAGCTGGAGCGTGCCGGACAGCTGGAACGCCGCCAGGGCGAGTTGCACTTTCTCGACGTGTCCGCCATGCACACGGCGCGAGGGCCGAAGTGAGGATCCAGAAGATCGAGCTGTTCGATCTTTCACTGCCGCTGCTGGAGCCGTTCGCCATCTCCGGCGGCGTCATGCGTAACCGCCGGTCGCTCGTCGTCGCTCTGCACGACGGCGAAGGCAACGTCGGCTGGGGCGAGGCGCCGCCGTTCGAGCTTCCCTTTTATTCGGAGGAGACGCTGGCGGGCGCACGGCACCTGTTGACTGACGTGCTGATGCCCCGACTGGTTGGCCGCGACGTCGAGTCACCCGACGCCGCCGACGAATTGATTCGCGCCGGCATCAGGGGAAACCCGTTTGCACGATCGGCGCTCGACACCGCCGTGTGGGATCTCATCGCTTGCCGGCGAGGCACCGGACTCGCCGCGCTCGTGGCCGAGTGGCTGGGGGTCGAGCCCGCGGCGACCATCGCCTGCGGCGTCGCGCTCGGCATCCCCGCCGACCGGTCGCCCGCCACACTCTGCCGCTGGATCGATGAGGCGGTGGCCAAGGGCTATCGCCGGGTGAAGATCAAGGTGGCGCCGGACTGGGATGCCGTCCCGGTGGAGGCGGCCTCGCGCGCGCTGGCGGGCAGCGGCCTGCCACTCACCGTCGATGCCAACGGCGCGTACGAGTGGCCCCGCGACGAAGCGGCTCTCCGCACGATCGACGAGACGGAACTGCTCTACTTCGAGCAGCCGCTCGCGCCCGACGAGCTGGTCGGTCACGCGCAGCTCGACAAGGAGCTGCGGACTCCCGTGTGCGTGGATGAGACGCTGCGCGACGCCCGCGCGGCACGGCAGATTCTCGAGCTCGGAGGGCCGCGCGTCTGGAATCTCAAGGTGCACCGCGTCGGCGGGCTCACCGAGGCCTGCCGGATCGCCAAGTTCGGGACCGAAGCAGGGGTGCGGCTCTGGGCAGGGACGATGCCCGAATCGGGCCTCGGCTCGCAGGCTGCCATCGCCGCCGCGAGCCTTCCGGGGTTCGTCTACCCCTCGGACGTGGAGCCGAGCGCCAGGTGGTTCGGCCCGGGCGCCGACGTCGTCGAGCTGACGATGTCGGGCGACGGCCACATGGAGGTGCCCCGTCGGTCCGTCGCCTCGCTGCTCGATCGCGCCCGCTTCGCGGCGGCCAGCCACTTGATACTCTCGCTGGGTGGAGGCCAGTGAAGCGGCAGACCTTTCACCTCATCGCCCACACCCATTGGGATCGTGAGTGGTACCTGCCGCGCGCGGCGTTCGTCGCGCGGCTCGTTCCTGCGATGGACGATCTCATCACCCGGCTCGAGGCGGAGCCGTGCATCCGGAGCTTTCTGCTCGACGGGCAGACGGTGCTCGTGGAGGACTATCTCAGGGTCCGTCCCGAACGAGCCGATGCGGTCCGACACCTCGTGCGCGAAGGGCGGCTTCAGGTCGGGCCGTGGTACGTCCTCGCCGACGAGCAGGTGCCGTCGGGCGAGTCGCTGGTTCGGAACCTGCTCGCCGGTGCCCGCGACGCCGAGGGGGTGGGAGGGCGCTCGAATGTGCTCTACTCGCCGGACGCCTTCGGCCACCCGGCCGTATGGCCCACGGTTGCTCGCGAGTTTGGGATCGGCGGCGGGGTGCTCTGGCGCGGGCTCGGCGGCGACGCCCTCGACGGCGACCTCTTTCGCTGGTTCGGGCGCGACGGGCAATCGGTGTTGCTGTATCATCTGCCTCCGCAAGGCTACGAGGCAGGGATGGACCTTCCGGCCGACCCCCGAAAGCTTCCCGCCGCCTGGGCCAGGCTCCGCTCTAACCTGGTTGCGCGGGCGCGAACGTCGCACGTGGCCGTGTTCGTCGGCGCCGACCATCACGCCGTCCATCCCGCTCTCTGCCGCCTTCGCGAGCTGATCTCTGAGCTCGAGCCCGACGCGAGCGTGAGGATCTCGCGGCTCGATGAATATCTCGATGCGGCCGGGGCCGAAGCCGCGCTGGTGCCGGCGCTGCGTGGCGAGCTGCGCTGGTCCTACGGCTACACCTGGACCCTCCAGGGCGTGCACGGCACCCGCGCGGGGCTCAAGCGACGTCACTCGGAGGCGGAGCTCTGGCTCGAGCGCGTGGCGGAGCCGCTCGCCGCGCTCGCCGCCGGCCTCGGTCTCGCGACTCCCACCGGCGTCCTCCGCGAGGCCTGGCGCACCCTTCTCCGATCGCAGTTTCACGACTCGATCGGCGGCTGCACGTCCGATGAGGTCGCGCGGCGCGTGGCGGCGCGAATCGAAGACGCCGAGCTGATGGCGCGGGAAGTGGCGCGCCTGTCGCTCGACGCGCTCTCGGGCAACGACCCCGACAGGGCGCGAGACGACCCCGCCGAATCGGCTCCGAGGCTGCTGCTCTGGAATCCGGCGGCGCGGAGCAGAGGCGGGGTGGTCGTCGCCGACCTGACCTGGTTCGTCGGGGATGTGCTCGTCGGCCCGCCGGGTGGCCGCGTTGTCCGCAAGGGCAGGCCTTTCCGTCCGATTGCGCTCGAAGGACCTTCGGGGCCGATTCCGGTTCAGGTCCTCGGCTTCAGCCGGGCGCACGAGCGCTTGGATTCGGCCCGACACTATCCCGATCAGGACGACGTGGGCGTGGTGCGCGTCGCCTTTCGCGCTCCGGAGCTCGAGGGGTTTTCCGTGGCGTCGCTGGCGCCCGTGTCCCGTGGCAAGGCCCGCGCGCAAGGAGAGGTCCGCACGCGAGCCGGCGCGCTCAGCAATGACATGGTGGAACTGTCGGTGCGGAGCGACGGCACGGCGGTGCTCCACGATCGGGCATCGGGGGAGCGCTACGACGGCCTGCTGCGCTTCGAGTCCGGCGGCGACGCCGGCGATACGTATTCGTATGCCCCTCCCGCGCGCGACCGCATCGTGAGCCTGGGGGGCGCCGGTGTGCGCGTGCTCGCCGAAGGACCGCTGGTGGGCGCGCTGGAGGTGACGGGCGAGATTCGGCGGAGCACCGGCCGTACGGGTGTGAGAATGGTGCTGACGCTTCACGAGGGGTCGCCGTGCCTCCGCATTACCGCCGAGATCGACAACCGGGCGACCGACCACCGCCTGCGCCTCAGAATTCCGACCGGCGTCGCGGGAGTCGCCGCTGTGGCGGGAGCGGCGTTCGGCAGCGAGGCCAGGGGGGCGGTCTCGGTGGATGCCGCGCGATATCCGCTGGAGACACCCGTCGCCACCGCACCGGCCCACCGATTCGTGGCGAATGCGAACGCTGTCCGCGGCCTGGCCGTCTTCGCTCCCGGCTTCTTCGAGTACGAGCTCACCACCGCGGGCGACCTTCTCGTGACGATGTTTCGATCCGTCGGCCAGCTCTCTCGAAAGGACCTCGCGACGCGCCCCGGCAACGCCGGCTGGCCGGCCGCCACGCCGGAGGCGCAGGGCATCGGGGCCGAGCGGCTGCAGCTCGCGCTTTCGCCGGTGCAGCGGCCACAGGTCCGAAGCGGAGTCGCTATCCCCGCGCTCTGGGAAGACGTCTTCGTGCCGCCCCGCGCCGTCTGGCTGAGGCAGGCCTCGCCGCTCGACATCACGCCGATCGATCTTCGCCTCGGCGGCAATGGGATCGTCTTCTCCGCGCTCAAGCCCGTCGATGCGGGTGACGGAGTGGTGGTGCGGTGCTACAACTCCCTCGATGCCGCGTCGGGAGGGTGGTGTCGAGCGCCGTTCGCCGTCGCTTCGGCCGAGCGCGTGCGTGCCGACGAGCGCGCCGGCACGCCGCTGCCGGTCGATCCTGACCGGCGCACCGTGCGATTCGCGGCCGGTAGACACGAAGTCGTCACGCTGCTGCTCAGGCCGGACCTGCCACGCGGCAAGACGAATCGCTAATTTGCCGCATGCGCGATTTTCCGCCGCTGCCATGCTTTCCATGTCCCCATCTGTCCGCCTGCTGCTCCTACGGCGTCACGCTGAGTGACGACGAGGCGCTCGCGCTCATCCGGGCGCACGGCGAGTCGGTGGCGTATCGAACGCGGTGGGGAGAATGGCGGACGAGGAGACGCGGCGGCCGCTGCGTCTTTCTTCGCGACAATGTCTGCTCCATCCACGGGATGCCCTACTATCCTGCGGTCTGCCGCGGCTTTCCGTGGACCGACGCGGAAACCGGAGGGCCGTACGAGTACGACCGCACGATCTGCCCTGAATTCATCTCCAGCCCCGCATTGATCCAGATTCATCGAAAGGCATGACCCAGTGCTCCCACTCCGCGTCCGGCCTCGCCTACTCCTCCTTCTCCTCGGCCTCATGTCAATCGCCAATCCGGCCCCGGGCGGCGCCCAGACTTCCGGGACTGCTCCTGATGCCGCGCTGGAGCACGCCCGCAAGCTGCTTCGCTCCACGCCGCTCATCGACGGCCACAACGATCTCCCGTGGGAGATCCGTGAATCGAAGACCGCGCCGCGTGACGTGAAGGCCTACGACCTGCGCGCCAGGACACCAGGCCACACCGATCTCGCACGCCTCGCCGAAGGTCAGGTGGCGGCGCAGTTCTGGTCGATCTACATCCCGGGCGAGATCAAGGACAGCGGTTTCGCGCGCGTGCAGCTCGAGGAGTTCGACATCGCCCGGCGCATGATCGCCAGCTACCCCGACCGGATGATGCTGGCGCTCTCGGCTGCCCACATCCAGCGGGGCTACAAGAAGAAGCGACTGGCCTCCCTGCTCGGCATGGAAG
>JBBRGF010000049.1:0-18887 GCA_038240975.1 Gemmatimonadales bacterium
TGTACGTGGAGCCCGACGAGAACGACGCGCACTTCTACCGTAACGCGCAGGGCGATGAGCTGGTGTATGTGAGCAAGGGAAGCGGAACGCTGGAGTCGGTGTTCGGCGACCTGCCCTTTGGACAGGGCGACTACGTCGTGATTCATAGGGGCATTCTGCACCGCTGGCGCCTCGACTTGTCGGGCGAGCCTACCAAGCTGCTCGTGATGGAAAGCCGGGGGCACGTGCGCTGGCCCAAGCGGTACCGCAACGAGTTCGGCCAGCTCATCGAGGGCGCTCCCTACAGCGAGCGCGACATTCGGCGTCCGTCGGCGCTTCGTACGCACGACGAGCGGGGAGACTTTCCGATCCTGGTCAAGCAATACGACGGACTCAACGAGATCGTGCTCGACCACCATCCGTTCGATGTGGTGGGATGGGACGGATATTTCTATCCCTGGGCGTTCAGCATCCACGACTTCGAGCCCATCGTGGGCCGGGTCCATCAGCCGCCCCCGGTGCACCAGACCTTCCAGGGCGACGGTTTCGTCGTCTGCAGCTTCTGTCCGCGCCCCTACGACTTCCACCCCGAGGCGGTGCCGGCGCCGTACAACCACAGCAACGTGGACTCCGACGAAGTACTGTACTACGCATCGAGCGAGTTCATGAGCCGGAAGGGTATCGAGTTCGGAAGCATCACCCACCATCCCGACGGGATTCCGCACGGACCGCATCCGGGCCGGGCAGAAGCGAGCATCGGCGCCAAGTATACCGACGAGCTGGCTGTCATGATGGACAGCTTCCGGCCGCTCAAGGTGGCCAAGCCGGCCCTCACGATCGAAGACGCGGAATACCACAAGTCGTGGCTCGACGCGCAGCACGCGCAGTTCAATCCGCCGACGAGCTGAGGATACCGCTGGAAGAGCCTATCTGGACGCCCAGCGCAGCACGCATCGCGCGCGCGAACCTCACGGCGTTCATCGAAAGGGTACGACAGAAGCACCCGTCGGTCTCCGACTTCCCATCCCTCTACAACTGGTCCATCTCCCACTCCGACGCCTTCTGGCCCGAAGTATGGGAGTCGTGCGGCGTGATTGCCGAAGAACGGCCGGGGCGGCCACCCTGGGACGAAGTCGTCGTCGGGCTCGATCGTATGGCGCCACCCGATCCGGTGCTCGGCCCCCGGTGGTTTCCCGGCGCCCGGCTCAACTTCGCCGAGAACCTTCTCCGGCATGATGACGATCGTGATGCCATCATCTTCTGGAACGAGCGGGGCCGCCAGCGGCGCCTGACGTTTCGGCAGCTTCGGACGGAGGTGGCAGCAGCTTCGGCTGCCCTCGGCGCGCTGAAGGTGGGTGTGGGCGACAGGGTGGCGGGCTTTCTCCCGAACCTGCCCGAGACCATCGTGGCCATGCTTGCGACGACGAGCGTGGGCGCGATCTGGTCGTCGTGCTCGCCCGACTTCGGCGCCAACGGGGTGCTCGACCGATTCGGGCAGATCCAGCCACGCGTCCTCTTCTGCGCCGACGGCTACCGGTACGCCGGCAAGGAGATCGACTGCCTCGCCCGAGTCCGCGAGGTGCGCGCCCGAATCCCGGGCATCGAGCGGGTCGTCGTGGTGCCCTGCCTGCACGAGCGACCCGACATCGAGGCCGTGCCCGGCGCCGTCGACTGGAACGACTTCATCGCTCCGCATCGTGGTGCCTCCCCCAGCTTCGAGCGGCTGCCGTTCGACCATCCCGTCTACATCATGTATTCGTCGGGTACCACCGGTCTTCCCAAGTGCATGATTCACGGAGCCGGCGGCACGTTGCTGCAGCACCTGAAGGAGCTCGTCCTTCATACCGACCTCACACGGGACGACCGCATCTTCTACTTCACCACCTGCGGCTGGATGATGTGGAACTGGATGGTTTCGAGCCTTGGCGCGGGGGCCACCGTGGTGCTCTTCGACGGTGCGCCGCTTGCGCCTCCCTCGATACTCTGGGACATGGCCGCCGCCGAGGGGGTGACCGTGTTCGGAACCAGCGCGAAGTATCTGGCGCTGGCAGAAAAGGAAGGCTTGGAGCCCGCAAAGACGCACGACCTGGGCGCGTTGCGCGCCATTCTGTCGACCGGCAGTCCGCTCGCCGCGCACAGCTACGACTACGTCTACCGCGCCATCAAGCGCGATCTCCATCTCGCCAGCATCAGCGGCGGCACCGACATCGTTTCGTGCTTCGCGCTCGGCAACCCCATCGGACCGGTGTGGCGAGGCGAGCTGCAGACCCGGGGGCTCGGCATGGCCGTCGAAGTGTTCGACCAGAAGGGAACGCCGGTGCGCGAGCGCGACGGCGAGCTGGTTTGCAGCAGTCCCTTCCCGAGCATGCCGGTGGCCTTCTGGGACGACGCCGACGGGGCGGTGTATCATGCGGCGTACTTCGAGCGGTTTCCCGGCGTCTGGCGTCACGGAGACTGGGCTCGGGTCACTGCGCACGACGGACTGGTGATTCTGGGCCGGAGCGACGCGACGCTCAACCCAGGCGGGGTGCGCATCGGCACTGCCGAGATCTATCGTCAGGTCGAGCAGTTGCCCGAGGTACTGGAGAGCCTGGTGGTGGGGCAGGAGTGGCAGGGCGACGTCCGGATCGTGCTCTTCGTCCGGCTCCGCGAGGGCCTCACGATCGACGAGCCGCTTCGCGAGCGAATCCGCGGCCGGATTCGCGAGCAGGCCAGCACGCACCACGTCCCACGAAAAATCCTGCAGGTCGCCGACATCCCGCGCACCATCAGCGGCAAGATCACCGAGCTGGCGGTACGCGAGGTGATCCACGGGCGACCGGTGGTAAACGCCGATGCGCTCGCCAATCCGGCATCGCTGGAGCTGTTCCGGGGGCTGGAGGAGCTTGCCGGGTAAGACTACAATCCCCCCATGCCGCCCGTGCAGGTCACCCGCACGTATCTCGAGATGGTCTCGCCCGAACAGCTCGAGGCGGCGCCCGCTCCAGTACGTCGTCCGCGCATCGAACGGATCGGCGCGTGCCCCGTCTCTTTCTTCCGTTTTCTCTATGCCGAAGTCGGCCGCGCCTTTCATTGGCGGGAAAGGCTCTCATGGTCGGACGAGACCGTTCGCCTGCATCTCGCCGATCCCGCCATCTCGCTCTGGCTGCTGAGCGCGGAGGCGGCGCCGGCCGGTTACTTCGAGCTCAAGCGGCACGACGACGGCTCGATGGAGATCGCCTACTTCGGGCTGCTGCCGGAATATTTCGGGCGGGGCTGGGGAAAGTATCTGCTCACCGAAGCGGTACGGCGAGCATGGTCGTTCGAGCCGTCGAAGGTCTGGCTTCACACGTGCACCCTCGATCACCCCGCTGCCTTGCCCAACTATGTTCAGCGGGGCTTCCGGCCTGTGCGTAGAGAGGTATATCTCGCCGACGTCGAAACCCCGAAGGGTTAAATGCCAACCAGAACCTCGAACGCCTGGCGATCGTCGGATGTGCTTCGGGTCACCGCCATCGTCGCGGGTGTCTACCTGGCGCTCCAGCTTCTCTGGGTAGCGCAGGAAGTCGTCTTTCTCGCTTTCATCGGCGTGCTGTTCGGTCTGACCCTCGCGGCGGCGGCAGACAAGGCCCAGCGATTCGGGGTTCCGAGGGCGTTAGCAGCTCCGCTCATTCTCCTTCTCGTTCTCGGCACGATTGCGGGCCTCGGCAGCATCGCCGCGCCGCAGGTGACAAGGCAGGTTCGCGAAGTTCAGAGCCAGGTGCCACAGGTGATCGGCAAGGTCCGCGGTTGGGTAGAGACCAAGGTCGGGGGAGTGACGGAGATGCTCTCCGACTCGGCCACCGCGCCGAAGGCCGAGGCGAAGAAGCCTGCCGCCGCCCCGGCCAGGCAGCCGGCGGCGAGTGAGCTGACCAGCCAGATCGGGACGTTCGGTCACGCATTCTTCGCGGTATTCTCGTCCACGCTCGCGGCGCTGGGCGGGGCCATCCTCGTCCTCTTCATCACGTTGTTCGTCGCGATCGATCCCGACCTGTATCAGCGCGGCCTCATGCATCTCTTTCCGCACCGGAGCAGGTCACGGGCGCGTGAGGTGCTGAGCGCGGTCGCGTTCGCACTCCGACGGTGGCTCGTCACCCAGTTCATCGCCATGGTCGTCATCGGCCTGGTTACCGCCGGAGTGCTGACGCTGATCGGCATCCGCGGAGCGGTCGCTCTCGGGATCATAGCCGGACTGCTCGAGTTCATTCCCTTCGTCGGCCCGATCGCCGCAGCGGTTCCGGCCATCGCGATGGGGCTGCTCGACAGCCCGCAGAAGGCGATCACCGTCGCGATCACCTTTACCGTCATACAGCAGGCCGAGGGACACCTGCTGATCCCGCTGCTCATGAAGGATTCGCTGAGCCTGCCGCCGGTGCTCACGATTCTCAATCAGGCGCTCATGGCGACGGTGTTCGGCTTTCTCGGGCTCCTCGTCGCGGTCCCGCTGCTGGCGACGATCATGGTGCCGGTGAAGTTGTTGTACGTCGAGGATGTGGTCGGCGATGAGGTGGATGTCCCGGGTGCCGACGGGGAGACGAAGACGTGAAGCGGCGCAAGGCACCGGCCCAAGGCAAGCAGGAAGGGGCGGAAGGACCCGAGAAAGGTACCCGTCTCACCGCGCTCGAAATCCACGAAAACATCGTGGCGCCGGCCGAGAAGGAGATGCTGCGTCCGGCGTCGGCACTCTTCTGGTCGGCGGTGGCCTCGGGTCTCGTGATCGGGTTCAGCTTTCTGGCCAGCGCCTTTACCTCGAGTCTCGTGTCGGCGCCCTACCGACGGGCCGCGACCGCGGCGGCCTATCCGCTGGGGTTCATCTTCGTCATCATCTCGCGGAGTGAGCTGTTCACCGAGAATACTCTCCAGCCGGTCATGCCGCTGCTGGAGCGCAGGGACCGTGAGACGCTCTACGCGCTGCTCCGGCTCTGGGCACTGCTCCTCGTCGGCAACCTGGTCGGGGCGGCCATCTTCGGTACGGCGCTGGCGCGCACGCCGATGGTCTCGGCGGAGCTGGATCCGCAACTGCTGCGGATCGCGCACGAGGCGGTTGCGGGAGATTTCGGATATTTGCTCTACCGTGCGGTGTTCGCGGGGTGGCTCATCGCGCTTCTGGGATGGCTGCTCGCGGCGACGCGATCGACCGGCGCGCAGGTGGTGCTCGTCTGGCTCTGCACGGCGCCGATCTCGGCCCTCGGCTTCCGGCACTCGATCGCAGGGTCGGTCGAGGGGTTCTACCTGAGCGCCGCGGGGGGCGTGCCGTTGGGCTCGATGCTGTCGGGCTTCGTCCTGCCCACGGTGATCGGCAATGCCATCGGAGGAGTGTTGTTCGTGGCGCTGCTCAGCTACGCCCAGGTGGCGCCCGACAAGGAGCTCCAGGACAAGAAGGCAGGGCGCGGCCGCGCCCGATGACCTCGCGCACCCTGGCCCGTCTGCAGCTCATCGCGGCCGCCGTCCTGTTCTCGACCGGCGGTGCGGCGATCAAGGCGGCGGAATTTACCGGGTGGCAGATCGCGAGTCTCAGATCGGGCGTCGCCGCCGTGGCCATCCTCCTGCTCAGCCGCGAGGCGCGACGCGGCTGGACGTGGCGAACGGTCCTTGTCGGTGTTGCCTACGCTACCTGTCTCACGCTCTTCGTGCTGGCCAACCGACTGACCACCGCCGCCAACACGATCTACCTCCAATCCACGGCGCCGCTGTACCTCCTCGTCCTCAGCCCATGGTTGCTCAAGGAGCCGGTGAGACGCAAGGACGTCGGGTTCATGGCGGTCATAGCCGTGGGGCTCGGGCTGTTCTTCATCGGTGTGGATCAGCCGATCGCAACCGCGCCCTACCCCGTGCGCGGCAACCTTCTCGCCCTGGTCAGCGGGTTCTTCTGGGCTCTGACAGTGTGTGGGCTTCGGTGGATGGGATCGAGCGGAGGCCGGCATGGGTCGGCCGTCTCGGCGGTGGCGGTCGGCAACGTCATCGCCTTTCTGGTCTCACTCCCGATGGCGTGGCCGTTCGGGGCTCATTCGCCGGGCGACTGGGGGCTCATCATTTACCTGGGTGTCTTCCAGATCGCCGTCGCGTACCTTTTCGTGACCGCCGCGCTCCGATCGATCACGGCGCTCGAGGCTTCGCTGATCCTGCTCATCGAGCCGGCGCTCAACCCGGTCTGGGCCTGGGTGTTTCAGGGCGAGCGGCCGGGGGCGTGGGCGCTGGCGGGGGGCGCCATGATACTCGGAGCCACGACGGTCAAGGCAATGGCGGACGCGCGCTCCGCCGGCGTGCGACAGGAGGCTGGAGCATGGACACGTTGATCGAGACGGTGCGGATGCGGAACGGCGCCGCTCCTCTCTGGTATCTGCACGTCCGGCGCCTGGCCACGAGCTGCCGCGCGCTCGGCGTTCCGATTCCCCACGATCTTCCGACGCCGGAGGGAGGAACCGACCGGGTACACCGCCTGTTGGTGAGCCGGCGCGGTGTCGTCACCGGGGAGCGGTCCGTCGGGAGCACCGCGCCCGTGCGGCTCCTGACCTCCAAGCTGGTCCATCGGGCGTATCCTCACAAGATCGTCGACCGGGAGCGTTTCGACCGAGCGTTGGCGGAGGCCAAGGAGGCCGGCGCCGACGATGCCCTGCTGCTCACGGTGGGCGGGCAAGTGGCGGAGACCGCCATCTGGAGCCTGCTTTGGTGGGATGAGGGGAAGCTCTGCGCTCCCCCTCTCGAGTTCGGTGTGCTGCCTGGCGTGGCTCGCGCGCGGCTCGAGGAGATAGCGGGGACCATCGAGGAGCGCCGGGCGGCACCCGACGAGTTGCCTGCGGCGGGAGCGTTCGTGGCCAACGCCGTGAGAGGGGTGGTGCCGGTGGCATCGCTCGATGGCAAGGAGGTCGTGTTTTCGCCTCAAACAGAGGCGCTGGCGGCACGATTCTGGCCTTGACCCGGCGCCCTCCGGGACGATAGTTTCACCGCTCGGTAACGGGGCCGACGGCTTCCCGTGGTGGTTGTAGCTCAATTGGTTAGAGCGCCGGACTGTGGCTCCGGAGGTTGCGGGTTCAATTCCCGTCAGCCACCCCTGGTAGGTCCCCGGTCATCGCCGGCGGCACGCCGCGCGGGGCTGGTGCAAAGGTCCGTAGCTCAAGTGGTAGAGCACCGGTCTCCAAAACCGGGGGTTGCAGGTTCGAGTCCTGCCGGGCCTGTGCGGCGGCGGTCGTGTCGCTGCAGAGCGGGCTGTGAGCCGAGGAGCTGTGAGCCGCCTGTGTGTCCCGGCGCTATCGTCTAGGGGACTAGGACGGGGCCCTCTCAAGGCCCAAACACGGGTTCGAATCCCGTTAGCGCTATGGTGCAGTGCGGGTGGCCGGCCCCATCGTCTATCGGTTAGGACGGGACCCTTTCAAGGTCCAGAGAGGGGTTCGACTCCCCTTGGGGCTATGAGTATTGGCGCCGCTAGCTCAATTGGCAGAGCAAGTGACTCTTAATCACTAGGTTCTCAGTTCGATTCTGAGGCGGCGCACTGGAGTTAGCAAGACGTGATTCGATGTGTCGGGGGGATTGTCGGGGGACCGCAGGAACACTCTTCGCAACGCCCTCGCGCGTCACTCCAGCCTTCCAAGTAGCCAATTGAGCCGTCCAGCATCCTCCAGCAGCCAAGCGTCCAGCTCGCGCCGCTCGTACAAGTTCGAGAATATCGCCCGCGGCATGCCCCCATGTAGAGCTTACGCGGCTCCGCGGTATCCCAGCTTCCCCATCCAGACCGCAAAGCTTCGGCGCAAATCCCTGGCGAGCAGCAGCCCACCTAGGCACTACTGCACACGCACGATCTGTCGACGCCCCTCGTGCTCGATGATGTGGAAATGTACCGGCGTGTTTCAGGGCCTGCGATCGTCAGTCGGGGCGTCAGCCTGGCCGATATCGTCGCGATCGAGGACGGCGGAGGCCTGAGCTGGTTCACGGGGAAACTCCCGGCCGCGATCGGCCACGCCGCTCCTCCCGCTGCCGTGAAGGACTGACCTTCGTGTTTCCGACTGCCACGTCGTCGTCTTTAGACTAGCTCACCGAATGGTCTGATCAGAAGTCCTCACCCGGCGAGGGGAACGCATGGACCGCGACACGGAACCCACCCGCATTCTTTTCGCGACAGGCATGATCGGCCTCGGTATTCTCGGCCTCGTCTATGGCGATTTCGCCCTGCAGTGGCAGCCGGTCCCCGCCTGGCTTCCCTGGCGCGGCGCCTTCGCGTATGCGGCAGCCATCATCGAGGTCGCGGGAGGAATCGGGCTGCTGTTCAGAAGGAGCGCCACCATGTCCGTTCGCATCCTCTTTCCCTATCTCCTCCTCTGGATGCTGCTGAAGGTCCCTGCGGTGGTGAAAATGCCGCGAATGGAGGCCACCTGGCTGGGTGTTGGTGAGATTGCCGCGCTCCCGGCGGGAGGATGGGTGCTCTTTGCGAGGCTGGCGAATCTGCGAGACGGCACGGCGTTGAAGATTGCCACCGGCCCAGGCGGCACCCGCAGTGCGCAGCTGCTCTTCGGCCTCGCCCTGCGCCCGATCGGGCTTTCCCACCTGGTGTATCCGGCCGAGACCGCTGCCCTGGTGCCAGCCTGGCTCCCGGTCCGAACCGGCTGGGCGTATCTGACGGGCGCCGGCCAGATCGCCTCCGGTCTCGGTGTGCTGTTCTCGATCCTTCCGCGCGTGGCAGCGGCGGCGGAAGCGGCAATGTTGACTCTCTTTGCGCTCCTCGTCTGGGTCCCCGCCGTTGTGGCCGCGCCGACCGCCCGCCTCCCGTGGACGGCGCTTCTCATCACCTGGGCCATTGCTGCCGCCGCATGGGTGGTGGCCGCGAGCATGGCGAGAAACGGACCGGTGAAGCGGGACGTGCCACGCCGACCGGTACCCGCGGCCGAGTCCGCGCGCTAGCGGAAACCGTTCACGCAGCAGCGCCAGTGCGGGCAGCACCTTTTCGATCGTGAGGAGGCCCATCAAGCGCCAGGCCGGCGGTGCGGGACTCGACGTCTCTCGGTGGACACCTCTCCTTCTCACGTTCGGATCGCCTCTCGACAAGACGGCGTTCATCTTCGCGATTCAACGCCGTCGAACCACGCAGGACCGCGTGTAGTCCTCCTTCCTACACCACCCCCGAAAAGGCGGCGTCCGGCGTCAGCCACCGGCCGATGTGCCCGCACGGCCGGCCTTGCCACTTTATGTGAGTGATTGGCTGCTAAATTGACGGCCCGGTGCCCACGCGGTACAGTGCAGGCTACCCCTTCGAACAGGCCATGATCGTTCCCAGCTCCGTCTCCTCCGAAGCCTTCGCGGCCGTCCTCGAGAGCGTGCCGCTGGGATTCGCTTTGCTGGACGCCGAGGGCCGCGTGCGCTGGGCCAACGAGCGCCTGGCGGCGCTGGTCGCGTGCAGCCGCGAGGCGTGCCTCGGGCGCCCGTTCGACGAGCTGGTCGGATCGGACGGTGACACCCCGCCGCTGGAGGTGCTGGGCGGACCGCTTCCGACCGGGGAAGGAAGGGAATCGTACCGCATGGTGCGGAGCGTGGCGGTGGAGCGCCGCGCCGAGGCCGACCACTCGCGCGCGGTCTCGATGCACCATGCGACCCTGGAGTCGACCGCAGACGGGATTCTGGTGGTCGACCTGCAGGGATACATCCTCAGCTACAACCGGCGCTTCCTCGACCTCTGGCACATCCCCGACGAATTGACGGCCAGCGACCGCGATGCCCATCTGCTCGATTTCGTGCTCGACCAGATCCGCGACCGCGACGCCTTCATCGCGCGAGTGACGCAGCTCTACGCCCGTCCCGAAGAATCCAGCTACGACGAGATTCGCTTTTACGACGGGCGGGTCTTCGAGCGCTATTCCCAACCCCAGCGGATCGCCGGTCGGCCGGTTGGACGCGTGTGGAGCTTCCGCGACGTCACCGACGCGCGCCAGTCGCGGGAGGCGCTGCTCGAGAGCAGGCAGCTCCTCGAGCTGTTCTTTGCCCAGTCCCTGGACGGCTTCTTCTTCATGATGCTCGACGAGCCCGTGCGCTGGCCTGGCGGCGGGGACAACGGGGCGACGCTCGAGTACGTGTTCGCGCACGAGCGGATCACCAAGATCAATGACGCCATGCTGGCTCAGTACGGCGCCCGCGCCGAGCAGCTCATCGGGCAGACGCCTGCAACGCTGTTCTCCCATGACGTCGCCCGCGGCAAGGCGCTGTGGCAACAGATGTTCGACGCGGGCCGTCTCCACGTCGAGACTCACGAGCGCAAATTCGACGGCACGCCGATCTGGATCGAGGGCGACTACATCTGCCTGTACGACGCGGAGCGTCGAATCATCGGACACTTCGGTATTCAGCGTGACATCACCGAGCGCAAGCGCGCGGAGGAGGCGCTTCGCTTTTCGGAAGACAAGTTCGCCAAGGCGTTCCGGAGCTCACCGCTCAGGGTCAGCATCAGCACGCTGGCGGAGGGACGATTCGTCGAGGTAAACGACACCTTCCTTCGCGACCACGGCTTTACCCGCGATAAGGTGATTGGGAAGACGTCTCCGGGCCTCGGCCTGTGGGCGGATTCTACCCATCGCCGGTCATTCGTCGAGAAGGTGAGTCGCGAGGGAATGGTTCGTGACTACGAGTTCGCCGGACAGCTCCGCGATGGGCGCGTGCAGACGACGTCGATCTCCGCGGAGGTGATCAACGTCGGGGGAGAGGCGTGCCTGCTCGCCGTGGCGACGGACATCACGGACCGCAAGGAGGCCGAGGAAAAGGCGCGGCGGTCGCGCGCGGAGCTTCGGGCGCTGGCGGGGCGGCTGCTGCTCGTGCGCGAGGAGGAGCGCACCAGGATCGCCCGCGAGATCCACGACGAGCTGGGTCAGGCGCTCACCGGGCTCAAGATCGACCTGGCCTGGCTCAAGCGCCGGGTGGAGGACCGGCCCGAGGTGTCCGAGTGGGTGCAGTCGATGGTGGCGCGCATCGACGGAACGATGGACTCCGTGCGGCGGATCGCCACCGACCTCCGCCCCAGTGTTCTCGACCACCTGGGCCTGGTAGCCGCCATCGAGTGGCAGGCGCAGGAGTTCGAGCGCCGCACAGGGGTGGCCGCTACCGTCCGGGTCGAGACGAGCGGCGCGTCGATCGACGACGTGCGGGCCACCGCGGTGTTCAGGATGCTGCAGGAGACCCTGACCAACGTGGCCCGGCACGCCGGCGCGTCCCGCGTCGATGTGTCGTTCACGGTGGGCCGGGTCGATCTCGCGCTCGACGTGAGGGACGACGGCCGTGGCATCGCGCCGGGGGAAGTGGCCGGTGGGCGGTCGCTCGGGCTGGTGGGTCTTCGGGAGCGTGCAATCGCCTGCGGCGGCACCCTGGCGATTCAAGGGACACCGGGGCGGGGCACGCATGTCGCCATCCGCCTCCCACTCCAGGGCTATTCTCTTCCCGGATGGACGCCATGATCCGGTTGCTTATCGCCGACGACCATCCGGTGGTCCGTCAGGGATTGCGCCGCATCGTGGCCGACCATCCCGGGCTGGCGGTGGTCGGCGAAGCGGTGAGTGGCGACGAGCTTCTCGCCGTACTCCCTCGCCTTCCGGCCGATGTGGTGTTGCTCGACGTGTCGATGCCGGGTCCCGGCTTCCTCCAGGTGCTCGAGCGCTTGCGGTCCGAGCATCCGAGCGTGGCCGTCCTGGTGCTCAGCGTGCATCCCGAAGACCAGTACGCGGTGCGCGCCCTCCGCGCCGGTGCCGCGGGCTATCTCACGAAGGACCACTCGCCCGAGCAGCTCGTCGAGGCCATCCGCAAGGTCCATCGTGGAGGCCGATACGTGAGCGCATCGCTCGCGGAGCGCCTCGCCGCCGATCTCGCGACCGCGGGGGCCCGGCAGGTACCCCACGAGGCGCTTTCTCATCGGGAGTACGAAGTCCTCTGCCTGCTGGGCTCCGGGCGCACCGTCAAGGAGATCTCCGCCGATCTGCGGCTCAGCCCGAAGACGATCAGTACCTACCGCGCCCGCCTGCTGGAGAAGATGCATGCCACCACTAACGCCGACCTCGTTCGGTATGCCGCCCAACACGGACTGATCCGCTAGCCCCTCACTTACCGCCCGCTTCTGTAGGTCTCCCACCGACGGCGTACTCAGACGAAAGACGAAGGCTTACTCAGCCCCGCGCCGATGGGACGGCCACGCGTCGTTTCCTAGCTTCGACACGCATATCGAACCACAGCGCCTGGGCCCGTACGCCGGCGCAGAAACGGCTCCGATTCCCGGAGCGTGGTCGTGACTCGTTCAAACTGGGAGGAAAGCAGCAATGAGATACAGAGCTCGTGTACTGGCCGCGCTGGCGATCGCGGGCATCGCCGCAGCATGTGACGACAACAACTCTCCCGCGGCGCCACCGGACATCCCGGCCGCCACGGCGATCAGCGCCACCGGAGGCATCACCGCGAAGGTCGACGAGTACCGCGCGCTGCTCGGTGATCCCAAGAACGGCGGGACGGCAGGCCCGCAACCCACTGGCCGCCGCGAGATCAGCTGGGACGGCGTACCGGGACAATTCGACAACGGCGACAACCTGTTTCCGCCAGATTTCTTCAATACCACCGTCAAGCTTGGCGCCGTGTTCGCCACCACCGGCTCGGGGTTCCGGAATGACAGCACCCTGTTCGCCGGGGTGAACGCCGGGTACGCCGATCAGTTCGGATTCTTCAGCGCGAACAAGATTTTCGCGGCGGTCGGCAGCAACGTCATCGACATGACGTTTCGCCTGGCGGGCACCACGACCCCCGCCGTCGTCACTGGAATCGGCGCGGTATTCACCGACGTGGACACTCCGGGTTCGAGCCACCTCGACTTCTATGCGACCGATGGCAGCCTGCTGGGAAGCTACGAAGTGCCGGCTCGGAGCGACGCCGGCGGCCTCTCGTTCCTCGGGGTCAAGTACGATTCCTTGGTGGTCGCGCGGGTGCGGCTCACCCTCGGTCAGGGTGGGATGGGCGCCGCGGTCAATGACGTGAGCGCGGGCGGAACGACGGATCTCGTCGCGATCGACGATCTGATCTTCGGAGAGCCCCAGCCATGACTTGGGTCGTCGTGGCGGGCGATCCCCGGCTGGCGTGGGCCACGCCGGTCGGGGGCCCGGTGACGAGGGTCGCGAGCCGCGCCTGATTCGGTTTCAGATTGCGGGGAGAAGCGTGAAGAGACTCAGCGGGTGGCGCGGGGGCCGGACAGCATGGTTCTCGGTCCGGCGTACATGTGCGAGTGGGCGCACAATACCGCATCGAGGCCACCCATTTGGGGGGTGCCGTTAAAGAGGTCGATGGGATAAGCGCAGAACAGGCTGACGGCGCTTCCAGCGAGCAAGTCGTTCCAAAACTCCTCCAGCTTGATCGCCGCAGATTGCTCGCCACTCACCCAGAGAATGCCTACCATCTCACCGAATGCGCGAATTCGTCCGCTCGGCGACCGCTTGTGCACCTCGTCCAGGATGCCTGTCACGACACTTCGAAACAGAGTTTGATCGGGGCGCCCATCGACCATGAAACGGTCGAGTGTCGTCTGCGCATCGAAGAAAACCAGCCGCCCTTCGCGTAGAGCCTGCGGGGCGGCGGCACACTCTTCGTTGAGTTGTCGATTGAAGGACTCGGCGTGGCCTTTCGTAGCGATGACGACCAACCCGTCGCCACGCTTGAGGCCTTCGGCAAGGTATCGGGTGACGTTACGGGTGAGCAGCTGATCGTCGTCGCCGTACAACTGGACGAGGTGCTCTTCGGATTCAGCGTGATCGAGAAGCTCACTCCAGGACGACATTCGAACTCCCAGTCTGGTGACCTGCCAACCCGTAAAACGGTATGACACCGTCCCTTGCATACTAGGGACAGGTCCCGGTTGTCGCAAGAGACGAGCGGCCTTACCGATTTCGCTACCGAGCCATAGTTTTTGGGCTCTCTCGACCCGAAGGTGGCGTCAGGTCATGAGCCCCGATGGAGCCAACTCCTTGGACACGAGCGATCCGAAAGCGGGCCAGCCTCTCGAGGAGGAAGTGGAGCGCCTGCGCGCCGCGTTGGCCGACTCGCGCCGCAATGAGCGCGAGCTGTCGGACTCCTTCAACAATGGCCCGATGCCCATGCATTGGGTGGGACCCGATGGCACAATCCTGCGTGCCAACCAGGCGGAGCTGAAGCTCCTCGGCTACAGCCACGACCAATACGTGGGCCACCACATCGGCGAGTTCCATGCCGACGAGGAAGTGTGCAATGAGCTTCTCCGCCGGCTTCACGCCGACGAGATCGTGCACGACTACCCGGCGCGCCTCAAGTGCAGGGACGGTTCGATCCGGCAAGTGCTGATCGACTCGAGCGTGTACCGTGAGGACGGGCGTTTCGTCCATACGCGTTGCTTTACGCGCGATCTGACCGCTCAAATGCGGATACAGGATGAGATTCGGCGCGATCAGGAGCGCGTCCGCCTGGCCGCTCAGGCCAGTGACGATCTCATCTGGGATTGGGACGTTCCGAACGGCCAGGTCACCTGGGCCGGATCGACCTGGGATTACTTCGGCAGGGCGTTCGAAGAGATGACCGATCCCGTTCAAAGCCATGCCGTCTGGGCCGGGCGAGTCCATCCCGACGACCTGACCTATGCCGAAGCCGCGGCGCGTGCAGCCTTCGGGAGCGGGGCCCGCTCATGGGAGCACGAGTACCGATTCCGGCGGCTCAACGGTACGTACACCCGCATGCTCGAGCGCGCAGCCATCGTGCGCGATTCCGCGGGTCTTCCGTTGCGCGTCGTGGGTGCCATGCGCGACGTCAGCCAGCGAAAGGCGGCCGAAGATGCCACCCTCCGCCTGGTGGCGATCGTCGCGTCGGCGAGCGATGCCATAGTCGGGAAGACCATGGACGGGGTGATCACCAGCTGGAACGCCGCCGCCGAGCGCATTTTCGGATATAGCGAGCACGAGATGGTCGGCAAGTCCGTCTTCATGCTTATACCTGAAGAGCACCATGCCGCTGAGCAAGCGTTGCTCGCGAGGATAAGACAGGGTGAGCGGGTAGACGTAGCGGTAACGGAGAGATTCAGGAACGACGGCACCCGGATCTCGATCTCGCTCACGGTATCACCCATCTGGGACGCATCGGGCGTGGTGGTGGGCGTGTCGTCGATCATGCGAGACATCACCGAGCGCAAGCGCGCAGAGGAAGAGCTGACGCGCCGCGAGCAGCGCTACCGGGCGTTGGTCACGGCGGCCACCTCGCTGGTTTGGACGGCCGATCCGGTTGGCGGCTTTGTCGACCCGCAGCCCGCGTGGGAACGTTATACCGGACAACCCTGGGAGGAGCACAGCGACCTCGGCTGGATGAACGCGCTGCACCCCGAGGATCGGGAGCCATTGAAGACGTCCTGGCATGAAGCCCTGGAGCATGGCAAGCCGCACGAGGCCAATCTCCGCGTCTGGCACGACGCGGAACACCGATACCGCCATTGTATCTCTCGAGCGGCTCCCGTTCACGGACCCGACGGCACGGTCCGGGAATGGATCGGCACACTCACCGACGTCGAGGAGCAGATAGCGGCCGAAGAGCGGCTGCGACAGGCCGACCGGCTGGAATCGGTGGGGCGGCTGGCAGGTGGCGTCGCCCACGAGGCGAACAACCAGATGACGGTCGTTCTGGGAACGGCCGCCTTTCTCCTGCGCCAGGTCCAGGACGACAAAGGCCGGGAAGATCTCGAGCATATACGCCGCGCTGCGCAGCGCACGGCCGCAATCACCCAGCAGCTTCTCGCCTTCAGCCGCCGGCAGATTCTTCAGCCTCAAATCGTCGACCTGAACGTTACCGTCAGGGCTCTGGAGCCCGTTCTCCAGCGCGCACTGGGCGAATCGTCGCGAGTCGTGCTCAACCTGGCTGCCGATCTGGGCCGGGTGAGGGCCGACCCGGGACAACTCGACCAGGTGCTGCTGAACCTGACCTTTAACGCCAGAGATGCCATGGCGGGTGGAGGCCTCCTGTCGATCGAGACGGCGAACGTGAGACTCGACGACGCCTACGTGGCAGCGAAGGGCCTGCAGACGATGCTGCCCCGGCGCTACGCCATGCTCATGATAAGCGACACCGGCCATGGCATGGACAAGGAAACGCTCGGCCGGATCTTCGAACCGTTCTTCACCACGAAAGAGGTGGGTGAAGGGACCGGACTCGGGCTGTCCACGGTCTACGGTATAGTCAAGCAGAGCGGGGGGTTTGTCTGGGTCTATAGCGAACCGGAGCACGGGACAGCCTTCAAGATCTACCTCCCCATCCTCGCCACCTCTCCGACTACCGCGGTCGGGCTGTTGCCTAAACCCGTCGAGGGCGGCTCGGAGGTCATCCTGGTGGCGGAAGACGACGAGTCGGTACGCGGTATCATTGCCCGCGCGCTCCGCGAGTACGGCTACACGGTACTCGAGGCCCGGGACGGGGCCGAGGCGCTGCAGATCGCGTCGAACGGGCCGGTGCCGCCCAGCCTCGTAATCGCCGATGTGATGATGCCTCGGCTCAACGGCCAGCAGCTCTCGACTGAGCTCCATAAGCGCTGGCCCGATCTGCCCGTGCTGTTCATGTCGGGTTACACGAGTCTCGACTCGGTCAGCCGCGGTCTCGTGCAAGAAGGCAGAGAATTCCTGCAGAAGCCCATCGAGCCGGACGTGCTTGCGAGAAAGATCCGGGCAATACTAAAGGCAGCGACCCACGGAAGGAGCCAGGGATGAGCGGGGTACGGGTACTGGTTGGTACGCGGAAGGGCGCTTTCGTTCTCACGTCGGATGGCAAGCGCAAGAATTGGAAGGTCGACGGCCCCCATTTCGCCGGCTGGGAGATCTACCACGTCAAGGGATCGCCCGTCGATCCGGAACGGCTGTACGCGTCGCAGACGTCCGGCTGGTTCGGGCAGGTGTTCCAGCGCTCCGACGACGGCGGCAAGACGTGGGAGGCGGTGGGCAACCAGTTCGCCTACGACGGCGTTCCGGGCACCCACCAGTGGTACGATGGGACGCAGCACCCCTGGGAGTTCAAGCGCGTGTGGCACCTGGAGCCGTCCCTGACCGATCCGGATATCATCTTTGCCGGGGTGGAGGACGCCGCCCTCTTCCGGTCGGCAGACGGAGGGCGGTCGTGGCAGGAGCTCGCGGGGCTGCGCGGCCATGCCTCGGGGCCGCATTGGCAGCCGGGCGCCGGCGGAATGTGCCTGCACACGATCCTGCTCGATCCGAAGAACCCGAAACGGATCTTCATCGCCATCTCGGCGGCGGGGGCGTTCCGCTCCGACGATGCCGGGGAGACCTGGCGCCCGATCAACCGAGGCCTCAAGTCCCAGGGCATTCCCGATGAGAACGCGGAGGTGGGCCACTGCGTTCATCGGCTCGCCATGCACCCGACGCGTCCGGGCGTGTTGTTCATGCAGAAGCATTGGGACGTCATGCGCAGCGATGACGCGGGCGACTCGTGGCGGGAGGTCAGCGGCAACCTGCCGACCGATTTCGGCTTCCCGATCGACGTGCACGCCCACGAGCCCGAGACGGTCTACGTGGTCCCGATCAAGAGCGACTCCGAGCATTACCCGCCCGACGCCAAACTGCGGGTGTACCGGAGCCGTACGGGCGGGAACGAGTGGGAAGCGCTCACGGACGGCCTCCCGCAGAGCGACTGCTACGTGAACGTGTTGCGGGATGCGATGGCGGTCGACTCCCTCGATTCGTGCGGCGTCTACTTTGGGACCACCGGCGGGCAGGTGTACGCATCGTCCGACGCCGGCGACCACTGGGCGCCCATCGTACGGGATCTTCCAGCGGTCCTGTCGATAGAGGTACAGACGCTGAGATGATCCGAATCGTGCTTCCGGCTCATCTCCGAACGCTGGCCCGCGTTGCCGAGGAGGTCGAGATCAGCGTCGAGGGTCCGGTCACCCAACGCTCGGTTCTCGATGCGTTGGAGGCGAGCTACCCCGTGCTTCGCGGGACCATCCGCGGCCACACCACGCAACAGCGCCGCCCGTTTGTGCGGTTCTTCGCCTGCGAGCAGGATCTCTCTCACGACCCGCCCGATTCACCCTTGCCCGATGCCGTAGTCAAAGGCGACGAGCCCTTCATGGTCGTGGGGGCGATGGCCGGAGGATAGCGGTCGCCTTATGAGATGTCGCCGCACAGTGGCGCGGGTGTTGCCCGGGACGTGCTGGCGGGCCTGGGCCAGTGCGTCGGCTTAAGGCCGCAGCATAATTTGACTTAGGTGGCTTGGTCGGGTCGTTCCGAAGGCTCGGGGGCTGTCTCGCCCGGCAAGGTCCCGATGCAGAACACCAGAGTTTTGACCACTTCCCGGTACATGAGCGGAGACTTTCCATCTCCGGACACCCCATGAATCGCCGCGGCACCTGGCTCACTACGTTCCCTGCTCTCCTCGCTTCCGTCCTGCTCGCATGCGGCGGAGGCGATCCGGTCAGTCCCGTAACCGGCAGCCTGGCGGTATCGGTGTCGGGCTTGCCGGCAGGCGCGGCGGCCGCTGTCTCCATTTCCGGGCCCGGCGGGTTCGCCAGGACGCTCACCTCATCGGAAACCGTCGCGAACCTCGCGCCTGGGGCGTACACTCTGGCGGCCTCGGGCGTCACGGTCGGCGGGTCAGACTACTCGGCCAGTCCGCCATCCCAATCGGTCACTGTCGCCCAAGGCGATACTCCCGCCGGCGCCACCGTGGTGTACCAGGCGCAGCTGAGCCTGGCGATTACCGTGTCGGGTCTTCCCGCAGGCTCCACCGCCGACGTACAGGTGACCGGCCCTGACGGCTTCGCTCAGGCAGTTACGGCAAGTCAGACACTCGGTGGGCTTGCTCCGGGCACGTACACCATCGCGGCGAACAGCGTCGCCCTCGGTTGCGCCGATTATAGCGCGAGCCCGGCC
>JBBRGF010000050.1:0-18062 GCA_038240975.1 Gemmatimonadales bacterium
GCTTCAGCGCCTTGCCGTGGAAAGCGAGCGAGCCGCGCGCATCGTGGAGTGGCGGTTCTTCGCCGGCATGTCCGTCGAGGAGACCGCCGAGGTCCTCGAGATCTCACCGGCCACGGTCAAGCGCGAGTGGGTTCTGGCCCGGGCCTGGCTCAACCGGGAATTGGGGCGGTGACCACCGTACGCTGGGACGAGCTGCAGCGCCTCTTGGCGGAGGCTCTCGACCGCGCAGACCCGGAACGGGTTCCATTCCTCGATCGCGCCTGCGCCGGCAGGCCGGAGCTCAAACAGGAGCTCACCGAGCTGCTGGCCGCGAGCCAGCGCCACAGTCCGCTCGACGGCTCGGTGGCCTCCCTTCTCGAGCCGGCGGCGGCGGAGCCGGTGCGCGGGGGAATGGAGATCCTCGGACACTACCAGATCCTCGAGCGGCTCGGCCGCGGAGGCATGGGGGTCGTCTACAAGGCCCGCGACCTCCACCTCGGGCGGATTCTGGCGCTCAAGTTCCTTCCGGTGCATTTGAGCTCCGATGCCGGCGCCAAGGAGCGGCTCCGTGTCGAAGCGCAGGCTGCCGGGGCGCTGGACCATCCCAACATCTGTACCATCCACGAGATCGGCGAGACGGACGACGGCCAGCTCTTCATCGCGATGTCGTACTACGAGGGTGAAACCCTCGAGGCCAGACTGAGGCGTGGAGCGTTGTCGCCCGACGAGGCGATCGCCCTCACGGTCCAGGCGGCGCAGGGCCTTGCGAAGGCGCACGAGCGCGGGGTCGTCCATCGCGACATCAAGCCGGCCAACCTGATGGTGAACACCGACGGAGTGCTCAAGATCCTCGATTTCGGTATCGCCAAGGTTCCCGGCGTTCAGCTGTCGGCACCCGGGCAGCGGCTCGGCACCGTGGCGTACATGAGCCCGGAGCAGGTCCGGGGTGAGCCGCTCGACGGCCGTACCGACGTCTGGTCGCTGGGCGTGGTGCTGTACGAGATGCTGACCGGTGAGCGGCGGTTTACCGGGGTCACGGACGTCGCACAGGTGCGCGCCATCCTCGACTATCGGTCGGGGCAGGAGAGCGCGCGACTGCCCGCCGTTTCGACGCAGCTCGACCGCGTCCTCGGGCGCATGCTCGCCGAGCGGCCCGCCCGCCGATACGTCGCCACAGACCTCGTCCGCGACCTCGAGCGGCTGCGCCCGCCCCAGACCGGAAGGCGTCGAGCCACCCGAGGTTCTGCCCGGCGGTGAGCGGCGACAATTGACCGTCCTCAGCGCGGCACTGGCGGACCTCGAGCGGGGGACGGCCGACGAGGTGGTGCGCCGGCATGGCGGCCTCATCAATTCTTTCGGCGGAGGAGGGTTGGAGGCGCTGTTCGGAGTGCCGGTCACGCACGAGGACGATCCCGTGCGCGCGGTACGCGCGGCGCTCGAGCTGGGCCGCCTCGCCGGCGCCGGCTTTCGCGCGGGTATACATACCGGCTCGTTCGCGGTTCTGCCCACGGACGCACCAGAGCCCTATCGAATGGCTGGCGCGGCGGCCGGGCTCGCGGCCGACCTATCCGGGCGGGCTCCCCCCGGCGACATCTGGTTAAGCGCGGACTGTCGGCGTGCGGTCGCCGGTCTTTTCGCCACGGAGGAGCTGAATCCGGCGACCTTCAAAGTGCTCGAGGCCTCGGAGGCACGAACCCGTTTCGAGGCGGCACAGCGTGCCGGCCTCACCGAGTTTATCGGCCGGGAGCGAGAGCTGTCGGCGCTCCGCGGCGCTCTCCACTCGGCGGCGTCGGGCGAGGGGCGCCTGGTCACGGTGGTGGGAGATGCCGGGATGGGAAAGAGCCGGCTTCTTTTCGAGCTCAGATGCGCGCTCCAAGGCGCGGGCGTCGCCTTGCTCCAGGGGCGCTGCGAATCCTCTGAGGGCGCCAACGCCTACCTTCCCTTTGTCCAGATCCTTCGCGACTGGCTGGGCGCGAATCGGGGTGAACGGCTCGGCCTCGATCCGGGGAGGGTGGCCGCGCGCTTGATGGAGCTCGGTGGAGAGCTCGAGGCACTGATGCCTCTTCTCCTTCAGCTCCTCGCCATCGAGACCGAGGACTTCCCGGCGCCGCGTCTCCTGCACCGGGAGCAATCCCGCCTCGCGATGCAGGAGGCACTCGCCGCCTTCGTCACTCTGGCCTCGCGCAGGCAGCCGACAGTGGTCCTCCTGGAGGACTGGCACTGGGCCGACGAGGCGTCGCACGGCGTGCTGCAGCAGGTCGCCGAGCTGGCGAGCGGCTTCCCGCTGCTGGTGGTGGTGACGAGCCGGCCGGGCTCCGGCCGAACGTGGGGCAGTCCCGATCACCACCTCGATATTTCGCTCGTTCCGCTCGACGCCCGGTCGTCGGGCTCGATGCTTCGGTCGATCCTGCGGGTGGCAGACGTGCCCGACACACTGGCCGATCTGATCCGCGAGCGTACCGGCGGCAATCCTTTCTTTCTCGAGGAGGTCACGCAAGACCTCCTCGAAGAAGGAGCGCTCACAGTCGGCGACGGCACGGTGATCGTGACCCGGCCACTCGGCCAATTGTCGCTCCCCGACACGGTCCAGGCAGTCATCCGAGCACGACTCGACCGGCTCGATCGGGAAACCCGCGAGGTCCTGCGACTCGCGTCGGTGATCGGACGAGAGTTCACGCGCGGGATACTCGAGCGCGCGATGGACTCCGGACGACTGCCCAACGCGCTGCAGGCGTTGAAGGCCACAGGCGTGATCCAGCAGATCCGTGTCGTTCCCGAGCCGGCGTATCGGTTCAAGCACGTGCTGACCCAGGAGGCGGCGCTCGGGAGTCTGCTCGAGCACCAGCGGAAGGAGCTGCACGGCCGGGTCGGCGAGGCGATCGAGGCGAGGTACGAAGAGGAGCTCGACGATCACGTCGGCCGCTTGTCGGAACATTTCAGCCACGCGGAACAGTGGTCCAAGGCGGTTCACTACGCCCGGTTGGCCGCCGCGCGCGCCGGCGCGCTGAGCCAGTTCGCCGAGTCTCTCGAGATCCTGGAGCGGGCCCAGGGCTGGCTCCTGCACCTGCCCGACGACTCCGGGCGGCGAGAGGAGCTGACCGATATCCTCTTTCGCCAGGAGCGGCTGTGCGAGACGCTCGGCCTTCGCGGCCGGCAGCAGCGGATCATCGACGAGCTGGTGGCGCTGCTGGCGCCTTCGACCGAGCCCGCGCACCTGGCGGAGGCGTATCTGCGCCTGGGAGATCTGAGTACGCTGCTCCGCAGGTTCGAGGAAGCCGAAACCGCGCTGGACCACTCTCTCCGCCTGCGGCGCGAGCTGGGCGACGCCATCGGTCAGCGCAATACGCTCAGGAGCCTGGGACTTCTCCGTTGGCATCAGGGACGGGACGACGACGCGCTCCGGTGCATCGAAGACGCGCTTACCATCGACCGCGAGCGCGGCGACGTCGAGGCGGAGGTGGGCGACCTCACCAATCTCGGAAACGTCCTCAAGGGGACAGGAGAGGCCGCCCGGGCCCTGGTCATTCTGGAGGAGGCGCTGCAACTGGCCGAGTGGCTCGAGAACGGAGCGGGAGGCGGCACGGGAAGCGATCTCTCGCTCAAGCGCACCTTCATCCTCCACAATCTCGCGAATGTCCATCGCGAGCTCGGCGACGAAGCGAGGGCGCTGGAATACCTGTCGCAGGCGCGGACCCTCACGGTGGAAAAGCGGCTTCCCATCCAGCTCTCGTTCCACTTCACCTCCACGGCGCACATCTATCTCCGTCAGGGCCGGGTGGAAGAGAGCCTGGCGCTCTATCGGGAAGCGGTCGAGCTCACCCGCAGAGCACGATTCGTCCCCGGACTGGCCCAGGCGCTCCGGTTTCTCGGTGAGGTGCTGCTCGGTGTGGGGCGAGAGGGCGAGGCGCTTGCGCCGCTGGTCGAATCGGCCGGACTCTTCGGCCAGCTACACGATCCGATGACGGAGGCGTTGCTCTGGACCGAAGTGGCGACGCTTCATGAGCGGGCGGGCGATCTGCAATCGGCGCTGGCGGCATGGCAGAGCGCTCACGGGCTTCAAGACCGGACCGGCGACCGCCAGGCTGCGCTCGTCGTGCTGGAGGGACTCGCCCGCGTTGCGCGGCGGTTCCTGCCCGAGCCGTCTCTCGCCCTCGGGTATTACCGTGAGGCCTTGGCTCTCGCCGAGCTTCTGGGCGACCGGGCCGCGGCGGGCCGGCTGCGAAACGCTCTGGGGATCATCGAATGGGAGCGTGGACGATACGACGAAGCCCGCGCGCAATACGAAGCAGGACTGCGGATCTTCAGAGCGCTGGGCCGCTCGGCCGATGCTGCCGTCATGCTCGCAAGCCTGGGAGTCACTCTGGATGCCATGGGCAGGCGAATGGAGGCGCGCGGGTGTCTGGAGGAGGCCTGCGTGCTCCATCGAGAGACGGGCGATCGCGAGGCGGAGGCCCGCGTGCTCGGTGCGCTGGCCGACCTCCTGCGCCGGCTCGGCGAAGCCGATCGCGCCATCGAGTGCGGCGAGGCGTCTCTGCGTCTGCGGCGGGAGAGTGGCGATCGGGTGGGCGAGGGCTGGATGCTCCAGCGCCTGGCGCTCGCTCACGAAGAGATTGGCGCCGGCACTGCCGCCAGCGAGTGCGCCGCGGAGGCCGGACGGATTGCGGTGGAGACCGGAGACACGGAGCTCGCCGCGGCATGTCGCGAGCTTTCCCGCGTGTGAGAAGGAGGAGCCGTGCCACGTTATATCATCGAGCGGAGCTGGTCGCCGCTGTCGGCCGAAGAGCTGGACGCAGCGGGCAAGCACTCGGTCGCAGTGATCGCGGAGATACCGGGTATCGTGTGGATCAGGAGCTACGTCTCCGATATCGAAGGCAAAATCTATTGCGAATATGACGCACCCGATCGGGAGGCGATCCGCGAGCACGCGCGCCGCGCGGGGCTCTCGGTCGATCGGATCGCAGAGGTGACGCTGGAAATCAGTCCGGCGATGTTCCGTTGAGAGGTCCGGGACGGCTCTCGGTCATCCTGCTTCTGGCCGTCGCCTGCCGCCCGGCCCCCGCCGGCGGCCCCGTCACCGTCATCTTTCCAGGCAGCATGCTTGGCGCCGAAGGCAATGTCCTGCGGACCCAGGTCGTACGGTTCATGCGGGAGCGACCCGACATCAGGGTCGAGCAGCGCTCGACTCCCGATGCCGCCGACCAACGCCATCAGCTCTACGTTCAGTGGCTCAACGCCCACCTCGGCGAGCCCGACATCCTTCAGCTCGACGCGATCTGGACGCCCGAGTTTGCCGCCGCGGGGTGGATCCTGCCGCTCGACCGATTCCGGCCGGCCACCGACTCGTTCTTTCCGGCGACCATCGCGGCGAATACCTGGCGCGGCCGCCTCTATGGAATGCCGTGGTTCGTGGACGTCGGGATGCTGTACTGGCGGACCGACCTGATGCCATCCGCGCCCAAGACGCTCGATCAGCTGGAGCGGACCGCGTCGGCCCTGAAGGCCCGAGGAAAGGTGCGCTACGGTCTCGTCCTCCAGGGAGCGCGCTACGAAGGGCTGGTGACGGTCTTCGCCGAGTATCTGGGCGCGTATGGAGGGCGGATTCTCGACCGTGGACAGGTGACCGTCGCATCGCCGCAGGGCATCGCGGCGCTCACGGCGCTCCGTGACGAGATCTACGTCAAGGGCATCATCCCCCCCGTCGCCCTGACCTGGCACGAGGAAGAGGCGCGCTTCGCCTTTCAGAACGGCGAAGCCGCCTTCATGCGCAACTGGCCGTACGCCTACGCGTTCATGAACGACAGCTCAGCCTCGCGTGTCGCCGGCCGATACGCCGTGGCGCCGATGCCCGGCGCCGCCGGCGGGGTGCCCACCGCGGCGCTTGGCGGGGCACAGCTCGCGATCAGCGCCTACAGCCCGCATCCCGAGGCGGCATGGGCGCTGGTCGACTATCTCACCAGGCCCGAGCAGATGCTCGAACGGGCGCGCGTGGTGGGTCAATTTCCGACGCGGCCGGCGTTGTTCGACGATCCCAGGCTGGCCAGGGCGCTCGAGGTGCCGGTCGACGAGGCGCGCGCGGTGATCGAGCGGGCGGTGCCGAGGCCGGTGACGCCGGTGTACACCCAGCTCTCCGAGATCCTGCAGGTGCGACTGCACCGGGCGCTCACGCGGCAGGCGGAGCCGGGGCCGGCGCTCGCCGAAGCGGCGAAGGAGATGCAGGCGCTGCTCGATCGCTCGGGACTGGGCCAAGGAGCCGGCGTTGCCTCGCGGTGATCCGGGCTATGGGGTCGAGCGGCGGGAGGCTCGGCTCGCGTGGTGGATGGTCTCGCCCGCGCTCGCGGCAATCGTGGTTGTCGCCCTCTTTCCGCTTGCCTGGACGGTATGGGAATCGCTGCACCTGCACGATCTCCGGATGCCGTGGCTCGGCCGGCCATTCATCGGGCTCGACAACTACCTCGAGGCATTCGGCGATCCGCGCTTCCAGGCGGCGCTCGGGCACACCCTCCTCTTTGCCGCGGTGAGCGTGACGGTCGAGCTGGCGCTGGGCACCGTCCTCGCCCTGGCAATGAACCGCGCCTTTACGGGGCGTGCCGTGATGCGCGCGTCGGTGCTGGTGCCGTGGGCGATGCCGACCGTCGTGTCGGGTCTGCTCTGGAAATTCATGTTCGACGGCGACGCCGGAATCGCCAACGCGGCGCTGGTGAAAGTGGGCGCCCTGAACGAGCCGATCGTGTGGTTCATCCGCACCGACCTCGCCTGGGTGCCGGTGATACTGGCCGACGTCTGGAAGACCACGCCGTTCGTCGCGCTGCTCCTCCTCGCCGGTCTCCAGAACATCGATCGCTCGCTCTACGAGGCGGCGCGGATCGACGGCGCCTCGGCGTGGCGCCAGTTCCGGTTCGTGACCCTGCCGCTGCTCAGGCCGGCGATCCTCGTCGCGCTCATCTTCCGCACCCTCGACGCATTCCGGGTGTTCGATCTGATCTACGTGATGACCGGAGGCGGCCCGGGAACGTCCACCGAGCCGATCGCGCTCTACACCTTCAACTCGCTGCTTCAGTATCTGAGGTTCGGGTACGGATCGGCGCTGTCGGTGATCGTTTTCGTCGTCACGTTCGCCCTGGCGATGATCTACATCAGGTATCTGGGCTCCGGCATCACGGAGACCAGGGCGTGACCGGCGAAGTGGGAGAGCGCGGGCGGTGGGCCGCCATTCCGGTATTCGGGCTGATCCTGGCCACCGCGTTTCCATTCTACTGGGCGATCGCCTCGTCGTTGACGCCCGAGTCGCAGCTCTTCCGGGCGCCGCGTCTGGTCCCGAGGACGCTGGTGCTCGACCACTACCGCACGCTTTTCGTCGAGCGCGACTTCTGGGTCCCGATCCGGAACTCGCTGGTCGTGGCGGGCACCACCACGCTGTTCTGCGTGACCGTCGGCGCGCTCTGCGCCTACGCGCTGGCGCGGCTCAGGTTCAGGGGCAAGGTCCCGCTGCTCGGCCTCATCCTCGCGGTGAGCATGTTTCCCCAGATCTCGGTTGTGTCGCCGCTCTATCTGCTCCTTCGAGCGCTGCATCTCATCAACACCTACCCCGGGCTCATCCTTCCGTATCTCACCTTCGCGATGCCGCTGACCGTGTGGCTTCTCGTCGGGATCTTTCGCCAGCTTCCGGCGGAGCTCGAGGAGGCGGCCATGGTGGACGGAGCCAGCCGCCTCAGGGCGTTCCGGGAGGTGGTCATTCCCCTGGCGCTGCCCGGACTCGCGACGACGGCGATCCTCACTTTCGTGTACAGTTGGAACGAATTTCTCTTCGCCCTGTCGTTCACCCTCGGCCCGGAGAGACAGACGGTGCCGGTGGCCATCGCGCTCCTGCGCGGGCAATACCAGGTGCCGTGGGGGCAGATCCTCGCGGGATCGATCGTCGCCACGGTGCCGGTGGCGCTGCTCGTGCTGGCCTTCCAGCGGCGGATCGTTCAGGGACTCACGGCCGGAGCGGTGAAAGGGTAAGCGATGGCATCGGTGCGACTCGAGGGCATCAGGAAAACGTACCCCAACGGACACGTGGCGGCGCGCGACCTCAATCTCGATGTCGCCGACGGCGAGTTCATGGTGCTCGTGGGCCCGTCGGGGTGCGGGAAGAGCACGGCCCTCCGGATCATTGCAGGGCTCGAGTCACCCACCGGGGGCCGGGTGCTGATCGGGAGCCGTGACGTGACGGGTCTCCCGCCGCAGGAGCGCGACATCGCGATGGTCTTCCAGAGCTACGCTCTCTACCCGCACATGACGGTGCGGCAGAACCTCGGCTTCGGACTTCGGATGCGCGGAGCCGGCCCCGAGGTGATTGCGGAGCGCGTGACGAAGGCGGCGGAGGCGCTGGTGCTCGAATCGGTGCTCGATCGAAAGCCGGGCCAGCTCTCCGGCGGGCAGCGCCAGCGGGTGGCGCTGGGCCGGGCGATGGTGCGCGAGCCGCAGGCGTTTCTCTTCGACGAGCCGCTGTCGAATCTCGACGCGAAGTTGAGAGTGGAGACGCGCGCCGAGCTGGCGAGACTCCACCGGCGGCTGGCCGCGACGATCGTATACGTGACGCACGATCAGGAAGAGGCCTTGACGCTCGGAGGGAGAGTGGCAGTGCTGCGCGATGGACTGGTCGAGCAGGTGGCGCCTCCGATGGAGCTGTACAGGCGTCCGGCCATGGCATTCGTCGGCGGCTTCGTGGGAAGCCCGGCGATGAACTTTCTCCCGGGCGGCGTCATCGGCCGGCAGGACGGTGCGACCCTCGGTGTGCGGCCGCACGACATCCGGCTGGTGGCGCCGGGCTCGGGAGACATGGACGCGCGTGCAGACGTGGTCGAGCCGCGCGGCAGCGAGCTGCTCGTGTATCTGCGGCTCGACGGCTCGAAGGAGGGTGAGGAGTTGCGAGTCGTGGCGCCACCGGAGCCGATGGTGTCGGCGGATACGACGGTGGGCGTGCGGTTCGACCGAGAGCGTCTGCACTGGTTCGACAAGGACGGGCGGCGGCTGGCGGATTGAGGTTACTGGGAAAGCCTGTCGCGATTGGGGCCATGTCCCGCCGGCGCGACCTGGTCCTGGCCGGAGCGAATGACCCGGCGGGGACCTCCCGCCGCCGCGACCCGCGACCGCCATTACCCGACACCCGCGACTGCCATTAGAGGTGGTGAAACGGCTCCGGCTCTTCGTCCTTTGCCTTCAACGCCTGGCGCTCCAGCGATCGGCTTACCAAATCCTTTGAGCCGAGTCCGATGGCCAGCGCCAGCGTCAGCACGATCCCGCCGAAGAGTATCCCGAAGGCCAACTCGACGATCTTCCGTCCTATGCCGAGATGCTCGAGCCCCATGGCCACCGCCGCGACGAGCACGAGCCACTTCACGCCCATGCTGAGCAGCCGCGCATACTGCAGGTTCTGATTCACGGCGCCGATGAGGATCCCTCGCGCCACGAACCGCGCCAGCACCGCCCCGACGAGCACCAGGACGACCGCCACGACCACGTTGGGCAGGTAGCGGAACACCCGCATCGCGAGGTCCGAGGTCAGGGCGGCGTTGAATGCCGTGACGCCGATCATGAACCCGATCAGCACCACGAACCACGACACCGCGCGCGCCACGAGCACCGTCGGACTCTTCTTCGGCGACCACTCCGCCAACTCCGAGAGTCCCCAGCCCTTCAGGCGCTCATCGAAGCCGATGCCGCGGAGCGAGCGCTTTACCACCCAGGCCAGGAACCACCCCAGCACCGTCGACGCGATCAGCGCCACCAGCAGCGCTACGAATCCGGGCAGCAGGTTTGCCAGCCCGGTCATCACCCGCGCGGCCGACTCGTTGAGCGCTTGCTTCACTTGTTCCCACATTGCGTGCTCCTTCCATCAGCCGTCACGGATTGAAGCGATCCGGCCACCGCCAACGGGAGACGAGATATGGTTTCTGGGATTCGAACGCCGCTCCCAGCCGATCGAGTCGATATTCGACTGCGGCGGGGGCAGCGGTTCCCACCTCGATGGTGTACGACGCCACCCAGGCCAGGTACACCGGAGTCATCGCTCCGAGGAGGTGATCGCGGTTCATGATTCGGAGCCGGTGGGCAAGCGCGAAATCGTACACCATCCGCGCCCACAGCTCGTCGGGCAGCCGGAAATCGGCAGGCGCCAGCGCCGTAAGCCGCTTCAGCTCGAGCAGAGAAGCGGGCGGCAGCACGGCACTCCAGACGTCTTGGAGGTTGCGATACCCCAGCCGGAATGTCTCGATCAACCGGCTCACGTCCACCGGGCCCGGCTCATCCATCGCCGCCCCGCCCGTTCCAAAGACCGGGACGGACTGCGACCCGCGAATCTTCTGCCAGTGCGTCGCGTGCCGGTCGATGTCCAGAAACAGCGCTCCGAGCACCCGCGACACCGCTGTGCTGGCCTCGGGCGGGTCCTTCTGCGCCGGGATCGGAACGTTGAGGTGCGCCTGGCCGACCTGAAGGCCCGCGCACACCGCGTCACTCGCGAGCCACACCGGAACGCCGACGCGCGCGCCGGCCGGCAATTGAAGATGCTGCTCGATGAGCCTGGCCGAGACGCCGAAGTCGCTGCCGATCGGAAAGCGGATGCGCTTCCCGTACAGCGCTCTCAGCGCGGGCGCGATGACTCCGCTCTGAAGGAGCGACTCGAAGCGCCGGCGAAGATACAACGGAGTCACGAGGTCGAGGCTCTGCTCGACGATCGGCTGGGCCAGGCGCCGTAGCGCCTCGGGCGAGACGGTCGCCGGATCGGAGCCCACCACGATGCACCCGCGAGCGCCGAGCCGGCTGGTCGCCTGAAAAATGGCGCGATAGGCTTCCGGGCGGTTTTCTCCAGGCGCAGGAAACTGGTCGATCGGCGAGACGGGAAGCGCCAGCAGGGCCGGCCCGCCGGCCTCCCGCATGCTCTCCGGGTCGGGCGCCGCGCCCTCCGGATGCACCAACACGATCTTCGCAGGCGGCACGAGCCCGTCGAGCGCTTGCCGGATCCTTCCCGCGGCGTCGCTCAATCCGCCGGCGGTGCTGACCGACGGCATGACGAAGACGATCTCGGCGCCGCCCGATGGCGCCGGACGTTCGCCGGTTTCGGGTGACAGCGTCTCCGGCTCCGCCACTATGGTCCCCTCGAGGGGGTCGGCGTCATAGCGTCGAGAGCCCCCAGAGGGGGATGCGAACCCAGTTGGGACGGGTGTCGAACTCGTATCGCAGCTCGTACATCGCCTTGTCCACCAGGTAGGCCTGCAGCAGCGCCTCCGCGTCTGCCGGGCGCTCGGGCAGCAGCAGCCCCGGGGCAATCGTCTCCCGGTAGGCACGCAAGAACTCCGCACCGGTCGAGCGCTCCCACAGTCGCGCCCATGGCTTGAGCTGGTCGACGGCCTCCGGCCGGCGGGCGGCATAGCTGAAAAGGGCGGCATACGCCGCGTAGCTGAACGACCGCAGCATCCCGGCGACGTCCTTGAGCGGGGAATGCTTCATCCGCCGCTCGGTGAGCGAGCGCGACGGCTCGCCCTCGAAGTCGAGAATGACGTAGTCGTTCCGGACGCGGAGCACCTGGCCGAGATGGAAGTCTCCATGCACCCGGATCCGCCGCCCCCCCATGGCCGGAGGCAATTGTTGCATGCGGCCGAGCAGCTCGCGCCGGCGGCGGAGCACCAGCCCCGCTTCTTCTACTGCCTCGTCGGGCAGCCGTGGCAGGTTGTCCTTCAGGTAGTCGAGCGTCCGTGCGGCCCGGTCATGAAATTCCGACGACAGCCTGGCCGAATACTCGGGTGTGAGCGTCTCCGGTGAGAACGCCGGGTCGCCGGTTTCGGCGGCGAGGGCCAGGTGCAGCTCCGCCGTACGCCGGCCCAGTGTCGCGGCGGCATCGAGATAGATGCCGACGTACTCTCGCGGATCGGGCGTCTGGGCAGGAAACGGTCTCGGCACCCAGGCCTCGTAGTATCGGTGCAGCTCCTCCAGCGCTCCCGTCCACCCGTCGCCCTCGCTGGCCACGAGTCCCTGCAGCATGGCCAGAGTGGTCGACTCTCCGTCCCGCTGATACTCGATGGTACCGGCGAATGGGGGAACGTGATCGAAGCCCGCGCGCTCGGTGAGCACCCGGTTGATCTCGCAATCGGGGTTGACGCCGGCCTCGATCCGGCGGAAGAGCTTGAGAATCAGCCGCTCGCCGAAGGCGACCGACGTGTTGCTCTGCTCCCCGCCCATCCGGCGTATCGGCAGGGCCTCGCGCGCGGTGCCCTGGATCGCCGCGAGCACCGTCCCTCCCACGCCCTTCGCGCGCCCTTCCCGCGTCGGCAGCTCGCAACCCGACTCGATGCAGCCGAGCAGGGTCATGCTTGCGGCGTCGTCGCCGAGGGCGTCGTACAGCACGCCGATGCGCTCGCCGTCCGAGACACCGGAAACCACCGACGAGGGCGACGAGGCCAGCAGCGAATCGGCGGCTTCAGAGAACCTGACGGCCAGGGGCAGCACGTAGTCCTCGGGCTCGCCGGTCTCGAAGGAAACCCGGATGAGCGTCAGCACCGCTCCCGATTCGGCCAGCGGGCCCCAGTCTTCGATGCGGGCCGACACCATGCGCCGCGTCTTGGACCCGAACCAGCGCTGGGTAGCGAGGAAGCGGGGCAGCAGCGCCGCCTCGAGCCGCTCCTGCTGAAACCCCTCGAAGAGGCCATCCCAGCCGCGCGAGACGTCGAGCGGCATTTCCATTTCGAGTGACGTGCGCGTCGCCAGCGACTGCGACTCCCCATGGAACTCGAACCACATGAAGCCGTAGGCGCCGAGCGTCAGGCGGTAGGGCTCGCGGCCGATAGTGGGAAACTCGACGTAGCCGAGCATCTCGACCGGCAGCATCCCCTCGTACGCCGACAGGTCGAGCTCGACCGGCTGGGCGAACCGCGACAGGTTCGCCACGCAGAGCACCAGCTCGTTCTCGTGCCGGCGCACGTAGGCCAGCACCTTGCGATTCGTCGGATGCAGGAACTCCAGCGTCCCTCTCCCGAACACACGGAACAGCTTTCGGAGCGCGATCATGTTCCGGGTCCAGTTGAGCAGCGACGAGGGGTCGCTCTGCTGGGCCTCGACGTTGACCGCCTCGTAGCCGTAGATAGGGTCCATGATGACCGGACTGTAGAGCCTGCCCGGCGTCGCGCGGGAGAAGCCGGCGTTCCGGTCGGCGTTCCAGTGCATCGGAGTCCGGACGCCGTTGCGGTCGCCCAGGTAGATGTTGTCCCCCATACCGATCTCATCGCCGTAGTACATGATGGGAGTTCCCGGCAGCGAGAGCAGCAGGCTGTTGAGCAGCTCGATCCGATGCCGATTGTGATCGAGCAGCGGTGAGAGTCGCCGGCGAATGCCGAGGTTGAGCCGCATCTGCGGGTCGGCGCTGTATGCAAAGTACATGTAGTCCCGCTCGTCGGCCGTCACCATCTCCAGGGTAAGCTCGTCATGGTTGCGGAGGAACAGCGCCCATTGGCAGGTGTCGGGAATCGGCGGCGTTTGCGCCATGATGTCCACGATCGGCACCCGGTCCTCGAGGCGGAGGCCCATGAAGATCCGCGGCATCACGGGAAAGTGAAACGCCATGTGGCATTCATCGCCATCGCCGAAGTAAGGGCGGACATCGGTGGGCCACTGATTCGCCTCCGCGAGAATCATTCGGTTGGCGTGCTTCCGATCCATCTCCGCCCGGATCGCCTTGATCAGGAGGTGGGTTTCGGGGAGGTTCTCGCAGTTGGTCCCGTCACGCTCCACCAGGTACGGAATGGCATCGAGCCGAAGCCCGTCCACGCCCATGTCGAGCCAGAAGTGCATCGCCTTGACGATCTCGTCGACGACGAAAGGATTATCGTAGTTGAGATCGGGCTGGTGCGAGAAGAATCGGTGCCAGTAGTACGCCTTGGCCACCGGATCCCAGGTCCAGTTGGATTTTTCGGTGTCGGTAAAGATGATGCGTGCGTCGCGGTACTTCTGGTCGGTATCGCTCCACACGTAGAAGTCGCGCTCGGGGGAGCCGGGGGGCGCCTGACGGGCACTCTGAAACCATGGATGCTGATCGGAAGTGTGGTTGACCACCAGCTCGATCACCACCTGGAGATTGCGATCGTGGGCCGCCCGCAGGAACGATTGAAAGTCGTCGAGGGTGCCGTAGTTCGGATGGACGTCGAGATAGTCGGCGATATCGTATCCGTCGTCTCGAAGGGGCGACGGAAAGAACGGCAGAATCCAGAGACACGTGACACCGAGGTCCTGGAGGTAATCCAGCTTCTGGACCAGCCCCTGGAAGTCGCCGATGCCGTCGTTATTGCTGTCGTAGAACGCCTTGACGTGCAGCTCGTAGATGATGGCGTCCTTGTACCACAGGGGGTCCGTGGCGCTGCCGGATGGCTTTATCATTGGCGGCGCAGCACGTAAATGCGCGCGGGGTACGGCGGCCCCACCTCCACGTAGGTGCGCGGGCCCTGCCACGCATGCCGGCCGCCGCTCACGACGTCGGCCACCTCGAGCGGCTGATCGGCCGCCCCGCCGAGCTCTCCGGAGGCGAGCTCGACCCATCCGCCCTGCGCGTTGTCCGGGTCGAGACTGACCACAGCGACGATGACATTGCCGAGGTCGGCGGTCGACTTGGTGTAGCAAAGGAGCATCGGGTTGTCGATCTCATGGAATCGGAGCGTGTCGTCGCGCTGCAGCGCGGGGTTGTCGTGTCGAGCCGCGTTCAGGCGGGCAATGAGGTCGTGAAGGCTGTCGGGCGCCGCCAGGTCGCGCTGCTTGATCTCGTACTTCTCGGAGTCGAGATATTCCTCGCTCCCGGGCTGATAGGGCAGGTTCTCACCCAGCTCGTAGGCCGGCCCATAAATCCCATAGTTCGCGCCGAGCGTCGCGGCCAGGACGAGGCGAATGGCGAACGCGGGGCGGCCGCCGGTCTGAAGGAATTCAGGCAGGATGTCCGGCGTGTTGGGCCAGAGGTTGGGCCTGAAGTATTCCTGGGCATCCGTCGTGGTCAGCTCGGTGAAGTACTCGGTCAGCTCCGCCTTGGTGTTCCGCCATGTGAAATATGTGTACGACTGGGAGAAACCGAGCTTGGCGAGCCGGTGCATCACGCGCGGGCGGGTAAAGGCCTCCGACAGAAACAGAACATCGGGATACCGCGCCTTGAGGTCGGTCAGCGCCCACTCCCAGAAGCCGAACGGCTTGGTGTGCGGATTGTCGACCCGGAAAATGCGTACACCCTGCTCGATCCAGAAGCCCATCACGTCACGAAGGGCCTTCCAGAGCGCCGGCCAGTCGGGCGTCTCGAAGTCGAGGGGATAGATGTCCTGGTATTTCTTCGGCGGGTTCTCCGCGTACTGAATGGCGCCATCGGGCCGCCGCCGGAACCACTCCGGATGATCCCGCACCCATGGATGGTCGGGAGCGCACTGGAAGGCGATGTCGAGCGCCACCTCCAGTCCCACGTCCCGCGCCCGCCCGACCAGCCGCCGAAATTCCTCAAGGCTCCCGAGCTCAGGGTGAATCGCGGTATGGCCGCCCTCTTCAGCGCCGATGGCCCAGGGGCTGCCGACATCGTCGACCTGAGCCGAGACGGTGTTGTTGCGACCCTTGCGGAAGGCGCGGCCGATCGGGTGGATCGGCGGGAAGTAGAGCACGTCGAAGCCCATTGCGGAGATGTAGGGGAGGCGGGCCTCGCAATCGCGGAAGGTACCGTGTCGCCCGGGTTCGGCACACGACCGTGGAAAGACCTCGTACCAGGTGGAGTATCGAGCGCGCAAACGGTCGACGACCACGGCTGCCTCGACGTCGCATCGCGTCGCGAGCGAGCGGTCGGGATGGGCGAGGGCGAGCTGGCCGAGAGTCTCGTCGAGCGCGAGCGCGAGCGCGCCGCGCGCGGCGGGGTCGGCCGGCTCCCGAAGCTGCCGCGCCCAGGCCCGGAGTCGCTCACTCTCGGGGCCGGGGGCACGGCCGGCGGCGTCCTCGATCAGCGCGGCTCCGATGAGGAGATCCACGCTCACGTCCTGGCCGGCCTCGAGTCGCTTGACGAGATCGGCGCGCCAAGTGCCGAAGCGGTCGATCCAGCCCTCGATGGTGTATCGGCAGCGACCCAGCTCCCGCACCTGGAACTCGGCCCGCCACCGGTCGTTGCCGAGCGCCTGCATGGGCACCTCGGCCCACTCCGCGGCCGACTCGGCTCGAAGGAGCAGCCGGGCCTCGATCTGATCGTGACCGTCGGCAAAGACGTCGGCTTCGACGACGACAGTGTCGCCGATGATGCGCTTGATCGGAAAGCGCCCGCCATCGACGAGGGGCTTGAGCCCTTCGATTACGACTCGCCGCCGGCCATCTGTTCGATCCAAGTCGCTCCTCCTCGATCGTCGGCATGGTTGCTCACGCGAGACCAAGACTCGACTCGCTCTCGGCCCGGCGCAACCCCCGCTGGAAACGTGATGGCGTTTGGTCGGCTCTCGGTTCGAATCAAGCAGCGCGTTCCGCTGCTGGGGGCTGTCCCCGCCCGGAGCGACCCGGTCCCTGCCCTGAGCGACCCGCGCCACCCGAAGCGAAAGACCGGTTGTGCCAGGCGGTCGCATCGGCGAGACTTGGGGGCACTGGTGCGGCGCCCCAGACGTGAGCGGCCTCACGACGCCTGGGGGTCTGAAGGCCGATATTGAGGGTCAACTCTACCGCGGAGCAGCTCATGGGGCAGACGACGAAGCGTCTGGTAAAGGCAGCAGCGGCGTTAGCGGCCGGGGCGTTGGTCGAGAAAGCGATCGATAAGGCATCCGCAGCCGCCAGGAAGCGCAAAGCTCGTAAGCAGGCTTCCGACATGGGCAAGGCGGTTCGAAAGGGAGCCGAGTCGACGGCCCGGAAGGCCGGGAAAAAGGTCAACAAGTTGAAGGCTGCAGCGGGAAAGCAGGTGCCCATCGTCCGTAAGAAGGCTGCCCAGCAAATCGAGAAGCTGGCCAAGTTCACCGCTCCCTGACGCAACAAGAACACGAAGGCCGGCGCGGGTTCACCGCCGCCGGCCTTCGATGCTTTCGTGCTTTCCGCTTCCGGTTACTGCGTCGAATCGCTCTTCATGCTCGTGCTGTCGTTACCCATGTGCGCGGTGGTGTCCATGGTCGACTGCGCCGCGGTGTCCACGCCCACGTTTCCGCTCGGTTCTGACTTCGTCGAGTCGACTGCCGGATTGAGGGTGTCACCCTTCGAGGTGACCGGCTGCCCCTGGTCCGGGCGAGTTCTGGCCGAATCGGCCGCACCGTTAAGCGTAGTATCGCGGGCGCCCTCCCTGTAGGCAGGTGTCTGCGCCGAAGAGTCGGGGTTTACCGCACTCTCGTCGGGCTTGGCCATCGTATCCATGCTCTTGCTACACGCCAATCCCGCCAGCAAGGCACCCAGAGCGGCGATGCGTGTGAGCGATTTGGTGGCTCGCATCTTCTAACTCCTTACTTATCCGCCTGTAGCGTTCGGTCTGGACGTCTCCCCGGCGGTAGTGTGGGGACGCTCGGCGTGATTATAGGGTGTCGCCGGAAGCGGGGTGGTGAGATAGCTCACGCCGACCCTTGACGCCTCCCGTATTGTCGCGCACGCTAATGTTTGTCCGGTTCTCATCTTCTACAATAAAGTCGAGGGGAGGAACGTCATGGCGACGTCGTCCACGACAGTCTCGCCGGCGCAGCTGATCGAGTCCGCTAAGGCTTCACTGCTGGCCTACAATGAGAAAAACTGGGATGCGGTCAAGGCGAGGGTCACTCCCGATCTCGTCTACGACGAGGTCGCCACCGGCCGGAAGGCACAGGGTGTCGACCAGTCGATCGCTATCTGGCAGGGATGGGCTGCCGCATTTCCCGACTCGAAGGCGACGTTCAACAACGCCCTGGCCAGCGGCAACACCGTCGTGCTCGAGGTGATGTGGCAGGGGACGCACAAGGGGCCGCTGCAGACGCCCAAGGGTCCCATCGCCGCTACCGGAAAGAGGATCGAGATGCGAGCGTGCAACGTGATGGAAATGGCGGGAGACAAGGTCAAGCTTCAGCGCCAGTACTTCGACCTCACGACGATGATGCAGCAGCTCGGCCTCGCCG
>JBBRGF010000051.1:0-18059 GCA_038240975.1 Gemmatimonadales bacterium
GCCCCATACAACGCGCCGACGTCGGAGCCCTGCAGCGTGAACTGATACTGACTCTTGGACGAGCGCCCGCCGACGTTGATCACCGGCGGGTTGTTGATGAACACCCGCAGGCCCGGGACGGCCGCGAGCTTCTGCGTGAGCGAGCGCGCCACGTCGTCGGCGCCGAGCGGCCGATCGCCGCGCGGCTTGAGGTGGATGAAGAACCGTCCCTGGTTCGTCGTACCCCGCCCGCCGCCGCCGCCCACCGACGACATGAAACCCTCAACGTTCGGGTCCTCCTGCACGATGGCCGCCGCGGCCCGCTGATGCTGGACCATGTTGTCGAAGCTCGTTCCTTCGACGGTCTCGGTGGTGCCGGAGAGCTGCCCCTGGTCCTCGCTCGGAATGAAGCCCTTGGGCACCACGCTGGCGAGCAGCACGGTGCCGACGAGGATGAGCGCACTGAAGGCCATCGCCAGACCCCGCCGGTCCATGACCCATACGAGGGTGCGCTCATACCATGCGAGCGACCGCTCCCACACGCGCTCGGTGGCCTGGTAGAACCGGCCGTGGCGCTCCTGCTTGCTCGCCGGCTGGAGCAACCGGCTGCAGAGCATGGGGGTCAGCGTGAGCGAGACGAAACCCGAGACTAGAATGGCCACCGCGATGGTCACGGCGAATTCCTGGAAGAGCCGGCCGATCAGGCCGCCGAGGAAGAGCACCGGAATGAAGACGGCGACGAGCGAGAGCGTCATCGAAAGCACGGTGAAGCTGATCTCGCGGCTGCCCTTGAGCGCGGCCTCCATCACCGGCTCGCCTCGCTCGATGTGGCGCACGATGTTCTCGAGCACGACGATGGCATCGTCCACGACAAAGCCGACGGCGAGGGTGAGCGCCATGAGCGACAGGTTGTCGAGGCTGTAGCCCAGCAGGTACATCACCGCGAAGGTGCCGACCAGCGACATCGGAAGCGCAACACTCGGAATGAACGTCGCCCGAATGTTCCTGAGAAACAGAAAGATGACCATCACCACCAGGCAGAGCGACAGGAGGAGCGTGAACTTGACGTCGCTCACCGACTGTTCGATCGACTGTGACCGGTCGTAGAGCGTCGCCAGGTCGACCGACGCCGGGAGGGTGGGCCGCAGCTTCGCGATCTCATCCTTGACCAGGTGGGCTACCGCCACCGTATTGGTGCCGGGCTGGCGCTGAATGGCGAGGACGATGGCGCGCTCGCCGTTGAACCAGCTCGCCTGCTTGGTATCCTGCACGCTGTCCACTACCCGGCCCAGGTCGCGGAGGCGCACCGGAGCGCCGTCGCGGTAGGCGACGATGAGCGAGCCGAACTCGGCGGCGTTGGTGAGCTGGCCGTTCGACTCGACCGAATACGCCCTGTCGGTGCCCCAGAGGATGCCGGTCGGCACATTCACGCTGCCGTTGCTCACCGCGGTCGACACCTCGTCCATGCCGATGCCGCGCGCCGACAGCGCCTGCGGATCGAGCTGAATGCGCACCGCGTATTTCTGGGAGCCGTAGACCTGGACCTGGGCGATGCCGTCGATCGAGGAGAGTCGCTGCGCCAGCGTGTTCTCGGCGTACTCGTCGAGCTTGGAGAGCGACAGGGTGGACGTCCGCATGGCGTAGTACAGAATCGGGCTGGCCGACGGATCGACCTTCTGATAGCTCGGCGGCAGCATGTCCTGCGGCAGCGTGCGCTGCGTCTTGGAGATCGCCGATTGGACGTCCTGCGCCGCCGCGTCGATGTCGCGCGAGAGCGCGAACTGCAGCGTGATCGACGTAGCCCCCTGACTGCTCGTGGAGGTCATCGTCGACACGCCGGGAATGGTCGAAAACTGCTTCTCGAGCGGGGTAGCCACCGCGGAGGCCATCGTTTGCGGGCTCGCGCCAGGCAGGCTCGCGCTCACCGAGATCGTGGGGTAATCCACGGCCGGCAGATCGCTCACGGGGAGGAGCCGGTAGGCGACGATACCGAAGATCAGAATGCCGGCCATGATCAGCGTGGTCATGATCGGCCGGCGGATGAAGAGTCCCGTGAAGTTCATGATGCCCCCGCCCGGGCACTGTCGCCCGAGGTTTTGATTTGCACCTTCGAGCCCGATCGCAGCCGAAGCTGTCCGTCGGTTACCACGCGATCGCCGGCCTTGATGCCACCCCCGATGACCGCGACGGTGTCCGTCGCCCGCTCCACCTTGACCGGAAAGGTCTTGGCCGTCGAGTCCGGCTGAATGACGAAGACGAAACTGCCCTGCTGGCCGGAGACGACGGCCGATGCCGGTATCACGAGTGCGTTGGGATCTTCGTACAACCGAAGCCGCACGTTGACGAACTCACCCGGCCAGAGCGCGCCATCGGTGTTCGGAAACGACCCCTTGAGCAGGATGGTGCCGGTGGCCGTATCCACGGCGTTATCCACGAACGACAGCACGCCTTCGCTCACTTTTCCTCCAGAGACCGGCTCGGCACGCACCGTAGGACCGCCCGACCGGTAGCGCTGGATCAGGCCGAGGCTCGACCCGGGCACGGCGAACCGCGTCTGGATGGGCCGGATCTGGTTGATCGTCACGAGAGGCTGGACGTCGCTCGTGCGCACGAGATTGCCCTCGCGAACGCGCAGGCTCCCGGTGAGCCCCGAGATCGGGGCGCGAATGGTGGCGTACTGCAGATTGAGCTGCGCCTGGTCTACGGCGGCACGGCTGCCGCTCACGGTTGCGCCGGCCGCGGCCGCGGTCGTGCGGGCCTGATCGTATTGCTGAGCGGTGACGTACTCCTTCTCGGCCAGTGCGGAATAGCGCTTCACGTCCTGCTCCGCGTTCGCGGCCTGCGCGCTGTCGCGCTGAAAGGCCGCCCGCGCCTGCGTGAGCGCGGACTGGAAGGGACGGGGATCGATCTGGAAGAGCACCTGCCCCTTACGTACTTCCTGCCCCTCCGTAAAGGCGATCCGCACGATCGGGCCGCCCACCTGGGGCAGCACTGCGACCGTCTGAATGGGCTCGACCGTCCCCGGCGCGGCGAGATCGAAGGGCACCGTTCGCTGCTCGGCGACGGCGATGGTAACCGGCACGGCGGACGGCGCCGCCGGATCGGTCTTGGCGCAGCCCGTGGCGGCGAGGAACGAGAGCGTGGCGAACGCAGGCGGACGCAGGTAGATCGTCATCGCGGAGGAACCGCCGTGGTGTCGTTGGTGAGTCGGAGCGTGTGCTCACCCTTGGGGTCGAGCACTCCGGCATCGTGCGCCAGCTGCGCCAGGGAGACGCTCCAGGCAAGGCGGGCATCGACCCGTTGCGCCCGGGCCGAAGCAAGCGCGCTTTGCGAGGCGAGAAGGTCCAGGACGCTGCCCACCCCGGCCTTGTACCGTGCGAGGGCCACCTCGTTCGATTGCTCCGCACTGCCGATGAGGACGTCGGCGGTGCGCACGCGTCGCGTCGCGGTCTGCAGAGCGTAGTAGGCACTGAACACCTGGAACACCACCTGCTGGCGCAGCGAGGTCGTCTGTGCGTCGGCCGCCTCCGCCTGATACCGGGCGCCTCGGAGATCGTACTGCCGCGAGAAGCCGTTGAAGATCGGAATGGTGAGGCCGAGCGACAGGTTGTAGCTGTTGGCTCCGTTGGGAATGGTGGTGGCGTACGTACGCCCGCCGGTGGCGCCGAGCCGCAGGGAGGGTAGCAGGTCGGAGCGGAGTTCGCCGATGCTCGCCCTGGCCGCGTTCGCCTCCGCCCGGGCGGCGGCAAGGTCGGGCCGGCCCTCCAGCGCCGACGCGATGAGGGCGTTCACGCTATCGGCCAGGGGAGCGACGGGCACCGCGGCCGCGCTCGAATCGACGTCATAGGGAAGATTGGCGGGAAACCCGAGCGCCAGCGCCAGCGCCCCGCGCGCGGTCTGGAGGGAGCCCTCGGTGGACTGGAGGTCGAGCTGCGCCTGACTCGCGGCCGTCCGGGCCTGCAGCACGTCCGCGATCGTGGCGAGGCCCACCCGGCGCCGCTCTTCCGCCGCCTCGAGATTCGCCTGTGCCTCCGCCAGGGTCGTGCGCTGTGCCTCGAGGAGCGAACGATTGGCGAGATACTGGAAGTAGCCGACCTGGATCTGCAGCACCACGTTCTGAATTGTGGCGTTATGCGTGAAGCCGGCAGCAAACAGGCGCTGCCTGGCGCCGCTCACCCGGCCCGCGCGCCCGCCGAAGTCGAAAAGCAGATACGACAGTGTCACACTCGGCGAGAGCACCGACTGCTGGACGCCGACGCGCCCCGCACTCGCCACCGTCTTGATGCGCTGGGCGGTGACGTCGCCGTCGACCGTCGGAAGCCATTCGCCTCGGGCCGATCCGTAGGCTGCCGCGGCCGCCTCCGCATTGGCCCATGCCAGCCGCGTCTGAGGATTGTTTCGAAGTCCCAGCTCCACGATTTCGGACAGGGTAAGGCGGCTGATCCGGTCGGCAACATCGGGCGGGATTGCGGCGCGAGCGGACGTGTCCGTGGCGGTAACGGCCTTTCGCTCGCCCGGCGGCGGCGTCCAGGGCTTCTCGGGCGAAGGCGATGCACCAGGGACACCCGATACGCTGGGTGTGCCAATGCATCCGCCGATGAGTCCGAGTGCCAGCGCTCCGAGCGAGAGACGAAGACCGCTCCTCAGAGACCCATCCCGCGGGTGTAATGCGCCATCGCTATGTCCATGATGCTCCGGGCAGGCGGTGCGGCGATCGAAGGGTAAGCGACGGTAAGGTAAGACGTTCAGTCAGGACTGAACGTTTCGGCACATTGACATTACACACGAGTGGGAAGTTTTGCTGGCGGGAGGCGAGGTCGGTAAAGTGATGATGGCATAGCTGGGGTGCGCGGGGTGGCCGCGCTACCTTTCACCGAACGATGGACTCCTCAACCGGTGGAGGCGGACCATGGCATCGCGCAAGCGGTACGACCTGGATCGAGTGACGGTGGAGTCCGGCGAGTCGCGGCCGGCGACGTGGTCGTTCGCGGGAACAGCGGTGGCGGGCACCGAACAGAGCTATGCCGTCACCGACGGCAATTTCACAAGACAGAACCAATGGCAGTTCATCGTCCGCGTGCCGAGGGCGCGAGGCACCCGGATTGAAGTGCGCCCGCGAACCACACCGAACATGAAGGTATGGGCGGAGCTGCCCGACCGGTCACTCACCTTCCTCCCGGCAACGAAGGGCGATGCCCGGGGCCGGTGGTACTCGCAGGTCGCGCTGGCCGATCCCACCGGGGAGCGCTCGAAGGACGTCGTCCGCGGCGACGAGCGCAAGCTGCTTCCCAAGTGGTTCGACAAGCTGCAGGGGCGGATGCGCCTCAAGCAGAATATTCGGTCCACGCGCGGAACCGACGGTGAGGCACTGGTCGTGCTGGTGCCGGCCGGCGATCACGCGGCCATGATCCGGCTGTTCTTCGCCACGAAGGTCTGGGTATTGAAGGAGCGCGTCGTCATCGCTTGAGGGTTCCGTGCCGGGGCGTCTCTTCCTGCTGATCATCGCCGGCTTCGCCTGTGGAACGCCAGGCCCCCCCAGGGTCCCGGCATCGGTTGCTCCGTGGCTCAAGGCCGACCCGCACCGATGTCTGCTGGTGCGCGACCTGCTGGCGTCCATGGAGAGCATGGCCAGCCGGTGCGCCGAGAAGTTCGTGAGCCAGAACGGCTACACCGACGCCCCCCCGACGGATGACTCGACGCGCTGGGTGCTCGAGCGGGGAGAGGGTGGCCCGTGGCCCGACGTGCTCCAGGCGCGTGGGGGCAGTCTCGAGCGTCACGCCTTTACCGCGCAGTGCAGCGCGCGCAAGTGCATCGTGTTCTTCAAGCTTCGCAGGTCGGTGTTGGCCTGCGCCTTCCGCGCCGTCTCCATGACTCAGGTCTTCACACGTCTCCGCCTCGAGCCCGGGGCTATCGGCGATCCGCACTGCGGACAGCGCCGCGCCTAGCGACGCCACGCCATGCAGAAGCCAAGACGGTCGGCAAGTTGCCGGAGCCCTGTCTGGTGCCACGACGCGCAACATCTCGCATATATTCGCTCACATCGGCCACGGAGGATTCGGCCGCGAGCCTGGCCGGTGTCGGGAAAGTCAGGCGGAGCGGGAAGAGAGGTACCGCTGTATCCTCGGCGCGAAATGCGTTCACATCTCCTGCGCACTGATCGAAACAGCGCGGAGTCAGCTCGACCTCGCCGTCTGACCATCGTGGGCGGTAAAGGGGGGGAGGTAGTCCCCGACGCCGAACTGCCTGGGCCGCGACGGCGGGGACCGGTACTGCGGGGAACACCTGCACTACTTTGGATGCGGGAGTGATGAAAATGGTTGCGTTCGTCACGCACCCACCCCTGTGCATAGCTAGATTCAGGCCATGCGCGAAGCCAGACTTCGTCCGGAATTCGCCCACCTCTATCCAAACCTCACAACGGGTCGGTGGGAATCCGCGGTGCGCATCGCCGAGGCGGTTCTGGCAAACGTGATGCTGCAGGAAATGGCGGAAGCGTCCCAACCGAACCGCGCTCTGCCCGAGGAACATTTCGAATTCCGAGGCGGGCCCCAGGTGACGCGCGGCGGCCGGGGCGGCCGTGCGGCCGACGGGCCTTAGGAGGAGCGAGCCGTGGGCGTGCACGGTCCCGTACGCATTGCCTTGATCGGCGATCATGACCCGGAGGTAATCGCTCACCGGGCAATACCCTTGGCGTTGGCCCTGGGCGGACGGGCCGCGGCCTTCGACGTCGAGCCTTCCTGGATCCACACCGCCGCCATTCCCGATCCCATCGGCGACTTTCTCTCGCCATACCATGCCGTCTGGTGCGTACCCGCCAGCCCCTACGCCAGCATGACCGGCGCTCTCCGGGCCATCAGGTACGCTCGAGAATCCGGGACACCATTTCTCGGAACCTGCGGCGGGTTCCAGCACGCCGTGCTGGAGTACGCCCGAAACGTGCTGGGTCTCTCCGCCGCCGGCCATGCGGAGATCGATCCCGGCGCCGCCGAGCTTCCCATTACGCCGTTGAGCTGCTCGCTGGTCGAGCGCGCGGGGACGATCGAGCTGCTGGAGCGCTCGCGAGCGTCGGCACTGGTGGGAGCGGCGCGGATGCACGAGGAATATCACTGCAGCTTCGGGCTCAATCCCGCGTACGAGCCCGCGCTGGCGCGGCACGGTCTCCGGGTCACCGGACGCGATCCCAATGGCGAGGCGCGTATTCTCGAGCTCGAGGCGCACCCCTTCTACATGGCCACGCTGTTCCAGCCGGAGCGTGCCGGACTGCGAGGGGTGGCGCATCCGTTGGTCAACGCCTTCGTCGAGGCCGCCAATCCGTCACTTCAGCGAGAGAGCGTATGGACGACCTTCGCTACCCAATCGGGAACTTCGAGTACGCCGGGTCGCTGACCGCGGCCGAACGGGCGGCCTGCATCGAACGGATCGCGGCGGCGCCACCGAAGCTTCGCGCCGCGGCGCAGAGCCTGTCGGAGGCCGAGCTCGATACGCCGTACCGGCCCGGCGGATGGACCGTACGGCAGGTAGTGCATCACGTTCCCGACAGCCATCTCAACGCGTATACTCGCTTTCGGCTCGCACTCACCGAGCAATCGCCCACGATCCGCCCCTACGACGAAGCACGCTGGGCCGAGCTGACCGACGCGCGGTCCGGACCGATCGACATGTCGCTCTCCCTGCTCGAAGCGCTCCACGCCCGCTGGGTGCTGCTGCTTCGCCGACTGGGCCCCGAGGACTGGGCCCGCGGGTTCGTTCATCCCGAGAAGGGCCGGGAGCAAACCCTCGACGAGGTGCTGGCGATGTACGCGTGGCACGGCGAACATCATGTCGCCCATATCACCAGCCTCCGCCGGCGAATGGGCTGGGAACCATTTTAACGCCTCGGACGTTGATGGCGCGGTCACGCGCCGCTGATCGATGCGTGAACCGCGACCTTTCAGGGAGATCCGATGAACGACAATCCAGATTTGGGCAAAGCCACTTTCGCGGCGGGATGCTTCTGGGGGGTGGAATCGATGTTCCGTCAGGTGGAGGGAGTCCGCGACGTCGCGGTGGGATACACCGGCGGCCAGACCCGAGACCCGACTTACAAGGATGTCTGCAGCGGCCGCACCGGCCATGCGGAAGCGGTCGAGGTGATCTTCGACCCTGCGCGCGTGTCGTATGATCGCCTGCTCGACGTCTTCTGGACCGGGCACGATCCGACGACCCTCAACCGCCAGGGGCCCGACCGCGGCACGCAATACCGCTCCGCCGTCTACTATCACGACGAGGCACAGCGGGCGGAGGCGGAGGCGTCGAAGAGTCGGTGGAACCAAGCCGGCCGGCTCCGCGGGCCGATCGTCACCGAGATCGCTCCGGCGTCGACATTCTATCGGGCCGAGGAGTACCACCAGCGATACAACGAGAAACACGGGCTCGCGGGCTGCCACCTGCCGTGACTCGACATGGAGTCGACGTGAGCGAGCGCGTAGTACCCCTCGAGATGGCGCCCGACGCGTTCAGGCAATGTGGCCACGAGCTGGTCGACCGGATCGCCGACCTGCTCGCATCGATCCGCTCACGTCCGCTCACCCCCGGCGAGACGCCCGCTCAGGTGCGGGCCCTGCTTGGCCGCCGGCCGCTTCCCCGCTCGGGTAGCGATGCCGCGACTCTGCTCGACGAAGCCACGCACCTTCTTCTCGATCACTCGCTCTTCAACGGTCACCCCAAATTCATGGGGTACATCACCTCGTCGGCCGCTCCGATCGGGATGCTGGCCGATCTCCTCGGCGCCGCCGTCAATCCGAACGTGGGAGGCTGGGAGCTGTCGCCGATCGCGTCCGAGATCGAAGCGGAGACGGTGCGCTGGGTGGCGGAGCTCGTGGGATATCCCGCCGACTGCGGCGGGCTCATGGTGAGCGGCGGCAACATGGCCAACTTCATCTGCTTCCTGGCCGGCCGGCGCGCCATGCTCGGCGAGCAACCGCGAGTCACCGGGCTTGGCGGCGCCGGAGTAGACAGGCTCAGGGTGTACGCTTCCGAAGGCACCCACACCTGGATTCAGAAGGCGGCCGATCTCTTCGGCATGGGGACGGACTCGATCAGGTGGATTTCCACCGACGATCGTCACAGGATGAGGGTCGAGTCGCTGCACGAGGCCATCCGCGCCGACCGCGCCGCCGGCGACCGTCCCATCATGGTGGTGGGAGCCGCGGGAACGGTGGGCACCGGCGCGGTAGACCCGATCCGCGCGATCGCCGCCGTCTGCCGGCAAGAAAAGCTCTGGCTTCACGTGGACGGCGCCTACGGCGCCCCTGCCGCCGTGCTACCCGACGCCCCCGACGACCTCAAGGCCCTGGGGCTGGCCGACTCGCTGGCCGTCGATCCACACAAATGGCTTTACGCGCCACTCGAAGCGGGCTGCGCTCTGGTGCGCGATGCGGCGCGCCTTCCCGAGGCCTTCGGCTACCATCCCACGTACTACCACTTCGAAACCGAGGGCGAAGAGCCCCCGATCAACTACTACGAGCTCGGCCTTCAGAACTCGCGCGGGTTCCGCGCGCTCAAGGTGTGGCTCGGCATTCGGCAGGCGGGACGGGACGGCTACGTGCGGATGATCGGCGACGACTGCCGGCTGGCGGCCCGGCTTCACGGCGCGGTCGACGCACATGTGGAGCTCGAAGCGCTCAGCCTCAGCCTGAGCATCACTACGTTCAGGTACGTAGGCCCGGAGCTTTTGGGCGGCGGCGAAGAGGTCGAGCGCTATCTGGACGAGCTGAACGAGGCACTGCTGGAAAAACTCAAGACCGGCGGCGAGATGTTCGTGACCAACGCGCAGGTGGACGGCCACTTTGCCCTGCGCGCCTGCATCGTAAATTTCCGCACCACCGAGGCCGACGTCGCGGCGATTCCCGAGATCGTCGCCCGCACGGGCCGAGCGCTCGACGCGGAGCTCCGCCCCGCCGGGCTCGGGGCCCGCGCGACCCGCTGACACCGCGGAGGATCTATCAGAGTCGACGCCATCTATCAGACAGCGCTGCTGCTGGCGTGCTCGAACGTGTTCATGACCTTTGCCTGGTACGCACATCTCAGGAACTTCGCCGACCGCCCATGGTACATCGCAGCGATCCTGAGCTGGGGGATCGCGCTGTTCGAGTATCTGCTGCAGGTGCCTGCCAACCGGATCGGCTATACGACGCTCTCCCTGGGCCAGCTCAAGATATTGCAGGAAGTGATCACGCTTGCGGTGTTCGTGCCGTTTGCGGTGCTGTACATGAAGGAGCCGGTCAAGCTCGACTACCTCTGGGCGGCGCTCTGCATTCTGGCGGCCGCGTATTTCGTATTCCGCAGCCACGGCCGGTGACTGGGCGACTGTCGGCTCTGATGCTGCTCATGGCTGCGACGGCGGCAGCCCAGGACCATCCCGCTCGCGCCCGGGCGCTCGGCGTTCCGTTCGACGGCACGCCCGGACCTCTCGACGCCATCACCGACGTAGCGGGGGTGACGGTGGGACACTCGACCATCGTGCGCGGCCAAGGCCGGCTTCGCGTTGGGACGGGTCCGGTGCGCACCGGTGTGACCGCCATCTTCCCGCGCGGGCGCGACAACCTCGCGCCGGTATTCGCCGGCTGGTTCAGCATGAACGGCAACGGCGAGATGACGGGAACGGCGTGGATCGAGGAGTACGGCCTGCTGGTGTATCCCGTCGCCATTACCAACACGAACAGTGTGGGCACCGTACGCGATGCGATCATCGGGTGGGCAAGGGACCGGCTGGTGGACGCGTCGATTTGCTGCTTGCCGGTCGTGGCCGAGACGTGGGATGGCGACCTGAGCGACATTTTCGGTTTTCATGTGCACCGCGAGCACGTCGCGGCGGCGCTAGCCGCGGCGGCGCCGGGGCCCGTGGCCGAAGGGAACGTGGGCGGCGGCACCGGAATGATCTGCCTGGGCTTCAAGGGCGGCGTCGGCACGGCCAGCCGCCGGCTTCCGGACGACATGGGCGGATACACCGTGGGCGTGCTGGTGCAGTGCAACTTTGGCCTCAGGCGGGAGCTCCGGATTGCCGGCGTGCCCGTAGGCCAGGAGATATCGGCACCCGAGCCCTGCTACGACACGACGGAAAAGCTCGACTCGGCGCGCGCGCGCGAGCGCTGCCCCGCCGGTACGGCCAGGGTGAACGAGCACGGATCGATCATCGTGGTGGTTGCGACCGATGCCCCGCTGTTGCCTCACCAGCTCAAGCGTGTAGCCAAACGCGCCGCGCTCGGGATTGGCCGGATGGGCGGGATTGCGGGGATGGGATCGGGCGACCTCTTTCTCGCCTTTTCCACCGCGCCCACCGGCGTGGGCGGGCGGCCCCGCGTGGCCGAGGTGAAGATGCTGGTAGACCAGGCGATCGATCCGGTGTATGAGGCAACGGTGCAGGCGACCGAAGAGGCGATAACCAACGCAATGGTTGCGGCTCGGACCATGACGGGCGCCGACGGCTATCGCGTGCCGGCGCTGCCGCACGAAGAGCTGCGGAGAGTGTTGGCGCGGCATGGGCGGCTCGTGCATTAGCGCCTGCCCTCACGGCCGGCTTCCCAACCACCGGGGGCCAGCGGATGAAATTCCTTCCAGACCTCCCGGTACGGCTCCATCATCAGCACCACGAACCGATCGAGCGCCAACTGGAAGGAAAACCGGCGGCGGAACTCGAGCGCCGTTATTCCCAACATGGCGCGGAGGTGACGGCCGAAGCTCTGGGGCGACGAGTACTCCAGGCGATAGGCCACATCGGCCACCGAGAGCCCGGCCGTCTCAAAGAGGTGGGCCGCGTGCAGCAGACGGATGGCGGCGAGGTAGTTCTTGGGCGAGGGCAGCCCCGCTCTCGCGAAGCGAGACATGAGCGTGCTGGGGCGAACGGAGAGCTGAGCGGCGACTCCACTGACCGTGGGCACATCGGCCGCGAGACGGATCATGGCCTCGAGAAAGAGCCGGGCATCGGGTGGAGCCTCGCGGATGCTCTCGATCACCGGCCCCTGTATGCGCGCTACCGCCCGCGTGGTGGGCTGCCCGACGATCTGGCGAAGGCGGTTCCACCCGGCGGGTGATGTGACATCGACCACCTGCCGGACGCCCGAAGCGCCCAGCCGCAGGAGCGTTTCGATGGCACCGGCATCATGCTGGGAGACGAGGGCCACCGTGGGAACGGTGGGGAACTCCTTGACCAGGGTGCCGAGCAGCTCCATCTGATCGGGGCCGCAACGGTGCACCGAGAGCAGCACCGCGTCGACCGATCGCTCGCGAACCACCCGCATGGCTTCGGGAATGGAATCGCGATGGACCACGGCGAAGCAGCCGTTTCCAGCCGCGTCTACCCGTTGCCGCTCTCCCGGCAGCAATACCGCCGCCACCGTCGTGGAGGCCTGGCCCAGCTCGAACGACACGCGCTCCTCCTTGTGGTGCAAGAGGATAGGCTTCGCTCGTCAACCTGTGTTCAACCCGAAACGTGGCCAAAACCCTCACCCGTGTGCGCGGCGCGCCGGACGGATATATTTGCTTTCCGCTCTCCGGATCGGCTGACCGATGACGGACACCAGTTCCGATTCATTCCAGACGCTGCAAGCTGCGCTCGGCTCGCAGTACCGGCTCGAGCGTGAGCTGGGACGCGGCGGCATGGGCGTGGTCTTCCGCGCCACCGATACCGCCCTCGATCGGCCGGTCGCGATCAAGGTCGTCCACCCCGAGCTGGCCACCCACCCCTCCATAGTTCGCCGGTTCCTCGCCGAGGCGCGCACCATCGCGCGGCTCCGTCACCCGAACATCGTGGCCGTTCACGCAGCCGGAGCCGCCGACGGTCTGCTGTACTACGTGATGGATGAGATCGCGGGAGAGAGCCTGCGGCAGCGGCTGGTACGCGAGGGCCGCCTCGATCCCGCCGAGGTGTCGCGCATCACTGGAGACCTCGCCCAGGCGCTCGATGCGGCCGCACGCGCAGGGATCGTGCACCGCGACGTGAAGCCCGAGAACGTGCTGATCGAGGCGGCCACGGGCCGGGCGCTTCTCGCCGATTTCGGCATCGCCAGAGCCGTCGCCGGCGAGACGTCGGGTTCGAGCACCGGTCAGGGCGTCGCCGTGGGCACCCCCAGCTACATGAGTCCCGAGCAGGCGGCGGGAGAAGAGATCGACGGCCGGAGCGATCTCTACGCGCTGGGCGTGGTGGCCTACGAGATGCTCACCGGCCGGCCGCCTTTCGCGGGGGCGAATCGGGTCGTCGTGTCGAAGCACATCGCCGAGCTGCCCGCGCCGGTCACGAAACTGCGCCCGGAGACGCCGCCGCGACTGGCCGGCGCGGTGATGCGCGCCCTGGAAAAGCAACCTTCGGCGCGCTGGCAGACCGGCGAAGAGTTCGGCCAGGCGCTGGCCGGTGAGCGGGAAGTGCCGGCGGCGCCGAAGTCGCGTCGGGTGTGGTGGATCGGCGCCGCGGTAGCGGCGGCGGTGATGGTGGCGTTCGCCGGCCGCTCCGAGCGGTTGCCGGCCGGCGTCAACCCGCGACTCTCGATGCTGGTGCTGCCGTTCGAGAATCTGCGCGACGACCGGTCGGTGGATTGGCTGCGCGAGGGGAGCGTGAGCATGCTGTCGCTAAACCTGTCGCAGTGGAACGACCTCACGATCGTCGACCATGCCAGGCTGCACGACCTGCTGGCCCGACACCGGCTCGCAGCCGGCGACCAGATCGGTCTCGATCTCGCGCGCCGCCTGGCCCGGGAGGCCGGAGTCTGGACGGTAGTGCTCGGAGACTTCACCCAGGCCGGCGATTCGATGCACCTCGTAGCGCGGATGTACGACGTCGCGAGCGGCAAGCGGGTGGACGTGGCCCGGGTGGACGACCGCGCCGGCGCCGATGCGCGCCCGCTCTTCGACGATCTCGCGGTCAAGCTGCTCGACCTCTCGGGTGCGCCGCAGGAGCTCGCGGTCGGAGTCGCCAGCGCGACTACGGGCTCGCTCGAGGCCTACCGGGGGTACCTGAACGGCGTGGAGCTGCTCAATCGCTGGGACCTCGCCGGCGCCGAGCGCGACTTCCGCCGCGCGACCGGAATCGACACGACCTTCGGCCTGGCCTACTATCGGCTCGCACTCACCCGCGGGTGGCTGGTGGGGGTGGGCGACTCCATCGCCGACAACGCCATCGCGCGGGCCACCGCGTATTCAGCCCGGCTCCCGGTGCACGACCGGACCGTCATCAATGCCTATCGCGCCTTTCTCGCCGGAGAGTTCGGCCCCGCGCGTGAGGCGTACGAGCAGCTGATCGCGCGCGATCCGACTGATGCCGACGCCTGGTATGGGCTCGGCGAAGCATGGTTCCACGATACGGCGGGCACCGACCAGTCGCCCGCGTGGACCCAGGCGCTGCGCGCCTTCAGGCACACCCTGGCACTCGACCCCGAATACGCTCTCGCCTACGATCACGTGCAGTCGATGCTCGCCGGCGCCGCCGGCCCACGACCCTACTACGCCCTGGTGACGTCGGACTCGTTCGCCGTGATCGAGGGCGCCTCCGGCCGAAGCGGCGCCGACAGCACCAAGCGAAAGACGGCGGTGGCACTCGCTCGAAGCGAGGCGCTCGCGACCGCCCGAAGCTGGGTGACCAGCCAGCCCACGACGCTGCGCGCGCACGCCGCGATGGTCGATGCCTATCTGATAGCGGGCAACTTCGCGGCGGCGATGGGCGAGGTCGACCGGTTCAAGCAGACCTCGCCGATCCATCCGGAGGTGCCGTTCGTCGAGGCGAGGATCCGCTTCGCCTCGGGCGACATCGACCGCGCCGCCGCCGAGCTGCGGACGGCCCTCGACACCGTCGCGCCACAGGATTTCCGGCCGTATGAAGGGACGCCGACCGTGGTCGGTGACATTGCCGCGGCCGCCAACGTCTTCGCCTACCAGGGCGACCTCGTGAACGCCGCCAAGGCGCTTGACCTGGCCGACAAGGTCCGAAAGGAAGTGGCCCGCGAGCCGGAAAGGCCGGGGCAAGGCGGAGGATGGAGGCGGTCGGCGCTTGGCGACCTCTACGCCGCCACCGGCGGGCCCACATCGTCGCTGAGGCAGGTGTGGCAGAGCGCGGCGGAGGCAGGACGCATGGCGTCCGCCGAAGACCGGAAGCACGTCGCCCACACCGGCGCGTCGGCGGCCATCGGTCTCTTCACCGGCCCGGCGTCGGACAGCAGCGCGCTATCCGAGTACCAGGCTATGACCGGCGAGGTGCTCACCAAGGAGGTGCGCGCGCTCCTGGCTCTCACGCGCGGCGACTCGTCGGCTGCACGCCGCGTGCTGGCGGAGCCCGACACCCCCAATGAGATGAAGTGGATGTACCCCACCTACCGGCGCCCCCTCGCCGCGCAGGCGTACTATCTCCTCGGCGACTACCAGGCGGCGCTCACGACGCTCCAGGACTTCGAGCCGGCGGCGCTCAGGACGGGTGGATTCGACTCGCGTTGGGGGATGCTCGGACGCGTTCGGCTGCTGCGCGCCGCGGCCTACGAGCAGCTCGGCCGCCGCGCCGAGGCGCGGGCCGAGTATCGCGAGGTGCTGAGCCAGTGGAAGTCGGCCGACCAGTCGCTCCAGCCGTTCGTGCGGCAGGCGGAGCTCGGGTTGGCGAGAGTAGGGCAGGTGGGATAGGGTGGCGGGAAGCGAGCGCGGCTGACTCGCGCGGCGCGACCCGCCACCCTATCTTCCCCCCGCTGGCCGGGCACGATGGTCGCGGGCGCCGAAAGGCGTCCCGAGGAAAGTCCGAGCTCCACAGGGTAGACTGCCAGGTAACGCCTGGGCGCCGTAAGGCGACGGACAGGGCCACAGAGAATAGACCGCCCCGAGGAGGCCGCAAGGCCAACGAAGGGTAAGGGTGAAACGGTGGGGTAAGAGCCCACCGCGCTGCTGGTAACAGCGGCGGCACGGTAACCCCCAGTCGGAGCAAGGCCAAATATGCGGCGAGGTGCGACCCGCACCGACCACACCGACCCCGAGCGTAGCGACGGGAAGGTGAGCCGCGGGTAGGCTGCTCGAGGTGGCCGGCGACGGCCATCCCAGATAGATGACCATCTCCGGCGCGCAATCGCCGGGAACAGAACTCGGCTTACGGCTCGGCCAGCAGCGGCCCTCAGGCTTTGCGTCCTGGGGGCCGCATTTTTGAGGAAACAGCGCTCCCGGGGGCGGACATCCCGATTCACTGTCCCCCCGGTTACCTTTTTGCGTTCGGACCTTCACGGGGAAAACGATGTCCTCATATATGTTGGGCTTGGCCGCACTATCCACGCTGGCGCTCCTGCCCGCCGCCGATGGCGCGCCTTATACCGCCCGCTACAGAATCGATCAGACCCTCACCCAGGAAATCGACGCCACGGCCTCGGGAAAGGGCAAGCAGAGCATCTCGTTCTCCACGTCCGGCTTCCTCACGCTCACCCTGACCGACACCGCCGGCGGCAAGGTGGTCAGGATGGTCGTGGACTCGATGCGCGGCGACAGCCTGTCGCCGGTGCCGGCCGGGGTCTTCGACAGCGCACGCGGCGCCGAGTATCATGCCTTTCTCAGCAGCGCCGGCAGGCTCTCAGAGCTTCAGCCGGTGAGCACCACGCCGGCCGCGAAGCAGGTGCAAGGGTTTCTCACCGATTTCTTTCCATGGGTCAAGCCTGGCGTCAAAGTGGGCGAACGGTGGGCCGACACTGTCTCCCGCTCCAACGCGGCGGGAACCGACACGGTGATAGTCAAGCGGATCGTGGCCTACGAGGCCGCTGCCCAGGACAAGCGCGACAACCAGAAGGCGATCCGCATCAAGTCCGACTACAACTCGAGCGTCGCGGGCACGCAGCCCACGCCCGGCGGCCCCGCCAAGGTGCAGGGAACCGGCAAGGGCACCGGCATGTACTTCGTCACCTCCGACGGGAAGTATCTCGGCGGCGACTGGGAGCTGCACTCCGCGCTTCAGATCTCCGGCTCCTTTGCCGACCAGCCCCTGCCCATCACGATCACGCAGACCACCAAGGTCACGACGCTCAAGTGAGCCGGAGGCACCGGTGATACGCTGGCAAGCGGCGGTCGCCGTGGCCTTTCTGGCCGGCTGCGCCGGTAACTCCACCTCCACCGATGGCACGACACCATCTCCGGAGACGACGAAGCCGGGGCCGACCGCTCCCTCCGGAGAGTCGGGGTTGATGTACCAACCCTCTCCAACGGCCGCCTATCGCATCGAACGACACGACAGCCTCACCCTTCAGTATCCCGGCGGCGCCGTGCAGCAGCAGGTACGAGATCGGATAGCGTTCGTGCACGTGACGGTCGGCACCGCGTCCGGGGGCGCCGCCTACCCACTCATCATCGTGCTCGATTCGCTTCAGGCGTGGGAAAATGGCCAGCCCGTCGACTCCGCAGCCGCCGCGAAGGGCACGAAGTGGACCGGCACGCTCGGCGCCGATGGAGCCCTCTCCCAACTCCAGGCCGACCGCGGCGGCACACTCTCCGACGAGCTGTCCGGCCGGCTCAGGTTCTTATTTCCCCGCCTCCCCGCCGGTGGGGTGCGAAACGGGATGGAGTGGGCCGACTCCTCGGAGTACAAGCTGGTCGCCGACGCCTTTCCCGGCGCCGAGAAGCAAGCGACGACCTACCATGCGACCAAGGGCGCCGGCTCCGAGAAGGGAATCAGGCTCGAGAGCACGGGCACCTACACGCGCACGGGCTCACGCCAGCAGGCCGACCAGTCTCTCGAGATGACCGCTACGGGCACCCGCCACGGTGTTCACGAGATCGGCAACGGCGGAGCGATCGTGTCGGCGCAAGGCAACGACAGCGGCGATATGACCATCACGGTGCCCGCCGTCGGCCAGACGGTTCCGGTCAAGCAAACGGGCAGCTACTCGATCGCACCTGCCTCACCGCGCTAGCAGATCTGCGGCGGCAGCGGCCATGTTGCGCATTCTTCTCCTCCTTCTCGTGGCACCTGCGCTCTTCGCCGCCTGGCTGCTGGCCGTCTGGCCGCCGCCCGCCTGGTACCGAAGCCACTGGCCTTCGGAGACGGCATTCATGGCGATGCGGCGCGACTCTCAGCCGGATCTCGCCCAGTCGTATCGCCC
>JBBRGF010000052.1:0-17656 GCA_038240975.1 Gemmatimonadales bacterium
GCCTCGCTCTCGTCGAACAGAATCCGGTGGGTCCCGGCCGGCTGGTCCTCGGGTCCCATGCGGTCGGCTGTCGAGCAACTTGACAGTACGAGAATGAAGATGGCGAGGCAGGCGCGCACGGAGCGCGCGGAATTGTAAGCGAACATGTAGGGCTCCAGGGCCGCGAACCGACTATGCCATAGTGAAGCGCGAACGAACCTTGTCAGCCTAGGGGGCGGCGTCGGGATGGTCAACCGGCAAAAATTGGACAGCGACAAGTTTCTAGACGGATGCCCACGATTTAGGCCTTTGCGCCTTGTCGGCTATGCCACAGAAAGACCGGGATTCCGAGTCCAATGAGCCCGGCGCCGACGAGCGCGTTCGAGGGGTTCGAGGCGACGCTGCTGGCCACGACATACGCGCAGGTGGCCACGAACAGCGCGGGCAGGATCGGATACCAGGGCAGGCGATACCCCTGCCCCGCCATCCCTCCTCTCGAACCGTCGGCGGCCCTGTATCGAAAAATCGTTGCGGCGATCAGGCCGAAAAAGATCCAGTCGCCGAAGATCACGTAGTCCAGTAACTGTCCGTATGTCCCCGAAACGGTCAGCACCGCCGCCCAACCTCCCTGAATGAGGATGGCGACGTGGGGGGTATTGAAGCGCGGGTGGAGGGCCGAAGCGCTGGGAAGCACGAGTCCGTCGGCAGCCATCGCCTGGAGGATGCGTGGAGCGGACATGATCGCGACGCTTACAAAGCCGAGGGTAGAGGCGACGATGCCGAGACTGATCAGGGTCGACCCGGCCGGCCCGAGCGTCCGGCGGAGTACCTCGGAAGCGGGAGCTGGGCTGCTGGCGAGCACGTCGACCCCGAGTGCGTGAATGTACGCGGCGTTGGCGAGGATGTAGACCGCGATCACGCCAAAGACACCGATGATGATCGCCCTGGGCAGCGTGCGCTTTCCATCCTTCAGCTCGCCGCCGACGTTGTTGGCGTGAGCCCAACCCCCGTAGGTGAACAGCACCGGAATAAGCGCAACGCCAAGGGTGCCGATCGAAATCGTCGTCGCGTGCGACGCCACTCCAGCGGTCGGCGGCGCGGGCCGAGCGGTGAGGCCTGCCACGATCAGCAGGGCCAAGGCGGCGAGCTTGAGCACGGTGAACGCGTTCTGCACCGCCGCTCCGACCTGCACCCCCACGTAATTGATGGCGCTGAGTACCACGATGGCCGCCACCGCCATCGGTGTCACCCAGTCGGCGGAGAGCCCGGTCAGGACAGCCCCGTACCGGGCGAACGTCACCGCGACCGCCGCGATGCCGCCCGCATTGATGACGAAGAGAAACGTCCACCCGTACAAGAAGGCCGGCAGCGCGCCGAACGCCTCACTCAGGTAGACGTAGCCCCCACCGGCCTCCGGACGCCGACCGCCCAGCTCGGCGAAGCAAAGAGCCCCGGCAAGACCGATGACGCCTCCCACGCTCCAGGTGATCAGGACGCCGGTTGCGCTGCCGGCGCGCTGAGCCACAATGCTGGGATTGAGAAAGATCCCGCCGCCGATGATGCCCCCCATCACTACCATGGCGGCATCGAAGAGTCCAAGACGGCGCAGGTATCCGGTCATAGGCTCCAGCGTTCAACGGCACCGTCAGGGCGTGAGTCCCACGATACTGGCCACGAGCAGCGCGAGCACGAACGCGGTGATCGCGACGTAGGTCCGGTCGCGCTGCCGGATGAAGGTGTAGAGCGAGTACCCGACCCGCGCCACGGGCGTCGCGATGAGCAGCAGCAGGCCGAGCTGGATCAACCCTCGCCCCCTGAGTGCAATCGCGGCCCTCACGATTCCGCCCACGGTCGTCAGGTCCTGCGGCTCCCCGGTAAACGAGCTGTGATGTGGGGGCGCGGCGCCGTGCTCGGCGAGGAACACGATCCCGCCTGCCAGCACGAGCGCCGCGGAGGCCAGAACGCCCGCCTGCAGGAGCCTCGCCAACCGGAGCTCTACTTCGTCGTCAGATACGGCCGACGGCGCCATTGTAGAGCATCTCCACCGCAAGGGCACCGATGACGACCGCAAACACGAGGCGAAGCACGCGCGCCGGGGCGTGGGCGAGTATCCGCGTGCCCAGCAACGTTCCCGCCAGCACACCCAGCATGACGGGCATAGCGATGCCGGGATCGATGTAGCCGCGCGCCAGATAGATGCCGGCGCTGGCTGCCGCGGTTACGCCGATCATGAAGTTGCTGGTGGTAGTCGACACCTTGAACGGCAGGCACATCGCCTGATCCATGGCGAGCACTTTGAGGGCGCCCGAGCCGATGCCGAGCAGCCCGGAGAGCGTTCCCGCGCCGAGCATGAGTCCGAAACCAAGGGGCACGCGCTGCACGTGGTACTCTCGTTCGCCCTCCAATGTGGGGTACGAGCCGTCGAGCCGCAGGCGGGTGGCCAGCCGGTCCCTTACCGGAACTACGTGCTCGGGTTTCGGCCGGGTGGCCGCGTACGCCGAATAGAGGAGGACCAGACCGAAAACGACGGAGAGTACGGAAGTGGAAACCAGACCGGCGAGATAGGCGCCGATCAGCGCGCCGACGGTCGTCGCCACCTCGAGAAACATCCCGATCCGGATGTTGGTGAAGCCCTCGCGAACGTAGGCCGCCGCCGAGCCGGACGAGGTGGCGATGACCGCCACGAGCGATGCACCCACGGCGTACCGGAAGTCGACCCCGAACGCCAGGGTGAGTAGGGGAACGATGACCACTCCTCCACCGAGGCCGGTGAGTGAGCCCAGCAATCCGGCGAAGAACGAGCCGATCGCGAGGAGGATCGTGAAGGAGAGGATGGTCATGGTCGCGTACTAACATACGGCATGCGGACTACATTTCTCTCCGTGCCGGCGGGAATGAACCCGCCGCACGTACGAAAGGGCGGCGCGTGACGGAATCCCGTGGACGGCAGGCGCGGCTCCGGCCGGGGCTGGGCAAGCTCTATCCAGGCATCGAAAGCGGGGTGTGGCTTCCGGTAGAGCAACTCCTCCGGCACGTCGCGATTCTGATGCACCGGCGGCTGGCCGATTCCGGCGCCATCACCGGCGATCGGTTCTTGAGAAGCGATCATTTCGAATTTCGCGGCGAGGCGCCGAGGCCCCGTGACTGGCCGGCGGAGATGTCCCGGATGAGCGACGCGGCCGTTCCTCCAAAAGGCGACACGTGAGCATCTGCGGCGCAGGAACGGTCTCGTCCGCGGAGGTGAGCGGCGCGCGCGCAGCTAGGCGATGGCTCCAGGTGTGGCGGTGGCGGGCGATGGCCGGAACTCGAGATGATCAGCCCGCAGGATGAAGAATCCGCGCGGCGAGGAGACCCGGGTGAGCCGGTCGCCGGCCATGTTGACCATGCGCTGCGTCACTCCGGGAAAGATGGGCACGACGTCATACCAGACCGACGGAGTCAGATCGGGATACAACCGCTGGTGCTCCGACCGCAGGCGGGCCTGAACGCCAGGCATCTGCCCTCCTTGTGAATGGGCGCCTCCAATGTAATTGCCTCACGCCGCTCTTGCAGCGGGTGGACATTCTCCGACCGCCCGCTTACAGTGAGAGCGACTTGGATGTTCGTGGCATCCCGGCGCCTACCTCGGATCGACTGCCAACATGCCAGTATCTCAGGACGCCCAGCCGATCGTGGCAGGCCCCGCCAATTGTCTCGTCGTCGATGACGAGCCCGGCGTTCGACGCTCCCTCGTCCGGATGCTCGAAGGGCAGGGGTTCAACTGCTACGAGGCCGCTACCGGCCGCGAGGCGCTTGTCGTCCTCGACAGCATCGGAGAGGCTCCCCTGCTCATCTCCGACCTTCGCATGCCCGATCTCGACGGGATCGAGTTGCTCGATGAAGTCACCCGCCGCTATCCCGACACCGCGGTCATCTTGCTCACCGGCCTGAGCGAGACCACGACTGCCGTCGACTGTCTCCATAAAGGCGCCGCCGACTTTCTCCTCAAGCCGATCTCGATGAGCGAGCTGCAGGCGCGTGTCACCAGGGTGTTGGAAAAGCGCACGCTCGTCCTTCAGAACCGCGACTACCAGCAGCATCTCGAGCGCCGCGTGCAGGAACAGTCACAGCGGATTCAGGAGCTGTTCCTGCAGGGCGTGCAGATGCTGGCGCGCGCCCTCGAAGCCAAGGACGCGTACACGCGCGGCCACTCCATTCGAGTGAGCCGCTACGCCGTGGCCACCGCGACTCAGCTCGGCCTCCGCGGGGCAAGGCTCGACGGCATCAGGCTGGGTGGAGAGCTACACGACATCGGCAAGATCGGGACGAGCGAAGCGGTACTGCACAAGCCGGGCAGGCTGACCGAGGACGAGTTCCGTCAGATGAGCGAGCATCCCGAGTTGGGTGAACGGATGCTCCGGCCGCTGGCGCAGGAATCACCCGATGTGCTCCGAATCGTGCGATCGCACCACGAGCGCCTGGATGGCCGCGGATTTCCCGACGGCCTGCGCGGCGAGAGGATTCCCTTCGAGGCGCGGATCGTCGCCGTCGCCGACGCGTTCGACGCCATGACCACCGAGCGGCCCTATCGCTCGTCCCGCTCCGCCCAATCGGCCATCGAGGAGCTGCGCCGTGTGGCCGGAACGCAGCTCGACCCGCCGATGGTCGAGGCCTTCGTCGCCGCATTTCCCAGCGCCACGGGGCTCCCGCTTTCGGCCTGACGGCTACTCCCCGTCGGCTTTCTCTCCGAGCACCTCCTCGGCCTGCTTCGCGAGCGCGAGGTAGTGCGCCTTCATGCCGTCCAGCTCCTTTTCGGTCAGGTCTTCCAGATTCGCCAATCCGGCCTCGGCGCCCTGGACCGCGCGCAGCAGCTCATCGAGCTTGAGTTGCATCGCCGCGCTGTCACGATTCTGTGTGTTCTGAATGAGGAAGACCATCAGAAAGGTGACGACGGTGGTCCCGGTATTGATGACCAGCTGCCAGGTGTCGCTGAAGTGAAAGATCGGGCCCGTGGCTGCCCAGACCACCACGATCGCCATGGCGATGGCGAAGGTCGATGGGTGCCCGGCCGTTCTCGCGATCTCCTTGGCGAACCGGCCGAACCACTTTGAAAAGCCCACGTCATCCTCCGAGGTCTAGAGCAGTCCCCGCCGCTTGAGTTGGTGATAGCGCTCGACGACGGCGGTACTGGCCGAGCCCGGGGGTACGTCGAGCACCATCACGCCGCGCGACCTGATCTCGGCGAGCGCCGCCTCGCGCGCGCCGAGAAGCTCCTCCGCCGCGGCCCGCTCGAACGCCGATTCCACTCCGGTCGGCCGGGCGGCCGCCAGCGCCTCGAGCGCCGGGTCGCGAAGGGTAACCACCAGTGGCAGGTGGCGTGGCCGCAGGGAGCCAGCGTGCGCGACGAGGGCATCGCTCGCCGTACGGTCGATGACGTCGGTAAAGAGCACGGTCAGGGCGCGCTTCCGGTTGTGGGCGGCCAGATGCCGGAACGCGGCGGGATAGTCGGATTCTGCCAGGCGACCCTCCGCCGCTGCCAGCCCCTCGAGCACGGCGCGCAGTGCGCGCCGCCCGCGGGCCGGCGCGACGTACCGCTGGATGGTGTCGGCGAAGACGAGAAGGCCCACGTTGTCGTCGTGCTCCACGGCGGCGTGCGCCAGGTGCAGCGCCGCAGAGATCACCGCCTCGAGCCGCGCGACTCCATCGACCTCCGCGGTGAGCAGCCGGCCGGCGTCCACCACGATCATCACCTGCTGCCGGCGCTCGTCTTCGTACTGCCGCGCGATGAGTTTTCCCCGGCGCGCCGTCGCCTTCCAGTCGATGATGCGCGGCTCGTCTCCAGGCACCCACTCACGAAGCCCCTCGAAGAGACGCCCCTCGCCGGGCCGCCGAACGGTGCGCAGGCCGGCCTCGCGCCGTCGTGCGTCCTGAAGCGGCAAGGGCCGCAGCGACGTGCGGACCAGCGCGGGATAGACCGTGGCCGACCACGGCATTTCGAGCGCCATCTGCCGCCAGGCCAGTCCGAGCGGCCCGAGCGCGCGCACGGCGATCGTCCCGCCCGCACCGACACCCCGGCTCACCGGCAGAAGCTCCAGCAGCTCGTCGGACCCCTGCCCCGGATTGACCTCGAAACGCCGGAGCGGCGTGTCGGCGCCTCCGAGCGGACCGGGAAGCCGTTCCCGCACCTGGAGCGAGACGACCCGCCGGCCCCGGACCCGCCAGCGATATCGGACCACCGCGACACGCCCGAGCACGAACGCCGCGGGCGCCTCCCGCCGCACCTCCATAGCGCGCGCGCCCGGTGCGAGCAGAGCGTCGGCGATGAAGGCCGCGACCCACAGCACGTCGGCGACGAGGAGCGGCGCCGCGGCGCCGGGCCACCAGAGGCCGAGCAATGCAGTAAAGGCCAGCGCGGCGCCGCCGAGCAGCCACCGGCGCGCCGGTACGGCGATCACCTGGGCGCCTGGATCTTCTCGACCACGCCGTGGAGTGCCGTGTCGGCGGTGACGCCCTCGAGCTCGAGCTCGGGGGCCACCGCGATCCGGTGGCGCAGCACGGCGGGCGCGAGTGACTTGACGTCGTCGGGAACGACGTAGGCGCGGCCGTCGAGCAGCGCCGATGCCTGCGCCATCTTGAGGAGCGCCACACTCCCTCTCGGCGAGGCGCCGAGGGTGAGCACCGCCGCGCTGCGTGTGGCCCGGACGATGGCGGTGACGTAGGCGACGAGACTCGGCTCCACACGCACCCGGCGCACGGCGTCACGAAGCTGCGCCAGACCGCGCGCGTCCGCAACGGAGGCGATGCCGTAGGTGGCCGGCAGGTCGGACTCGAAACCGCCGAGCACCCGGTCGAGAATGCCCTGCTCGACCCGCTCCTCCGGATACCCCACAAGCACTTTCACCATGAAGCGGTCGAGCTCCGCCTCGGGCAGCGGATAGGTGCCCTCGAACTCGATCGGATTCTGGGTCGCAAAGACGGTAAAGCTCGCCGGCAGCGCGTGCGACTCGCCATCTACCGTCACATGGCGCTCCTGCATCGCCTCGAGCAGCGCCGCCTGAGTCTTGGCCGGTGCTCGGTTGATCTCGTCGCCGAGCACCAGGTCGCCGAAGATCGGGCCCGGGCGGAACGTGAACACACCTTGACTCGCGAGAAGGCTGACGCCGGTGATATCCGACGGCATGAGATCGGGCGTGAATTGGATTCGGCGGAAGTCGAGGCCGAGCGCAATGCTCAGCGACCGCACGAGCAGCGTCTTTGCGGTGCCGGGCACGCCCTCGAGCAGCACGTGGCCCCGCGCCAGGAGCGCGGCCACGGACTCGCGCACCGCCGACTCCTGACCGAGAACTACTGTGTCGAGCGCCCGGACGATGTCTGCGGCCGCGGCGGCGTGCGTGGCCGCCTCATCGGAAGTGAGCGAGATCGGATCGTGCGTCATGACGGCTTCAGCTCCTCCCAAAGGGTCTCCACATCGTTGGCCGTCCCCAGAACGTCCTCAGCGGCCGCGGGCTTCCGGGCAAGCGCCACCAGTCTCGCCAGCGCCTGCTGTCCTCGCGGCGTCCGCACCGAGTCCGACAGCGCTGCCAGCCACTCGGCCGACTCCTCACGGCCGGGCCGCCCCGCGCGGCTCAACCGCCGCCTCAGCCCCTGCACGATCAGTCGCACGGCCACATCGTGGCCGCGAGCCGCCGCGAAGGCGGTAGCCAGGGCGCGCACATGCTCGAGCGGGGAGCGGCGGCGGCGCTCGATGGCGGTTTGCGCCGGCCCGAAGCGCACACCTGCTGCCAGGAGGGCGATCACGCCAACGGCCACCAGCTGCCAGATGACCCAACCCCAGGGCGAATGAGTGGCCCAGGCCAGCGTCGCGCCGGCGAGCGACCCCGAAGCGTCGAATCCGTGGTGATACTCGTCGATCACCACACGGTGGTAGCGCGGTACGGCCAGACCGAGCACGAACGTGCCGGCAGAGGATTCCCGCACTGCCTGATTGGAGAAGAGCCGGTCGTCCGAGACGAGCGTCACGAGACGCCCGCCCGGCATCTCGAGTCGCATGGCGGCCGGGCGCCCCGCGGCGACCAGGAGCGTGTCGAGGCGGCTTGGCGCCGAGGCGGTACAGGAGACGACGCGGCCGTCGGAGAGGGTGCTCGAATCGACCACGGTGAGCGTCGAGCGGCGGCGAAGCAGCCAGCGCACCGAGGGCACGGGCAACGGGTCGCTTGCATCCGGCCGGCGCACGGCCACCGGGTCGCCTCGCCATGGCACCACATCGTACCCCAGGCATCGCATCGCCGCTCCGGCCCCGGGCCCGGCGAGAAGGAGATCGCCGTGCAATCGCGCGATCTCGGCTCCTTCGGCGGAACCGAGCGCGATCGAAGGGCCGAGAAAGGCGAGAAGTGACGACGCCCCGCCGGCCGTCTTGTCGACCAGAGCAACGGAGCGCCGGTGGCGTTCGACGCGCACGCCGAGACGGGAGAGCGCCTCCGCGTAGCCGCTCGCGCCCGAGGGCCCGAACAGAAACGAGGAGCGGCGGGGATCGCTGTCGCTCACTCTTGCCCGTCTGCTGCCGAGTGCTGCGGCGCCAATGCCAAGCGCCACGAGCACGGCCGCCCCGATGGCGAGCTCAGCTCGCGGGCGCATGCCAGGAGGTCGCGCCGGCTTCGCGCCAGCGGCGGTAGTCGGCGGCGGCGCAAGGGCGTCCACCGAAGACGTAGGCGTACAGCGACCCCACCAGCCCGCGCAGGCGCTCGCGATCCGCGGCCACGAGATTGGCCTCGCGCGAGCACTCGGCGGGCGTCTTGCTCGGGTGGTATCGCAGGAGACCCTGCGAATCGAGCGTGAGCGCGAGACCCACGAAGGCGAGTTGGAGCGCTTCGACGACCCTTCCCGCGGCGGCGGCTCGGTCGGCCTCGCGATAGTACCACTGGGCGTCGTGGTCGTCTCCGCCGGTTCGAGCGTCTGCGTCGGCCCCGGGGCCGGCGCCGCCGCGTACGGTGCTCCAGACTATCCACGAGGCGTGGGCGAGCAGCAGCAGGAGCACCACCAGAAGAAGAACGATCAGTGCCCGGAACACCGCGGGATTGCCGGCACTGAGACTCGAGAGCCACTCCCCGAGCATACGCCACCACTCGCGGAGGAAGCGCAGCGCACCCGGCTCCGCCGCCCATCGGTAAACCGGCGCCGCGAACACGGTATCGAGGACGCTTCGAAACGGGGCGGGATCGGGGACGCCTTGCTGGAGCATGCCGTTCAGCGCCCGCTCAGGCGGTCGACAGGGTGGAGGCCAGGACTTCGAGATCGAAGCCCTCTTTCCGCACCCGAAGATCGTAATAGGCGACGGTAAGTACGCAGTAGAACAATGGGTAGATGAAAATCTGAACCAGGCCGCTCACCGCCGCCGCGGCGACGCTGAGCGTGATGCTGGGGGTCGTGAGCATGGACCCGGCCCCCGGGACGAACATGGCCACGAGACCGCCGATCGCGGCGATAGGGACGTACACCAGGATGACGAGCACGACCAGCAGTCCCAGCATGCGCCAGCGTGACCCTCGCGTCAGCTCCCACGAGCGTGAAAGCGCGGCACTGGCGCTGTTGCCCTCGATCACGAGCGCGGGTATGGCGAGGAGGAGGCCGGCGATCAGGATGATGCCGGGCACGACCAGTAGAACGATTCCCACGAAGATCACGGCAGCCGTCAGCATCGAGCAGATGAGGAGCCGGCCGATGTAGGGTGCGGCGCGGCGCAGCGCTTCCCGAGCCTCGACCGGCCGGCCGAGGTAGCTCTCGGACACGATGAAGACGGTGGCGGCGGTCGCGATCGAGTTGAGGGCGGCGAAGACGAGGTAGTAGATGAACGCCAGCGGCAGATTCTGCAGCATCCCGCCTGCCGCCTCGATGAACAGGTTGAGCACCACGGGAATGCCGGCGCACACGAGCGCCACTCCGGCCAGCGGAGCGAAGTGTCGGCGGTAGAGAGTGAAGGAGACGTCGAGGATCTCGCCCACCGAGAGGGGGCGCAGGGCCGGTGGCGTCATGGGCGAAAGATATTACAATCGCTTCATGCCCGCCCTTCGTCCCCCGCCCGATTATCGCCAGCATCTCGAAGTCGAAACACCGGAGCACGTGGTGCTCGATCTGGAGATCGCGGGCATCGGGTCGCGCACGCTCGCCGCGTTGCTCGACACCATATTCCTGATCGCCGGGACGCTCGCCGTCATGGCCGCACTGGCTATCATGGGCCGGTACGGCCTTTCCCTCGGACGGTACGGCAGCGCCATCCTGGCACTCGCCGGCTTCGCGGCATGGACCGGCTACTTCATTCTCTTCGAGGGAGTGGGCGGCGGGCGCACCCCCGGAAAGAGAATTGCGGGCATCCGGGTGGTCATGGATACCGGGCACGCCGTCACGCTGGGCGCCGCCGCGGTGCGAAATTTCCTGCGGGCGGCCGACTTCCTTCCGCCTCCCTATCTCCTCGGCGCGCTCCTCGTCGCCTTTCACCCGCGGGGAAAGCGGCTTGGTGACATGGTCGCCGGGACCATCGTCGCGCGCGACAGGCCGCACGAGATGCGTTCCCCACGGCAGCAGGCCCAATCGCCGGCCGCGCCGTCGATGCCCGAACTGGGCGACGGCGAGTTTCGCCTGCTGTCGCAATTCGCAGAGCGGCAGGGCGACCTGGCCCCGGAGGCCCGTGCTCGCCTCGCCGCGAGCCTGGCTCCGCGGCTCTCGGACCATCCCGCGCCCGCGGGGATCTCCGCGCTGACGCATCTGCTCGACCTTCACGCCCTCGAGCTGGCCCGGCGGGAGGGGAGCCTTTCCCGCAGGGGGGCCGCCGGGTCGGGTACCCGCTTCGCCGCGCAGAAGCGCGACCGGTGGGACGCGTTCGAGCGCCTGGCGGAGCGCGCGGCGCGCGGAGGGCTCGACCGGTTCGCCTCCGAGGAGCTTCCCGATTTCGCCTCGCGGTACCGCGAGGTCGCGGCCGACCTCGCCCGCGCGCGCACCTATGGCGCCGATGCGCCCACGCAGGCTCGGCTCGAGCGCCTCGTGGCGGCAGGACACAATGCGCTTTATCGGGAGGAGCGGGGCGCCTGGACTCGCCTCTGGCTGGTGCTCGCGCGCGAGTGCCCGGCGGCCATCCTCGCCGCCCGCGGCTACGTGCTCGTCGCCTTTCTCGCTTTCGCCCTGCCGGCCGCGGGTGGCTACACGCTCATGCGGGGCCGGCCGGCGCTCGCCGCCGAGCTGTTGCCCGATGTGATGCTGCGCCGCGCCGAGGCAGGGGCCGGCCGGCAGGCGGAAGGACAGGGCTACGCCGACGTCGCGGGGGAGGACCGGCCGCTGATGGCGTCGGGCATCATCACGAACAACCTGAGAGTGGCGATCGCGTGCTTCGCCGGCGGCATCTTCCTCGGCGTCGGGTCGCTCGTGCTGCTGGCGTTCAACGGGCTCTCCATCGGGGCGAGCGCGGGACACTTCGCGAACGTGGGCCTGCTCGGGTACCTCCTCGAGTTCACGGTGGGCCACGGCGTGCTCGAGCTGTTCGCGATCTGGGTGGCTGGCGCGGCGGGCTTTCTGCTCGGACGAACGGTGGTCGCGCCGGGCACGCTCACCCGGGCCGATGCGCTGGTGTTGAGCGGCCGCCTCGCGATCAGGATGCTGGGCGGCGCGGCCCTCATGCTGCTGGTGGCGGGGATGATCGAGGGCTTCGTCTCGGCGAGCGAGGGCGGATTGCCGGTACGACTGGCGGCGAGCGGAGTGAGCCTGGCCTTCCTGGCTGTCTATCTCTCCAGCGGCACTCAGAGCTCCCGGAGCATGGCGCGCATCCGGATGGCGAGCGCCTCGATTTCGCGGAGACTCTCCACGGTTTCGGCGTCAATCCGGGATTCGTTGAGCAACAGAAGCTGAGTCTCGGCCAGGAGCGCCGAGAGGGGGTTGGAGAGGTCGTGCCGCAGTTTGCTCAGCCGCTCAGATTCCGGCATGCGGTCCCGTCAGACGAGAGACAGGTAGAGAGCCCGCACGTGGTGCTCGCGCAACCCGCGAACCGATTGCCAGAGTTCGTCCTCCGTGGCGCCACAGAAGATCTCGGCCGTCTCGCTCACTCGCCCGCCGGGGTGCTCGAACCGGAGCCGGCCGCGCCAGGCCCCGTCGTCGGACCGCCTGACGGTGAGCTGGAGGGCGATGATCAGATCGGCTAGGCGGAGGGGAGACAACTCGTGAACGACGGGCTCCCGGAACTCCGGAGCCGCAGAACGGAGGGACAAAGCCATCATCAGGTGATCTCCTGGGAGGGAGCCGGTGAGGCTAAAGATTATACGGCTACAATAGTTACGCAATCCACCGCCACCCTCTTGACTCTGCCGCCCCGGAGTCCTAAGTTGAATCGCTACTCGGTCTGGCAGAAATCTCCCCTATAAACCCCGAAGTACGCGCTCCGATTCCGGAGCCCACCACATACACCACCCGACCCGCCGGTTCTCGCACCTTCACACTACCCAGTGCCCGCCGGCATACCGGCCGGGCCCGCTCGTCTGGAGTCTCGTCCGTGGACATCGCTGAGCTGAAGCAGAAATCGGTTGCGGAGTTGCATTCGCTGGCCGAGCAGTTGAACATCACGAACTATTCCGGCCTCCGGAAACAGGATCTGATCTTTCGGATCGAACAGTCGCTCCTCGACTCCGATACCGTCATCCGCGGCGAAGGGGTGCTGGAAATTCTCCCCGAAGGCTACGGATTCCTGCGCAGTCAGGACTGGAACTACCTCTACGGTCCCGACGACATCTACGTCTCTCCGAGCCAGATCAAGCGCTTCGACCTTCGCACCGGCGATACCGTCATGGGCCAGGTGCGCCCTCCCAAGGAGGGCGAGCGCTACCTCGCCCTTCTGAAGGTGGAGCAGGTCAACTTCGAGGAGCCGGAAAAAACCAAGCACCGGATCGCGTTCGACAACCTTCGGCCCCGCTACCCGGATGCACGGATCCGGCTCGAGCGCAAGACCAGCGACCTGTCGATGCGGGTGGTCGACCTGCTTTCGCCCATCGGCAAGGGGCAGCGCGGGCTGATCGTCGCCCCGCCCAAGGCGGGCAAGACCATCCTGATGCAGAAGCTCGCCAACGCCATCAGCGAGAATCATCCGGAGATCGTCCTCATCGTGTTGCTGATCGATGAGCGGCCGGAGGAAGTGACCGACATGGAGGAGAACGTCAAGGCGGAGGTCATCTCCTCCACCTTCGACGAGCCTGCCGACCGTCACGTGCAGGTGGCCGACATGGTCATCGAGAAGTCGAAGCGCCTGGTGGAGCATGGGCGCGACGTGGTGATCCTCCTCGACTCGATCACCCGCCTCGCTCGGGCGCACAACGTGGTTGTCCCGCACTCAGGCAAGATTCTCTCCGGCGGCGTCGACGCCAATGCGCTCCAGAAACCGAAGCGCTTCTTCGGCGCCGCACGCAACATCGACAAGGGCGGCAGCCTCACCATCATCGCCACCGCGCTGATCGACACCGGCAGCCGGATGGACGAAGTGATCTTCGAGGAGTTCAAGGGCACGGGCAACATGGAGCTGGTGCTCGACCGGCGCCTGGCCGACCGACGGATCTACCCCGCCATCGACATCCAGCGCACCTCCACGCGCAAGGAAGAGCTCCTCATGGACAAGGACGAGCTCAACCGGGTGTACCTGCTGCGTAACTTCCTGGCCGATATGCCGCCGGTCGAGGCACTCGAGTTCCTGCTGGAACGGATGAAGAGAACGAAGAACAACAAGGAGTTCTTCTCGACGATGGCGCAGTAGAGCGGAGAACGGAGAAAAGAGACAGGAGAAGGGCGGGTACCGCCATCCCCTGTTCTCGCTTCTCCGTTCTCCCTTCTCCGTTCTCCCTTCTTCGTTCTCCCTTCTCCGTTTCCCCTTTCCCCGGCTCCCATGCCCCTCCCCTCCACTGGCCGCCTCATCGCGCTTGACTGGGGTGAGATCCGGATCGGCCTCGCTCTCTCCGACGAGTCGCAAACCCTCGCTTCTCCGCTCGAGACGCTCACGCGCCGAGCCGGAAAGCGCTTTCCCATGCCCAGATTCCTCGAGCTGGTCGCGCAGCACGGCCCGGTCGGCGCCGTGGTGGGATTGCCCCTCACGCCCGAGGGCACGGAGGAGGACAGCGCCGCAGCGGCGCGGTCGCTCGCCGAGATCGTGGGCCGGCGGAGCGGGCTGCCGGTCGAGCTCTGGGATGAGCGCATGAGCACGTCCCGTGCGCTCGCGCTCATTAGAGAGCAGGGCGGAACCATTCGAGGACGGAAGAAAGACGTGGACTCGCTCGCGGCCGCGGTGCTCCTGCAGCACTTTCTCGACGCGAGACAGAGACGGGTCGTCATCAGCGACCCGGGAATGTAGATGCGCCATCCGTCGACGACCTTCCGTTCGTCCATTGCCGCTCTGGGAGTGGCCGCCCTCTCCGCCTGCGAAGGCGGCCCCGCCGTGGAGCGCGTGATCCTGCCGCCGGGCGCCACGTTTGCCGCCGTGACCGACAGCCTGGTCGCGCACAGGGTGGTTGCCAGCCGGGCCGTGTTCAAGCTGATCGCCCGGCTGCGTGGCGTCGACCGCTCGGTGCAGGCCGGAGTCTACACCTTCAAGCGGGGCACCTCATCCTGGGGAGTGCTCGTCATTCTCGCGGGCGGGCGCGCCGCCGCGGTGCGCTTCACCGAGACCGCGGGGCTTACCCAGCGGGGTTGCGCCGCGCTAGCGGCGCAGCATCTCGCCATGCCGGAAGACTCGGTCGTCGCGGCGGCGGGCGACGGCGCCGCCGCGTCCGCCGTACTCGGCTTCAAGGTGCCGTCGTACGAGGGGTTCCTGAGGCCCGAGACATACTCGCTCCCCCCCGGCATGAGGGCGCGCGAGCTGGTGCGCGTGATGGCGCAGGGGTTCAAGGCCGCGTGGAGCCCGGGCTGGGACGCACGGCTCGACACCCTCCGGATGAGCCGTCTCCAGCTCGTGACGCTCGCGTCAATCGTCGAAGGAGAGGCCCGGGCCGACGAGGAGCGGGAAACGATCGCCGGCGTCTATCTCAACCGGCTCAAGATCGGCAGGGCGCTGCAGGCCGATCCGACGGTGCAGTACGCCATTGCGCTCGCGACCGGGACGCGAAAGGCGCGCCTGTACCAGAAGGACTATCAGTTCGCGTCGCCATACAACACGTACCTGCATCCCGGGTTGCCGCCGGGGCCGGTCAATTCACCGGGCCGGCGGAGCATCGAGGCCTCGCTCTATCCTGCCAAGGTGTCCTATCTGTATTTCGTCGCGGGGCTCGACGGACGCCACATCTTTTCGCGGACGTACGAGGAGCACCTGCGAAACGTCGCGAGGGTTCGAAGAGCGGGGAACGCGAAGAGCGGGGAACGTAGAAAGGGGAACGGATAAAGGTGAACCCTCCGTTCACCGTTTTGCCGCTGTCCGAAACGCCCGAGTGGCCGCCTCGACGTCGTCCGCGCCGAGTATCCCCGAAACTACCGCGACACCGGCGCCACCTGCGCCGAGCACCAGCGGCCCATCTCCAGCCGCGATTCCCCCGATCGCCATGCACGGCCGCCCGCCGGACAGCTCGCGCAGCTTTGCGAAGCCGACGGGGCCGAGCCCCACGCCGGCATCGGACTTGGTGCTCGTCGTACGCCAGGGTCCGATCCCCCAGTAGTCCGCGCCGCCGGCCGACTCCGCCTCCTCCTCCGATCCCACCGACGCCCCGATAACGAAGCCTGGCGGCGCGATTTTCCGGGCGAGGCCGACCGGCAGATCGTCGGGCCCGAGATGCACCCCCGCGGCGCCGGCGGCGATGGCCACGTCGGGCCGGTCGTTGACGATCAGGGGAATGTTGAGCGCGGCGATCATTCGGCGCCCCAGCTCCACCAGCTCGCGCGGCGACGCCGATTTGAGTCGGAGTTGCACCGCGGTCGCTCCGCCGCGCTCCGCCGCGAGAGCGAGCGCGACCGGATCACGACCGGCCACGAGCCGGTCGTCGGTGACGAGCATGAGACGACACCATGCCGCTACATTATGTCGCATGACGTCTCCAACGCCACGGCTTCACGGCATCCGCGGAGCGACGACGGTCACGCGGAACGATGCCGCGGAGATTCTTTCGGCCACGGACGAGCTGCTCCGGACGCTCATCGAAGCCAACGACCTCGAGCCCGACGACATCGTGAGCGGCCTCTTCACCGTCACCCGCGATCTCGATGCCACTTTTCCCGCCCGTGCCGCCGAAGAATACGGGTGGAATATCGTCGCCCTCCTCCACGCCACCGAGATCCCCGTCCCGGGCTCGGTTCCGATGTGCATCCGGCTGCTGGTGCACGCATACACTTCGCGGACTCGTGTGGAAATCAAGCACTGCTATCTTCGCGGGGCCACGGCTCTCCGCCCCGATCGGGCGTGACCTCGGTCAGGGTTACCGCGCGCGGCGCCGAGCGCTGGGTGCGGGGCCATCCCTGGATCTATCGCAGCGAGGTCCTCGATCAGCCGTCCTTGCCGGGCCTGGTCCACGTAAGCGATCCGCACGGACGGTTCATCGGGCAGGCCATCTACTCCCCAGGCTCCGAAATCCGGCTCCGGCTCTTCGAGCGCTCCGACCGTCCGGTGGATCAAGCCTGGTGGCGGGAACGGCTCGCTGCCGCCGCGGGCCGGCGGGAGGGCGTCGACGCGACGGCCTTCCGACTTGTCCACGGAGAAGGAGATGGCCTTCCGTCCCTCGTGGTCGACCAATACGACCGGTGGCTGGTGGTGCAGCTTCTCTCGGCAGGCCTCGAGACGATGCGCGACGCGATTGTCGCGACGCTCGCCGAGCTGTTCGCCCCCGAAGGGATCCTTCTCCGAAACGACGTCCCGGTGCGCCGGCGGGAGGGACTGAGCCTCGAGTCGGCGCTTGCGGCCGGCGCCGTGCCCGATCGAATCGAAGTGCGCGAGGGCGGCGTCCGCTACCTGGCCGATCCCTGGCAGGGACAGAAGACGGGAGCCTTTCTCGACCAGCGGGAGAATCGCCTGCTGGCCGGAAGGCTCGTCCTTGCCGGCGGCCGCGCGCTCGACTGCTTCGCCTATCACGGGTCGTTCGCCCTGCATCTGGCCGGACGCGCCCGGAGCGTGCTGGCGCTCGACTCGAGCCGCGAAGCGCTGGAGCGCGGCGCCGCCAATGCCAGCCTCAACGGCCTCACCAACATCGAGTGGCGCGATGCAGATGCGTTCGAGACGCTTCGCGCCTTCGCCAGGGCGAGGGAACGCTTCGACACGATCGTCCTCGATCCGCCGGCCTTTGCCAAGTCGCGCGGCGCCGCCGGGGCGGCGCTGCGCGGCTACCACGAGATCAATCTGCGCGCCATGCGGTGCCTTTCTCCCGGCGGCACCCTGCTGACAGCCTCGTGCTCCTTCCACGTTCGGCTGCCGGAGTTTCTCTCGATGCTCGAAGGAGCCGCCGCCGACAGCGGGCGGCGGATCGTGCTCCGGCAGGTGCTCGGGCAGCCTAGGGACCACCCGGAGGTGCTCACGATTCCCGAAACCGGCTACCTGAAGGGCGCGGTTCTCGAAGCGGCCTGAGGGCCGGCCGGCGCGGTTCCGCTTTTCTTCGCGTTGACAGTGCTCGACGCGTTTATGAACTTGCAGCGATGCCGGATTATCCGAATATCGAGCCGTCATGCTGAGCGCCGCGGAAATTCGCGGGACCCAGCAGCAGCGGCGATC
>JBBRGF010000053.1:0-17160 GCA_038240975.1 Gemmatimonadales bacterium
GAGCAAGTACTGGATGGGAACGGTGCCGCTGCTCGGGCTCGCCCTGATCATCACGATTCTGACGAACCGGCTTCTGCAGGCGGGGCCGTTCATGATGGCGGTGAGCATCGGAACGATCGTGCTGTACACGCTGGCCGTGAGCGCATTGGCGCTCAGCTTCGGCGTTTTCTATCCGCAGTTCGGGACGGAGAACGCGGCACAGATACCGACGAGCTACGGCGGGGTGGTGTACATGATGGCCAGCCTGAGCCTTCTCGCCGTGATCATCATGATCGAGGCAGTGCCGGTGACCGCGGAGCTCCAGGCGTGGCAGAGCGGCGGAAGCGGCGGGCCGTCAACCGCGCTGGCTCTCTCCGCAGCCGCGGTCGTGACGGTGTGTGTCAGCGCCACGATCGTTCCGCTTCGCCTGAGCCAGCGGAGGCTGGAACGGATGGAATGGTAGAAGAGCGGTGAACGGTGAACGGTGAAGGGTGAACGGTAGATAGAAGTTCCCCGTTTGCCGTTTCCCGTTTACCGTTGTCCCATGCCTCTCCCACCCGCCGTCGATCTATACAGCGACACCGTTACCCGCCCCACTCCCGGAATGCGACAGGCCATGGCCGACGCCGAGGTGGGCGACGAGCAGCAGCGGGAAGACCCGACCGTCAATCGGTTGCAAGAGATGGTCGCCGAGCTTGTCGGACACGAGGCCGCGCTCTTCCTCCCGAGCGGCACGATGTGCAACCAGGTCGCCTTTGCCGTCCACTGCCGGCCCGGCGACGAGATCATCCTGCACGAGCTGGCCCATCCTCTTCTGTACGAGGCCGGCGGCCCGGCGGCGCTGGTCGGCACGGTGATGCACCCGCTTTCGGGCGCGCGCGGCCTGTTTACCGGAGACCAGGTCCGCCAGGCCATCCACCCGGCCGTGCACTATATGCCCCGTTCGCGAGCCGTCTCTATCGAGCAGACGGCGAACATCTCCGGCGGCGTCTGCTGGCCCGTCGGCCAGGTGCAGGAGGTTCGTGCGGCCGCGCACGAAGCGGGGCTCGTGTGTCACATGGATGGCGCCCGTCTGCTGAATGCCGTCGTCGCGACGGGCACGTCGGCTCGAGCATTCGCCTCGTCCCTGGATTCCGTCTGGATCGATCTCACCAAAGGCCTTGGCGCGCCGGTGGGTGCGGTACTCGCGGGCTCACGAGACTTCATCGAACGGGCGTGGGTATTCAAGCAACGGTTTGGCGGCGCAATGCGGCAGGCGGGCATCGTGGCGGCCGCGGGTATCTATGCGCTGGAGCATCACGTCGATCGCCTTGCGGAAGATCACGAACGGGCATGTGATCTGGCGCGCGGCCTCGCCGAACTTCCGGGTATAAGAGTCGATGCCGAGCGCGTCGAGACGAACATCGTCATCTTCGAGCTGACCGGGACGACTCTCACAGGAGGGGAATTCGCGCGACGCACACTCGAGAATCACGGAGTGCGCTTTTCCGTCATCAGCCCGACCATCGTGCGAGCGGTGCTGCATCTCGACGTGCCACCGGATGGCGTCCAGCGCGCGCTCGCCGCCGCCCGGGCGGCACTGAAGGGATGACGACTGGACTCTGACCCGCCGTTTGTGGTTCCTCGCCGCATAAACCCGACACAAGTCCACCACATCATCGCTCCTACCTTGGCCTCGCCGTTGGATCCCGCGCTGCTGTCAGCGCTCGCGAGTCACCCAAGGAGGAGCCATGTCCCACCGTATCACGCTCGGAACGATTGCCCTGCTGTCCATCGCAACGGCATGCACCGACGGCCGATCGCCCACCTCGCCATCCGCTGGGGTCCCGCCCGAGGCCGAAGCGGCTACAACATCCACAGTCGCCTCTGGCGAACGGATCGCGCGCGAGCGCCTGGCCCGGCAATTCGGCCTCGCCATGGGCAACCCGGCCTTCCGCGCGCAAATCAAGGCACGGCTCGATCGGTCGCCCGTGCACGAGCACAAGCTTCACTTCCAGCGAATGCTCCAAGCCGAGGGGGGAGCGGCTCTTCGCACGGTCGCGGGCCTCAGCAAGGCATCTGAGGCCAACGTCGAGGCCGATGCGAAGCACGCCCGCTCCCTCGAGCTGTACTTTCCCGTTCCAGAGCACCGGGCACGGTGGTCCGGGAGCAGCGACCTCCTCGTCGCCACCGGCCTCGAAGACGGCGATGTGCCGGTCGCGTTCGACGTGCGGGGTCGCCGCTACCTGTTGAGCCCTACCAAGCCGCCGGCTACGCCGGTGCTCGCGCTGGTTCCGGTCGAAACCGACTTCGATCATCCCATCCGGCAGGCGCCGTTCATCTGTTGCGCCAATGGGCCGGTGGCCCCGCCTGGCGGCCCGGGCCTCTACCTGACCGCCGCACACTTCGTAAGAGGGTTTGAGGGTTGGTTGAAGGGAAGGCCCGAATATGAGATCCACATTCTCGGCCAGGCCGGCACAAGCGACTCGCTGGCGAGCTATCAGTGCGCCGGCGAGCATGCCTCGGCGCCCTACTCTTTCGACCAGAACACTCTCGACTGGACCGGAAACGTGATGCTCTTCAGCCAAACGCAGCTCGACTCGTACAAGAGCCAGCATCCCAACCAGAATTTCAGAGTTCTCGCCCTCGAAGACGACGACGGCGCCTGTTCCATCCGGCTCGATAACAACCGGTTCAAGAGCCTGATCACCACGCTGCAGGCTCAGTATCCCGATCTTACCGGCGGCAAGGACAGCGCGATTGCCGGTCTCGGCAAAATCGTGAAGCGCGCCAACGCGCTTCAGACAATCCTCAAGGCGGCCTATTCCTTCATTACCTCGCAGGATGATCTGGTAGGCAACGCCATCGAAGATGTCGTCGCCAGCGAGTTTCATCCGGGAGCCAACTGGATCGTCAAAGGCCCTGGCAATACCACCAACGGCTGGCTCACGCTTCAGGTCCGCTGATGGCCCTCCGGTCGTCCAGGGTGCTCCTCGCCCTCCTCACGATTCCGCTCGCCGCCGCCCCGGAGGCGGCGGCGCAATGGGCGATCACCGTAGGGGTCGCCGCCCCGCGTTTCTGGGGAGGCTCACGCGAGCCCGGGGGAAGCCGCTCATTTCGCCCCTACCGGCCTACGATTCTGGGCGCCGGCTTCGAGCGATCCTGGCGCGGCGGCGGCATTGGTGTTGGGGCGTACCACTCCAGCACGAGCCTCGCGCTCGAAGGCCCGGACGCGGCCGTGATAGCGAAAAACGCTCTCGAGCTATCTGGCGTGATGGCGGAAGTGTCGCTCGGGATCGGGGCGATCGGACAAACAGTGCGGCTGATGGTGTCTGCGGGTTCGCTCGTCGAAGTATGGCACCTGGCCGGCGGGCCATCGCATACCAGGGCAGGCCTGGCCGCCTCGCTCGGCGCGCAAGTTGAAATGGGAGGGCGGTGGTCGGGCGCAATCGGGGTGGGCGCCGCGGTCACCGCCTCTCCCTTCTCGAAGAACGATCTCGATGTCGGCTTCCGCCCGAGCGCACTCTGGCGCCGCGAGGTCAGCGGACGACTGCGGTTCCGGCTATGAGCGCTTCAGCTGGACTTCTTCTTCGGAACCTTCGCCCCCTTCTTTCTGGCCTCCGAGAGCCCGATAGCAATCGCCTGCTTCCGGCTCTTGACCGTCCCTCCATGACCGGATTTGCCGCGCTTGAGGGTTCCCTTCTTCCGCCTGCTCATCGCGCTCTTCACGCTCTTGCTTGCGCTCTTGCCGTACTTTTTCTTGCTCGACTTCTTGCGTGCAGCCATGGGAGCTCCCGGTTGAGGTCATGTCACCACGCTACCGCCTCGATGCCTCGCGCCGTTCGGCTTTCGCCTTGGCTCGCGAGCGCTCTTCGGCTTTTCTCGCGCGAATACCCGCGATGCGCTCCTCGAGCGGTACCTCGAAACGGCCTTCGGGCTTCGCGTCGTAGTCGAAGTCGGGCAGGGTCACCCTTGGCAGCCGCTTGCCCACCGCTCTCTCGATGCCGCGAAGATCGCCCTCCTCATCCGGCGAAACAAGAGTGAACGCATCGCCGGTGAGCTCCGCACGCGCCGTCCGGCCCACCCGATGGATATAGTCCTCCGGAGCGGCGGGAACATCGAAGTTCACCACGTGCCCGAGCGCCTCGACGTCGATCCCGCGGGCGGCAATGTCGGTCGCAACGAGCACCCGGTACTCTCCGCTCTTGAAGCCGGCCAGCGCCTGGGTCCTCTGCGCCTGCGAACGGTTGCCGTGGATTCGCTCCGCCTTTATGCCATGCTTGACGAGATAGGCCGCCAAACGATTCGCCCGATGCTTGGTGCGAGTGAAGGCCAGCGCCTCGTCGATCTCGCCGCGCTTGAGCAGTGCCACCAGAAGCGCCGACTTGAGCTCACGCGACACCGGGTACACCGCCTGCGTGATTCCGACGGCGGGAGCCGCCTTCCGCTCGAGTTGAATCAGCGCCGGGTTCTTGAGGATTTCGCGCGTCAACGTCACGATCGGCGGAGGCATAGTGGCACTGAAACACATGGTCTGGCGCCGCGGGGGCAGGTGTCGGAGGATGCGGCGAATATCCGGGAGGAACCCCATATCGAGCATCCGGTCGGCCTCATCCAGCACGAGGTACTCCACACCGGGCAGTTTCGCGTACGGAGCCTTGAAGTGGTCCAGCAGCCTTCCCGGAGTAGCCACCAGCACATCGACGCCGCTCCTGAAAGCATGCTCCTGCGGCCCCATGCCGACTCCGCCGAACACCGCCGCCGCCGTAATGGGAGTGTGCACTGCCAGTTCGTTCAAGTCTTCCAGAATCTGGGCCGCCAGCTCGCGCGTTGGAGTCAGAATGAGCCCCCGAGTGGTGCGCCGCGACTTCGCCAGGAGATTGTGCAGAATGGGGAGAAGAAACGCGGCAGTTTTGCCGCTGCCCGTCATCGCGCAGGCCAGAACGTCGCGGCCTTCGAGGGCGGGGGGAATGGCGTCGGTCTGGATGGGGGTCGGTCGGGTAAAGCCCAGCTCCTTGATGGCCTTGAGGAGGCTGGGGTCGAGCTTGAGAGAGCTGAACGGCACGGAAAATCCTTCTTGAGAGTGTGCCGTCCGAGGGGTCGGCCGGCGGCGAAGCTTAGGGGAGCGCGTGGCGTTGGACAATCTCCCTGGCGAAGAATCAGCCGAGATAGTCTCTCGCGATGCGCCTGCCGGCATACAGCCCGACTCCGCTTGCCACGGTGCTCACGATGAACGCGGTCATGAACCCGACCCGGTCGCCGAGCCACCAGCCGGCGGCGCCGAGCAACGTGGCGCCCACGAACCCGAGAAGATTCTCCATCGCTCCGTTCCGCCTCCTCTACTCCGATCGCAATGCTCGCATGGGCTCTACTGTCGTCGCGCGGCGCGCCGGCACATAAGTGGCCACCAGCCCCACCGCCGCCAGTACCGCTGCAGCTCCCAGAATGGAAATAGGATCCGTCGGGCTCACCTCGTACAACTGCGCCCTCAACAAACGGGTGGCCGCGATCGCCCCGGCAGCGCCGACTGCGATACCCATTGCGATGAGCCTGAGCCCCTGGCCGAGCACTTGGCGCAATATGGCGGTGCGGCCGGCGCCCAGCGCCATCCGAATGGCGATCTCACGGTCACGCTGAGCCACCAGATATGCGATGACTCCATAGATGCCGAGTGCGGCCAGAAGGAGCGCCGGTGCAGCAAAGGCCATGAGCAGACCGGTCACGATCCGACGATATGACATCGTTTCCCTGAGCGACTCGCTCACTTCGTAGACACCACTTCGGAATTCAGCGCCCTCGAGCGGGATATCCGGATCGACCGCCAGCACCGCCCGCCTGATCTGTAGCGCCGCAGCCGATGAGCTGGGTTCGACTCGAGCAATCAACGACATCCACGGCCAGACTGTGATCGTGTAGGGAACGTAGACCTCGGGGACCACGTCGGCCTCGGGTGAGTAGTGCCGGACATCGGCAACGACTCCAGCGACCACGGCCCGAACCGGTTGTCCGAAATCCGGGCGCCCCTGAGCCGACTTGAACACCGTGAGTCTCTGTCCGACGGGGTTCCGGCCCGGCCAGTATCGCTTTGCCAGGTTCTCGTTGACGAGAACGGCGCTGCCCGGATGGTCGATGTCCTGTCGGTCAAACGATCGTCCAGCCACGATGGCAATCCCGGCCGTGCGGAAATAGGCATCGTCGACCTCGCGAAAGAGCACCTCCGAGTTGGAGTCGCTCGGTACTCCTTCGACCTCGATCCGCGATGACATCGACCCGCCACTCAAGGGCACGTGATTCGTGAGCGCGACCGATCGCACCCCCGGCACGGCGGCCACCGCCTCGGCGACCGACCGGTAGAGCGCCAAGGCTCTGGCGGGATCATCGTAGCGTGCGGCGGGTGGAGTTATCGGCACGGCGAGAAGATGGTCCACGTCCATACCGGTGTTCACCTGCTGGAGCCGAAGAAGGCTTCGGACCAGCAGCCCCGCTCCGGCGAGCATCGTCAGGGCCAGGGCAACCTCGGTTATGACAAGGCCGCCGCGAAGCCGGTGGCGAACCCTGCCCGTTCCGGCGCCACCCCCTTCCCGCAGCCCACCGAGCGCCTCCCGCGATGTTAGAAGAGCCGGCACGACGCCCAGGATCACCACGAGAACAATCGCGAACGCCGCAGCCAGCGCAACGAAGCGGGCGTCGAGCGTGATCTCGTCGATCCTGGGCAGCACCTCCTTCCCGAACTCCTTCACCTGCCGAGTCAGCCACATCGCGAGGAAGAGGCCAAGGGCGCCGGCGGCGATGCCGAGCACCAGGCTTTCGGCGGCGAGGAGTCGCAGCAGCGCCGTGCGCCCCGAGCCGAGGGCGACGCGGATCGCCATCTCCCGTGAGCGAGCCGTGGCGCGAGCGAGCGAGAGGTTGGCGACGTTGGCGCACGCGATGAGGAGGACGAACAGAGCGGCGACCGTGAGCAGGCGGAGCTGCGGCCCGATGTCGCCGAGGATCTCCGAGGCCACCGGGTAAGCCGCGACCGCGCGCCAGTCGCCGCTCTCGGCCGGATAGACGTCGGCGAGATGTGCCGCGACGGATGAGAGCGCCCGGCGGCCCGCCGCAGTGTCCACTCCCGCACGTAGACGGCCCACGATGCGGCTGTCCGTATGCAGGCCGCGCTGTGCCAGCGCCGGATCGGTAGCGAGAATCGCAGTGATCGGCACGAAGAGGTCGGCCCAGGTAGGGTAGACGTAGTTCGGCGGCATCACGCCGACTACAGTGTAACTCCGGTCCGAAAGCACCACGCTGCGCCCTACCGCGGCCGGGTCGCCGCCGAAGCGTCGCTGCCAGACGTGGTACGAGAGAACCACGGCCGATGGAGCGCCTTGCGCGAAATCGGCCGGCCCCAGAGTGCGCCCCAGCATGGCCGGTTCTGGCAGCACTCGGAAAAAGTCGTCGGAGACGAAACCGCCGACCAGGCGGACGGCTCCCTCCTGGGCTTTCATTACCGCCCCGGCCCCCCGCACAAACGCCAACCCCTCGAACAGGTTTGTGCCCGCTCGCCAATCCTGGAACGTGGGATATGAGCCGAGCCGGTTGTTACCGGCCGAGTCCCGTTCGACCGCCATAATGACGCGGTCGGCAGGGGCGTAGGGAAGCGGCTGGAGGAGTACCGATCTGAGGACGCTCACGACCGTCGCGATCGCGCCGATGCCGAGCCCCAGCGTCAGGACGATGGCCAGGCTGTACCCGGGACTTCGAGCCAGGGTACGCATGGCGAGCCGAAGATCACGGATCATGGATGGCTCCCCTGCCTGCTAAAAGTGTTGCCGGAGCCCAGTTGACAATCGGTTGATGGTGGACTGCGATGTTATCCGAGCTTCAGGCGGCCACTCGCGCCCCGCACCGCTCGCAATACACGCTGTCCGGTCCCAACGCGGCGCCGCATCCGGCACACGCACCGCCAGGCAGGCGAGCACCGCACGTCGAGCAAAACATGGCATCGGGCTCGGGGCGTGGCCCGCAGGTACCGCAAACAGATGGGCTTTCCATAGAGAGGGAGGGTGGCGTCGGGGCCGAAGCGAAGCGGAGAGTCCTCACCCTGGCAGCGATCATGGCCTCGACGTCGCCCACCTCCACCGTCGCCCGCTCGCTCCTGAGCGCCTCCAGTGCTTCCCCGGTGTATTTCGCCTTGAGGAGGCCGTAGTCGGCGTCCGAAAGCTTGCCGGTTTCACGGTCGAACTCGATCTCCTTGAGAGCGGCCAGTGCCACGCCTTTCTGGGTTTCCTCCGGATCGAGCGGTTCGTATGCGGGGCGCCTCCTGCTCCCCGGCGAGAGTAGCGGCTGAAGCACCAGGTACAGTGCCGCCAGGCCAACCACCGCGGCCGCTACCGCCTCCAGCTCCATCAGTCATCCACCTCGCTCAGCGCCCGCCTCAGCCCTTCCATCTCCTCCGCGCTGACGTTCGCCGACGGCACGGCACTCGGCTCTGCCGCCTTCCCGGCGCCGGCCGCGATTGCCCTCCTTCGGCGTGCGATGAGCGCGACGAGCCCCGCGCCCGCGGCCAGGATCGCCGCTCCGGGAAGGAAGTATCCGGTCAGGTTGACGAATCCGTGGGGCTTCGGCGCCATGAGCGCCTTTTCTCCATACTTGGCCACGAAGGCGTCGAGCACCTGTTGCGCCGTGAGCCCGTCGCGCTTGAGCGCGAGGACCTCGCGGTGCAGCGCCGGCGAATACGTGCAGGAAAAGTCGGTCGTGCGGCAGGTGAATACGTCGAGGGTGCAACCGCAATTGCAGGCGAGCCGCTTCTCGATCGTCTGGATCTCGGCTTCGTTTTCGCCGGCCTGTGCCGGCACACGCGGGCGACCGGCGGCCGCCGGGTCGAGCAGCGTGCCGACACTGCCTCTGCCCGCCAGCGAGTCCTGCGCGGCCACGACAAACGCCATGCCCAGAAAGGCGCGGCGGCCCATCCCTCCCGATTCGGCCATTGCTCAGTCCTTTCCCGCTCCGGCGAGCGACACTGCATAGCCCGCCTGCACCGGCCGCCGCGCGCCGACCGTCGGGCCACCACCCGGCCACATCGTCACGAGCCCTCCGAACGCGAGAACGAAGCCGCCAAACCAAACCCACCACACGAGCGGATTGAGATTGAAGCGGTAGACGGCCTCTTCGGTGCCATCCACCGATCCCGCGAAGACGAGGTAGACGTCCTCCTGAAGATTGCTCCGAATCCCTACCTCGGTTGACGGCTCGAATGTGGGCCGCTTGAAGCTGTCGACGTGTTGGCGCTTTTCCGACGTGAGCAGCCCGTCCGCCTTGCCGTCCTTCTGCACCTGTACGGTCGCGGCGGAGACCACCCGGTTGAGCGCCTCGTACTGCGAGATGCCGACGTGCGTGAATCGATAGGTGTGGCCAAACGGACTGCGAAGCTCTACCGACTCGCCGGGCTTGAGCGTTGCTTCCTGCTCGACCTTGAACGCCATTCCGGCAAAGGCCGAGAAATAAATGAGGATTCCCGCGTGCACGATGTATCCCCCGTACCGCCGCCGATTGCGTCCGATCAGCCGGAGAAAGGCGACGGGCGCCGTCTCGCCATGCATCCGCCGGCGGGCGCGCACGCCACGGTAGAACTCCTGCGCGATCGTCCCGCTTACGAAGCCGGCGAGCGCCAGTGCCACCAAGGGATAGAAGTCACGCATTCCAGCCGCGAGGAGTGCCGCCATCGTGGCCCCGCCGGCCGCCAGCGGAGCGATGAATTGCCTGCGCAGGTTTGCCGCCGACGCCTTGCGCCACGCGATCAAGGGACCGATTCCGGTGAGCGCGAGCAGCAGGAGGCCGAGAGGAACGTTGACCCGGTTGAAGAACGGCGCCCCGACCGTGATCTTGGTGCCGCGGATGGCCTCGGAAAGAATAGGGAACAGCGTGCCCCAGAGCACGGAGAAGGCGATGCCGACGAGCAGAAGATTGTTGAAAAGGAAAGCCGCCTCCCGGCTCAACATCGACTCGAGCTGCACTTCGGCCTCGAGCTGTGGCCACCGGGTATAGAGAAGGGTGAACGACAGAACCGCCGCTACCACGAGGAAGCCGAGGAAGAAGTAGCCGACGTTCGATTGCGTGAAGCTGTGCACGCTGGCGATCACCCCGGACCGGGTGATGAACGTGCCGAAGATGCTGAGCAGAAACGTGCCGATGATGAGGCCCAGGTTCCAGCGCTTGAGCATCCCCCGCTTCTCCTGGATCATCACCGAATGGAGAAACGCGGTCATCGTGAGCCAGGGCAGCAGGCTTGCGTTCTCCACCGGGTCCCATGCCCAGTAGCCGCCCCATCCCAGCTCCACGTAGGCCCACCACATGCCGAGGGTGATTCCGATCGAGAGAAAGAGCCAGCTCACCAGCGTCCATTTGCGAATCGCCTGAATCCAGCCGGCGTCGAGCCGGCGGGTGAGAAGAGCGGCGATGGCAAAGGCAAACGGGATGGTGATGCTGATGTACCCGAGATAGAGCATCGGGGGATGGATGACCATTCCGACGTTCTGCAACTGTGGGTTGAGGCCCCGACCGTCGGCCGGCGTGAAGGGCAGCCGCGCGAACGGGTTCGAGCCGAAGATCATCACGCTCACGAAAAACGCCACGACCGCGGAGGTGACCCCGGCGACGTAGGGCATCAGGTGGGCGAATCGCCGCGAGGTCAGCAGCTGTGCCAGGCTGGCGAAGAGCGAGAGCACGGTGGCCCAGAAGAGGAGCGATCCCTTCTGCCCGGCCCAAAGCGCCGACACGATGTAGTACGTCGGGAGATTTCGGCTGGTGTACGAAGCGACGTATTCGATGTTGAAGTCGTGCGCGACGAGTCCCTTCCAAAGGGAGATCGTCGCGACGACGAGGCAGCCGAGGATGGCGTAGACGGAACGGACGACGCTGGTGGCGAGCTCCGGTCGGGTCCGCCACCGACCGGAAAAGGCGATCGCGACCGACCAGAGACCGATGAAAAACGCGGCCCAGAGCGCAAACTGTCCCAGCAGCGTCATGAGGGTCTCAGGCTTTCGGCACGGCCTCGTAACGCGAGCCGCATTTGGCCAGGACGTCGGTGGCGCGGATGACCCCATCGCGACCCAGCCGGCCTTCGACGACGACTTCGATGTCGCTGGCATCGGTAAATGTGTCGGGCACGAGTCCGCGGTAGGTCACGGGATAGGTCTTGGTCCCGTCGGAAACGCGGAAGTCGATGGTGCGGTTGGCATTGTCACGATGGACCGAGCCGGGCACGACCTTGGCGCCGACTTTGAAGCCGACATTCTCGACAAAGCTCGGATCGCTCGCGCTCTTGGCGGCCAGCTCGGTGGGCGTGAAGAAATACACGCCGGTTTCCTTCACCCCTTCGGCGATGAGAAATCCTACGCTGCCGACGATCAGGGCGGCACCGAACAGGAACTTGTGGCCAGCCTTCATGCGGGCTCCCAGGGTAGTGTCACAATATAGCCGAGCGTCCTAGCCCCGCGCCCAAGCCAGCGTCGCTCGGACCGCCCGCTCCCAGCCCCGACGGCTCACGCGCCGCGCCGCGGCGTCCGTCCGCGGCTCGAAGCGCCGGAACCGGCGCCCCGCGAGGAACTCCGCCGGACTCCGCCACACCCCCAGCGCCAGTCCCGCGAGCCCCGCGGCGCCGAGGGCGGTCGTCTCCACCATATCCGGCCGCTCCACCGGCACGCCGGTCACGTCGGCCTGAAACTGCATCAGCCAGTCGTTGGCCGCCGCGCCTCCGTCGACCCGGAGCGCCGCCACGTTCAGGCCACCCGGACCAGCCATGGCATCCAGCAGGTCGGCGCTGCCGAAGGCCATCGCCTCCAGCGCCGCGCGAACCAGATGCGCCCGGGTCGTTCCGCGGGTGATGCCGGTGATCGTTCCCCGCGCCTCGGGCTCCCAATGCGGCGTTCCCAGCCCCACGAACGCCGGCACGAAGTGCACCCCTGCCGTGTCGGTGATGCCGCGGGCCAGCTCCTCGCTCTCGCTTGCTGCCGCGATGATCCCGAGGCCGTCGCGCAGCCACTGAATCGCCGCGCCGGCGATGAAGACACTGCCCTCGAGAGCGTAGGCCGGCTCTCCCGCCGGGCCGCAGGCGGCGGTCGCGAGGACGCCCGGCGCCGGAGCCGGGACCTGCTGGCCCGTGTACGCGAGCAGAAACGCGCCGGTGCCGTAGGTGTTCTTGGCGAGTCCTTCCGTGCAGCAGCCCTGCCCGAAGAGAGCCGACTGTTGATCGCCGGCGAGGCCCGCGATCGGCAGCGCCACCCCCAGATGGTCCCGATCGGTCTCACCCACGACGCCGGCCGATGGCACGATATCCGCCAACACGCTTCGCGGCACACCGAACAGGCCGAGCAGCTCCGCATCCCAGTCGCGCGACCGGAGGTTGTAGAGAAGAGTCCGCGAGGCGTTGGTGTGGTCGGTGACATGCACCCGGCCGGCGGTGAGCCTGGCCACCAGCCAGCTCTCCACCGTTCCACCCGCCAGCTCGCCGCGCTCGGCACGACGACGCAGCGACGCATCGCGCAGAAGCCACTCGAGCTTGGTGGCGGAGAAGTACGGATCGGCCACCAGTCCGGTGCGGGCGCGGAGCATCGTCTCGATTCCGTCATCGCGGAGCTCCCGGCAGCGGTCGGCGGTGCGGCGGTCCTGCCACACGATCGCCCGGGCCGCCGGCTCGAGAGTCCGCCGGTCCCAGAGCACCACCGTCTCGCGCTGATTGGTGATGCCGAGCCCAGCCGGCCGCTCTCCAGCACTGGCCATGGCTTCGCGCATCGCCTCGAGTGAGACCCGGAAGATCTCGTCGGGATCGTGCTCGACCCAGCCCGGCCGAGGAAAGTGCTGGGTGAATTCCCGGTAGCCGCGCCCCAGCACGCTGCCGTCCTGATGAATCATCAGGGCGGTCGAGCCGGTAGTACCCTGGTCGAGGGCAAGGATGGAGGGCAAGGCCGGGTCAGGTGCTACGGGCCCTGAGCTCACGACTCGCGACCCGCCCCCCGTGACTCGCGACCTCTCGCGGCTGGTGCACGCCGGTATCGGTGATGATGGCGGTCACAAGCTCCGCGGGGGTGACGTCGAAGGCGGGATTCCACACCTCCGCCGCCTCGGGAGCCGCGCGCACCCCGCGCCACGAGGCCACCTCGTGGGCTCCGCGCTGCTCGATCGGGATAGCGCGCCCGTCGGGCGTCGACGGATCGACCGTCGAGCTCGGGGCGGCCACGTAGAACGGAACCTTGTGCGCCCGCGCGGCGAGCGCAAGGCCGTACGTCCCGATCTTGTTGGCCACGTCGCCGTTGGCGGCGATCCGGTCGGCCCCGACGATGACGCAGGTGATGTCGCCCATCCGCAGCCGGCTCGCGGCCATGCCGTCGGCGATCACGGTGCATGGCACGCCGGTGCGCGTCAGCTCCCACGCGGTGAGGCGGCTGCCCTGCAAGAGGGGCCGGGTTTCGTCGGCGATGACCGCGACGCGCCGTCCGGCGGCATGCAGCGTGTACACCGGCGCGAGCGCGGTGCCGATGCCTCCCGTGGCCAGGGCGCCGGCATTGCAATGGGTCAGCACCAGAGCGTCGCCGCCGATCAGCTCCGCTCCCGCCGCGCCGATCCGCGCACACATCGCGCGGTCCTCGTCCCATATCGCGTTCGCCTCGGCGACCAGAGCCGTCCGCAGACTCTCGCCCTGTTTCGACGCCTCCGCGGCGCGGCGCTCCATTCGTTCCAGGGCCCAGCGGAGATTGACCGCGGTGGGGCGAGTGGCGGACAGCATCGCGGCCGCGGCGCAGACGGCATCGAGCGTGTTGGCGTTCCGCGTCTCGAGCGTCACCCCCATCGCGGCGGCTATTCCGATGAGCGGGGCGCCGCGCACGCGGAGCATCCCGATGGCTTCGGCCATCTCCGCGACGGAGTCGACGTCGACGTAGCGCTCTTCGGACGGCAGGAGCGTCTGGTCGAGAATCCGCACGGCGCCGGTGGGCGTCCACCCGATTGGAGAGGGAATCGGCACGGGAGAAAGATAGTCGGCCAGCAGGTCGCGGGCCTTGCGACACGTGATCCCCTCCTTGAGACTTGAGACCCATGACTCGCGACCCATGACCCGAGACCCGAGACCTTCAATCCATGTTCACCACACTCACGTTCGCCGTCGCCGACCGTATCGCCCGGGTGACCATCGAGCGTCCCGACAAGCTCAATGCCCTCAACGCCACCGTGATCCGCGAGCTGGGCGAGGCGGCCGAGCGCATCGCCGGCGACGAATCGATCGCGGGCGCGATCCTCACCGGCTCCGGTGCCAAGGCGTTCGTGGCCGGCGCGGACATCTCCGAGCTTTCGGGCCAGGGCGCCATCGAGGGGCGGGCACGCTCCCAGGCGGGCCAGCAAGCCTTTCGAAGCCTCGAACGATGCGGCAAGCCCGTCGTCGCGGCGGTGAACGGTTTCGCCCTCGGTGGCGGGTGCGAGCTCGCCATGGCCTGCCACCTCCGTGTGGCCAGCGAGAACGCCAAGTTCGGACAACCCGAGGTCAAGCTCGGAATCGGGCCGGGATACGGCGGCACGGTACGCCTGCCGAGGCTCGTGGGACAGGGGCGCGCACTGGAGCTGCTCCTGACCGGGGCCATGATCGACGCGCACGAGGCGCTGAGAATCGGACTGGTCAATCGGGTGGTGCCGGCCGACCGGCTCCTTCCCGAATCCGAAGCCCTGTTGCGGACGATCCTCGAGAACGGACCGCTCGCCCTGCGCGCGTGCTTGGAGCTGGTGAGCGCCGGCGGCGACATGGCGGTAGATGAAGCGCTCCTGCTCGAGGCCAGCTATTTCGGCCTGCTCTCCGCCTCCTCCGACATGCGCGAGGGAACGCGAGCATTTCTCGAGAAGCGGAAGCCATTGTTCGAGGGCAAATGAGCCTGCAATTTCATGGTCGATCCGGCTATTTTTCAGCGCTGGCCAGAGGCGGGTTGGCCTGTGCCGTAACAGCTGTTCTTGCCGGATGCGGCGAGCGCGACCGGTTGACGTTTCCCGTCGAGGATCCCGGTGACGGCGTAGGGCCCTTCACCACCATCACGAGGCCCGACGCCGGCGACACCCTGGTCGACGCAGGCGAGCCCTTCGTTCTGGAAGGGTACACAACCGATCACGACGGAGTGGATTCGGTCTTCTTCGCTGTGGCGGGAGCAGGCGTTGTGTATCCCCCGCTCGCTGGAGCCAGTGCCGACTCGGTGCGGTTCGCGATTCAACTTCCCACTGCTGATTTGCGCGGAGACACGATTTTCGTGCGCGTCTTCGCGGTAGACCAGCTGGGCGATCCAGGCAGGGCCGCGCTCCGGCAGATCCGAATCCGTTAGTGCGATTGTGCCGGCTGGTTGCGCGGGGGTTCCGCAACCTCGACGATCTGGAGTGCGAGCCCCCTCCGGAGGGCGTCGCCCTCCTCGGGGCCAACGCGCAGGGCAAGACCAACCTTCTCGAGGCAGTCTACTATCCGGTGCTTTTTCGGTCGCTCCGTGGAGCGGCCGACCAGGATGTGGCGAGGTTCGGGGGCATCGGCTTTCAGGTCGAGGTGCACCTGGAGGGTGGGCCGGCTCGGGAAGTCGCCGTCACCTACCATGCGGCCGGCAAGCGCAAGCAGATCGCGATCGACGGTGAGGAGCTCGCCCGAATCGCCGACGCTGTGGGTGCGTGGCTCGCCGTGGCCTTCCTTCCGGCCGACGTCGACCTCGCGGCCGGGCCGGCGGCCAACCGCCGTCAGTATCTCGACCGGATGCTCTCGCTCGCCGACCGGAGCTATCTGCGTGCTCTCGTCCGCTATCGGGCGGCGCTCGCTCAACGAAATTCCGCGTTGCGGCAAGGCGAGGCGACCCTCGCCGGTGCCTTCAACGTTCCGCTGGCGGCGGCCGGCGCCGAGGTGGCGGGGCGTCGGGAGCGCTGGGCACGCGAGTCGGCAGAGATCTTTGCCGCCGAGCTGGATTGCATCGGTGAGCAGGCGCCGGCAACGCTCCGCTATCGGAGCAATCCCGACCTGGCCGATCCGATGGGGTGGCCCGAGGCCCTCGACGCCGCGCTCCCTCGGGACCGCGCCCGCGGAATGACCACTATCGGGCCGCATCGCGACGACCTGGTCATCGAGATCGGTGGACGGCACCTGCGCGGGGTCGGTTCCACCGGACAGCAGCGAAGCGCGGCGGTGGCGCTCAAGCTCGTGGAGCTGGTATCGCTCCGCAGCGCGCGCGGCACGGAGCCGGCCCTTATCCTCGACGACGTCTTCGCCGAACTCGATCGCGATCGCCAACGCCGGCTGGCGGCCCGGGTGCTCGGCCATAAGGATCGACAGGTGTTTCTTACCGCGCCGCGGCGTGACGAGCTGCCTCCGGAGGCCGGCATGCCGGTATGGAACCTCGAATCAGGACGAGTGAGCCGGTGACGTCCAAACGGGCTCCTTCACCGTTGGCCGAGGCCCTGGCGAGCTATCTCCGGCAATCGGGGTTCTCGAAGCGGTTGCAGCAGGCGGGCATCGTCGAGGAGTGGGCGACGCTGGTCGGGCCGCAGATCGCGGCCGTCACCGCACCCGAGTCGGTCACCCGCGATGGCATGCTGCGTGTGCGCGTCGCCAGCGCCGCGTGGGCCAACGAATTGAGTCTGATGTCGCCCCGCATACTCGCCCGTCTCAACGCGGGCCGGACGGGGCGGGTAAAAGAAATCCGCTGGGTTCCCGGTCTTCTCGATCAGCCCTTGCCCTGACGAATGGAGAACATGGCCAAGCGACAGAACCCCGTCCTCGACGGAACGGAGTACACGGCCGAAGCGATTCAGGTCCTCAAGGGACTCGAGGCCGTGCGCAAGCGCCCCGGGATGTACATCGGCTCCACCAGCGAGAACGGTCTCCATCACCTGGTATACGAGGTGGTCGACAATTCGATCGACGAGGCGCTGGCCGGTCATTGCGACACCATCAACGTCATCATCCACGCTGACAACTCGATCACCGTGCAGGATAACGGGCGAGGCATTCCGGTGGGTATGCACCCCACCGAAAAAATGCCCGCCGTCGAGCTGGCGCTGACGGTTCTGCATGCCGGCGGCAAGTTCGACAAGAACACCTACAAGGTGTCGGGCGGCCTTCACGGCGTGGGTGTGTCGGTGGTCAATGCCCTGTCCGAGCGGCTCGAGGTGGTGGTCGATCGCGACGGCAATCGGCACCGCATGGCTTTCGTTCGCGGCAAG
>JBBRGF010000054.1:0-16664 GCA_038240975.1 Gemmatimonadales bacterium
CGGAGCGCCGCGCTGTTGGCGACTCCCATGTGCCCATCGAGCCGGCTCACGAACACCGGGTTGTCGGGGGTGACAGAATCGATCCATTCCTTAGTCGGAAGAGGAGTACCGGGCCAGTTCTCGTGATCCCAGTCGCCTCCCAGTATCCATTCGCCGGGACGGCGCTCGAGCGCGTAGGCCTTGAGCCGGCCGATGAACTCTTCCGGGGTGCGGGAAGAGCGGAGGTCGACGCTCGCGAGCTGGAACCCGCCGTCGAGAAAGTGAAGGTGCCCGTCCATCAGTCCTGGAACCACCATCCCCTTCCCGTTCGACAGAACCGTCGTCCTCGGACCGACGAGCGCCGCGACCTTGGCGCTGTCGCCCACGACGACGATGGTGTCGCCTCGCGCGGCAACCGCGCCGGCCCATGGCCGGGCCGAGTCGCCGGTCCACACCCGGCCGTAGACCACCAAGGTGGCCGGCGGGTCGCCGGGCCGGCCGGCGAAGCCGAGGAGCGCCACCATTGCGAAAGGAGCGATGTGGCGGATGGCGAAGCGTGATCGGGGCATGTGGAGGCTCAGCGGAGTCTGGTGAGACGGCGAACGGCCTCGAGCTTCTCGAGCGCGCCCCCGCCCGAAGCGGCGGGGGCTACCGAGAAAAGGTCGCGGATGTCGAGGAGGATCTCCAGCATCAGTTGATCGCGCATATACGCGCTTTCCAGGTCGAGCATGCGGCCCTCGTCGGGCAGCCGCTCGGCGCGATCGTACGATTCGCGGTAGATGGATTCGAGATTGCCGAGGATTCGCTCGCGAGGGCGCATATTGTAGGTTACACCCATGAGCCTATCCAACAAGACCGTTCTCTTCTTCGCCGGCCCGCTGTACGAAGACCTCGAGCTCTGGTACCCCAAGATCCGCCTCGAGGAGGAGGGCGCACGGACCGTGGTCGCCGGCACCGGCGAGGCGACCTACCAGGGCAAGCGGGGGTATCCCATCACCGTGGATACCAGCGTCGACCAGATCACGTCGGGATCGTTCGACGGACTGGTCATCCCTGGCGGCTACGCCCCCGACATCATGCGGCGCTCCGCGAAGCTTCTTCAGCTCACGCGCGAGATCTACGACGCCGGCAAGCCGGTCGCCTTCATCTGCCACGCGGGGTGGGTACCGATTTCGGCGGGAATCGTTCGCGGGCGTCGTGGCACTAGCGTCGGAGCGATCAGGGACGACCTGGTCAACGCGGGTCTCATCTGGGAGGACAGCCCCGTCGTCGTAGACGGCAACCTTATCTCCTCGCGCACACCGGCCGATCTTCCGCAGTTCATGCGGGCGCTGATCCAGGCCCTCGGTGCGCGCTGACATGTCGCTCACCGAAGCACAGCGGCGGGTGGACGCCTGGATCGCGGGGTTCGAGGAGGGATACTTCGACCCGCTCACCAGCATGGCGAGGCTGAGCGAGGAAGTCGGTGAGCTGGCGCGCGAAGTGAACCACCGCTTCGGACAGAAAACGAAGAAGAAGGGCGAGCCCGAGGGCGATCTCGCCATGGAAATGGCCGACATCCTGTTCGTCGTCATCTGCATGGCCAACCGCGAAGGAATCGACCTCCAATCGGCGTTCGACCGGATGATGGAGAAGGTGGAGACAAGAGACGGGGAAAGGTGGACGAGAAAGCGGTGAACGTCTCACTCCCATTCCTCCGGCTCGCCTTCCAGCTCCCCCAGCAGGACTCGATAGCTCTCCAGCCTGTCGGCTGCGATCTCACCCGCGGCAACCGCGGCGGCAATGCTGCAGCCGGGCTCGGTGAGATGCCGGCAATCGCCGTAGCGGCACTCACCGATGTGAGGGCGAAACTCGGGAAAGCACGACGCCAGCTCCTTGGGGTCGATCGCCCAGAGGCCCACGTCGCTGAACCCTGGGGTATCGACCAGAAATCCTCCGGCGGCGAGTGGAATCATTACCGCCGAGACGGTGGTGTTCTTACCGCGGCCGACCTTGGCGCTGAGCTCGGCGGTTCTGAGCTGGAGCCCCGGCTGCACCGCGTTGAGCAGGCTCGACTTTCCGGCGCCTGAGGGACCCGTGACGACCGAGATGCGTCCGGTGAGCGCCGCGGCGAACTCCGCGACCCCGGCGCCGTTGCGAATGCTGGTCGGAAACACCTGATAGCCCGCCCGCCGGAAACGCGCAACCAGTGCCTCGCCGGGATCGAGATCCACCTTGTTGACGACCACCGCGGCCGCGATCTCGTTCGCCTCGGCGACGACGAGCAGACGATCGATGAGCTGAGGAATGGGCGTGGGATGTGTCGAGGCGGTGACCACGAAGACCTGATCGATGTTGGCGGCTACCGGCCGCGACCCGCGGCCCTCGGGCACGCGGCGCTCCAGCAGCGTGGTGCGCGGCTCGACTCCGAGTATGCCTTGCAGCTCGCCCGCCGGCTTGGCCTCGAGTCGCACCCTGTCGCCGACCACCAACCGGGAAGTCTCGCGCTTCGCCTTGCCGCTGAGCACCGCCCGGATCTCTCCTTCCGGGGTCGCGACCCGGTAGACCGACCCATCGCGCTCGAGCACGGTCCCGAGGAGCCCGGTCACCACTCCGCTGGAGCCCGGGCGATCGCCTCGTCGAGGGCGGCCTTGACGTCATAGAGAGATAAGGCGCGCAGCCTGGCATCGGCCTCCTCGCGGGTGCGCCCCCAGGCCAGCGTCTCGGTTTCGACGTGTCCGGTGGGCCGGTCGCCGCCTGCGGACCAGCGCACGAAGAGCAGAGCCGCGCCGAACCGGGCGCGATCGTCGGGCTCGTCTTCCACGTAGATGGCGACGGAGTAGGCCTGGCCGTCGCTGCCGCCGAAAGCGGCGGCGCGTTCGTGCTTGTCCATATATCCACCCAGCGTCAGCTCGCTCATCGGCCCGGCATCGACTCCCGAATCATGTTTCCGAGGAAAAAGGCGATGTTGGCGGGTCGCTCCGCCAGTCGCCTCATGAGGTAAGGATACCACTGCGTCCCGAAGGGGATGTAGACCCTCAGACGGTGCCCCTCGCGTCGCAGGCGGTCCTGGAGGTCGCGCCTTACACCGTACAACATCTGGAACTCGAAACGGTTTTCGCCGATGCCCTGGCGCTTGATGATCTCCCGCCCCCGCGAGATGATGGCCTCGTCGTGAGTGGCCAACCCCGGATAATTGCCCGCGACGAGGAGCCGTTCCATCAGGCGGAGATAGTTGCGGTCGACATCGGCCTTGTCGGGAAACGCCACATCCGCGGACTCCAGGTAGGCACCCTTGCACAACCGCACCCGTGCCTGCAGGGCGATCAGGCTCTCGATGTCCTGCTCCGAGCGCCGGAGCATCGACTGGATGACCACCCCGCAGCGGGCGCCGTAGGAAGGGAAGAGATGACGAGAGAAGAAATCGAGAGTTCGTTGCGTGTACTGGGAGCCTTCCATGTCGAGCCTGACGAATCCGCCGAGCGCCTTGGCCCGTTCCAGGATAGCCGACATGTTCGCTCGACAGAGATCCTCCCCGATATCCAGTCCCATTTGAGTCAGCTTGACCGAGACGTTGACCTCGACCCCACTGGCCGCCATCCGGTCGAGCATCTGGAGGTAGAGGTCGCGGGCGGAGGTCGCCTCCGTCTCTGCGGTCACGCTCTCGCCGAGCAGGTCGAGGGAGGGGGTGATTCCCTTCTGGCTCAGCGTCTTCGCTGCCGCGACCCCAGAATCCACCGTTTCTCCGGCTACGAATCTCGAAGCGAACTTCCTGGCCAGGCGGTTGCGGCGCACGAAATTAAACATGCCCTGTTGCTCGGAGAGCCAGAGCAGTCCCTGTCGCATGAGCACGAGTGGTATCCTGTCGAAGGCGTGGCGGGCTGCGGGCCGCCCGTAAGCGCCCACGAAGGTAGCCAGGGGCGACGGCCGAGTGTAGCCTGTATCAATGGCAGCCTCGATCGATCCATCGGAGTCCGCCCAGACCGCGGGGCTGCGCTATGTGAGCGACACGATGCCCGGCATTCGGCGCCGCCGCGCCGGCAAGGGATTCGGATACGTGGGCACAGACGGAAAGGCTGTTCGTGACAAGGCGGTTCTTCAGCGAATTCGGTCGCTCGCCATTCCCCCGGCATACACCGATGTGTGGATCTGCCCCCTCGCCAATGGCCACCTGCAGGCCACGGGGCGTGATGTCCGCGGCCGCAAGCAGTACCGGTACCATCAGAAGTGGCGAGAGACGAGAGACGAGACGAAGTTCGGCCGGATGATCGCGTTCAGCGAAGCCTTGCCCAAGATCCGACGCCGCGTGGAGCAGGATCTCGGCCTTCCGGGATTGCCCCGCAAGAAGGTGCTTGCCACCGTGGTGCGCCTGCTCGAATGCACCGGCATCCGCGTCGGCAATGACGAGTATGTCCGCGCGAATCAGTCGTTCGGACTCACCACGCTTCAAGACCAGCACGTCGAGGTGTCGGGCTCGACGATGCGCTTCGAATTCCGCGGCAAGAGCGGCAAGACCCACGCCGTCTCGCTCAACGATCGGCGACTCGCCAAGATCGTGCGGCGGTGCCAGGCGCTTCCCGGCGAAGACCTCTTTCAGTTCGTCGGCGAGAACGAGGCCCAGCAGACGATCGGTTCCGGCGACGTCAACGACTATCTGCGCGACATCACCGGCGACGACTTTACCGCCAAGGATTTCCGTACCTGGTCGGGCACCATCCTGGCACTCGCGGCCCTGCGGGAGATCGGCCCCTCAGCTACCGAGCGCGAGGCCAAGTCGGCGATCGTGAAAGCCATCGACCGGGTGGCCGAGCAGCTCAACAACACACGCGCCGTGTGCCGGAAGTACTACGTGCACCCGATGGTATTCGACGAGTATCGGACGGGAAACATGGGGAATGGCAATGGAAAGAGCCCCGGAAAGACAAAGGCTTCACCGGGGCCGGGATTGAACGCCGAAGAACGAGCCGTGGTTCGCCTGCTGCAGAAGCAAACCGGCAGGACCGCTACATCTTCCCGTCGTCGTACCCGCCGCCGCCCGTAGGCGTGCCTCCCCCTCCCCCGCCTGCCCCCCCGCCGCCGACCGTGACGGTACCCGACATGACCGCGGCGCCATGGATGGAGCAGTGATAGGGGTAGTTGCCAGCGGTCGGGAAGGTGCGTGCGAAGGTCCCGGAGCTCTTGTCGCCTGAACCGGGCGCATTGTCGTCGAAGACGATGTTGTGGGTGACGCCGCCGGGACTCCAGAACCAGGTGACTGTCGCGCCGGTCGCCGCCGGAAAGCTGGTGGGCCGGAAGAAGTTGTTCCCCACCTGGATGTCGCCGGTAGAGCCCGAGTTGTTGCCGGTCGGTGTGGAGCTGCCGCCGCACGCGAACGCGACGCACAACGCTAAACCCGCGAGAATCATCCGTCCGGTCATAGTCGGTCTCCAGGAAAGGTCATAGATATCGCCCGCCGCCGTGGCGGTCTTGCAAGCGGCGAAACGTCTTGTATGCTGGTAGTCTCATGAGAAAGGCGACGATCGCCGGTTTCACCCTCACGGAGGGGGTGCACGCCTCGGGCACCAGCCTGCCGTGGCACACCCACGACGGGCCGACGCTCTGTCTCGTTCTGGAGGGTGCGTTCATCGAGGAGTCGGCGGGAAGCGCCCTGCTCTGCACGCCCTCGACCCTCAAGGTGATGCCGGCAGGTGAGCCGCACCGCGACCGCTTCGATCGCGGCCCGGCCCACGGCCTTCTCATCGAGGCCGAGACCTCGCGCGCCGATGCCATCCGTCCCTACTCGTCGCTGTTACAGGAACGCGTGTCGTTCGACGGGGGGCCGCTCGCCGCGCTGGGGAGGCGGATTTATCGCGAGTTCGTGCAGATGGATACCGCCTCGCCGCTGGCTATCGAAGGCCTGATGCTCGAGATGCTGGCCTGGGCGACGCGCGAGAGAGATCTGATCCGCGCCCCGTCGGGTCCGCCATGGCTCGCGCGAGCCCGCGAAGTTCTTCACGACGATCCGGCGGCACGCGTCGGGCTCGGCAGCCTGGCGCGCGAGGTGGGTGTGCATCCCGTCACGCTCGCGAGAGCCTTCCGACGCGCTCACGGGTGCAGCGTCGGCGAATACCTCAGGCGCCTGCGTATTGTGCAAGCCGCGCACCGGCTCGAGGACTCGGATTTCTCTCTGGCGGAGATCGCCGTGGGCGCCGGCTTTGCCGACCAGAGTCACTTCTCGAACGTCTTCAAGCACCAGACGGGATTCTCGCCATCGGCCTTCCGTCGGCTAGTGCGATCGGCGGGAGACCAATCGGGCGGGAGCTAGTCGAGGCGCATCCGCTCGAGCAGGCGCGGAAAGCGGGGGTCGCCGCGCAGGCCATCGAGCAGCGGCTCGACCTTGAGATAGCAGAGCCAGCCACGACGCTCCTCGAAGGCTCGATCGAGCCACCCGAAAGCCGCGTCGCCCTCGCCGAGCGCGGCGTGAACCATGGCAAAGGCGACGGGAGAGACGTAGCGCCGGGTCGCGTCTTCGGCGAGCTCTTCGATCATCGCCCGCGCCTCCTCGACTCGACCACGTGCGGCCGCCACGGCGCCGAGTCCGGCGACGGCCAGGGCGGAGCTCCCCGACACTGCAATCGCCTCTCGCAATGCCGCCGCCGCGTCATCGTACCGACCGAGCTGCAGGTAGGCCAGGCCGAGAAGACGGTGGTTCTCCTCGGACGTCGGATTCATCGCGAGCGCACGGCGAAGGTGCTCGAGCGCGGCCTCGGGCTGTCGGGCGTAGTACTGGAGCCACCCCATGCTCCGGCGGATGGAGACCGACGCCGGATCGAGCTCGATGGCTATCCGGCCTTCGGCGAGCGCCGCTTCGCGCTGCCCCATGGCCATGAGAAACCACGAATACCACTGCCTCGCCACCGAGTAGCGGGGGTTGAGCTCCAGGGCGCGGCTCAGCTCGCGGCGGGCGCTCACCCAATCCCAGTCGTAGATGAAGGTCACCCATCCGAGCGACGTGTGCGCCTCGGCCAGCGTCTCGTCGAGCTGGAGGGCCCGGCGTGCTTCGGCCTTGGCCCGCTCCATTCCCTCGCGCACGGGCGCATCGCGGTAGTCCACTTGAAGCGCATACGAGTCGGCCAGACCCGTGTATGCGAGTGCGTAGCCGGCGTCTTCGGCGATGGCCTGCTCGAAGAACCGGATCCCCTCCGCGATGGCCGGCTGCTCGGAGCGCCGGTTCCACCAGAAGCGGCCCTTGAGGTAGAGGTTGTACGCCTTGATGTTCGCGGTGTACTTCACCGACACCGGGTCTCCGATGTCGCGGAGCAGCGTCGAGCGCAGCGTCCCTACAATCGTTCTCGCGATCTCGTCCTGGATGGCGAAGACGTCTTCCAGCTCGCGGTCGTAGCGCTCCGACCAGAGCGTGCGGCCGTCGGCGACGTTGGTGAGCTGCACCGCGATCCGGAGACGGTTTCCCGCCTTCCGCACCGACCCTTCCAGCACGGCGGAGACGTTGAGGCGCGTGCCGAGGGTCCGGACGTCCTCCTTCACGCCCTTGAGCGCGTACACCGACGTCCGCGACGCGACGTACAGCCCTTCGACCTTGGCGAGCGCGGTGATCAGCTCATCGGTCATGCCGTCGCTGAAGTACTCGTTTTCAGGGTCCGCGCTCGCATTGACGAACGGCAGCACGGCCACGGCCTTCGACGCGGCGAGCGCGTCGCGCGACACGGCGGGGACGATCTCCGGCGCCTCGTCGGTCAGGGCGGTGGAAAACTCCGCCATTCCCGGAAACCGCTGGCCCGGCTCCTTCGCGAGCGCGCGGCTCACGGCACTGTCGATGGCCGCCGACACACTCGGCCGGCGGGTACGGACCGGCACCGGCGTCTCGACAGCATGGCGCGCCATCGTCGCGCGCATTCCAGTGCCGGCGAAGGGCGGCTCGCCGGCCAGCATCTCGTACAGCACGCACGCAAGGCTGTACTGGTCGGTGCGGCCGTCGAGACCCCGCTCGGCGCTCGCCTGCTCCGGGCTCATGTAGATCGGCGTGCCCACCGCGAGGCCGCGATCGGTCACGTAGACGTTGTCGCCGCCGGCGGCCGACAGGGCGGTCGCGACGCCGAAGTCCGCGATGACAGGCTCCCCTTCGTGAAGGAGGATGTTCTCGGGCTTGATGTCGCGATGGATGACGCCGAGACGGTGGGCGTAGCCGAGGGCGGCCGCGACGGCGCGCGTGATCCGGAGCGCCACATCGACGGGAAGGGGCCCTTCGCGGGTCAGCCGGTCGCGAAGGCTCTCGCAGCCCACATAGGGCATGACGAAGTACAGCAGCCCGTCGCATTCGCCCGAGTCGTGCAGGGGCAGGATCTGCGGATGGGTCAGGCGTGCGGCGATCCGGATCTCACGCAGGAAGCGTTGAGGCTCGTAGCCGCTCGGGCCCGGCCGCAGCACCTTGATGGCGACGCTCCGGGCGTGCTTGAGGTCTTCGGCGAGGTACACCGTTGCGGCCCCGCCACGCCCGATCTCTTCCTTGATCAGATAGCGATCGGCGATCGCGGCGCCAAGTCGGTCGGCGATATCGGACATGATCTCTAACGGAACCCTCCCGCCGGTGCGGGCACAAGATCAGGAGGGATGGAACCGGTTGCCCGTTCGCGCCATGTCTACCAGGACCGGGGCCGGCTCGAACCGTGGGCCGACCTGATCCTGAAGCAGCCGAAGGGTCTCGACCACGCGCCCCGCGCCGAGATCGTCCAGCAGGCGCAGGGGTCCGCCCCGGAAGGCGGGAAAGCCGATGCCAAAGAGCGCTCCGACGTCGCCGTCCCGAGGGCTCCGCACAACTCCCTCGGAGCAAGCCAGCGCGGCCTCGTTGAGCATCGCGTACACCAGGCGGCGCTCGATGCGGATCGCGTCGGCCGACTCCACGGGCCGTACGCCCAGGAGGGTGTACACCGAGGCATCGGCGCCGGCTTTGCGGCCGCCCTCGTAGCGGTAGAATCCGCTTGCCGATTTGCGACCGAGCCGCGAGTCCGCCAGCAGCCGGCTCACCGACTCCGCGGGCCGCATCCGATCGCCGAAGGCCTCGTGCATCACGGCCGACGCCTTCTGCGCCACGTCGAGTCCCACCTCGTCCAGCAACGTCACGGGCCCCACCGGAAAGCCCCAGGCCGTCATGGTTCGGTCGATCAGCTCGATCGGCACGCCTTCGGAGACAAGGATGCCGGCCTCGTTGAGATACGGCGAGAGAATCCGGTTCACCCAGAAGCCCGGATGATCGGCCACCACGATCACGGTCTTCCCCATTCGCCGGCCGAATCGCACCGCGGTGACGATGGTCTCGGGCGCCGTCTCGGCGGTGGGTATCACCTCGAGGAGCGGCATCTTCTCCACCGGTGAGAAGAAGTGCATGCCGAGCACCCGGCCGGGATACCGGGCATTGGCAGCGATGTCGCGTATCGGAATCGTCGACGTGTTGCTGGCGAAGATCGTGTCGGGCCGGGCGAAGGTCTCCACCTCTGCCAGCACCGCACGCTTGAGGTCGAGGTCCTCGTATACCGCCTCGATCACCAGATCGGCGCGGCTGAATCCGGCGTAATCGGCCGACCCCGAGAGTAGAGCGCTGAGGCGCTCGAATTGATGGCGGGTAAGCTGGCGGCGCTTGAGACGCTCGGAGAGAATCGCCGTTGCCACCCGCAGGCCTTTCCCCACCCGGGTCAGTTCCGCATCCTTGAGACGGGTGTCCACTTCGACCTTGAGCACCGCCGTGCCGGCGATACCCGCGCCCATGAAGCCGGAGCCCACGATGCCCAGGCGGCGGACCTGCCGGGGCACGGCGCTGCCCGGCGGAATACCGTCGTCTTTCTTGAGCGCCGACGTCGCGAAGAAGACCTGCACCAGTTTGCGCGACACGTCCCCCATCGCAAGCTCGCCGAACGTGCGGTGCTCCTCGGACAGACCGGCGGCGATGCCGTCTTCCAGTCCCACCCGGACCACCTCCAGGGCCGCGAGCGGCGCGGGATAGTGGCCGCCGGTGCGCTCGAGCACCTGCGCCCGCGCCTGGTGGTACACGAGCCGCCTTCCAGCGACCGTGCCGTCGAGCAGCAGCCCCTGCACTCCACGTTTCGGTGCGCGTCTCGGAAGGCCGTCTCTCGCCAGCCGGTCGGCTGCCCCGAGCGCGATCCGCCGGAGAATGCTTTCCGGCACGACCTCGTCCACGAGCCCTATCCGCAGCGCCTTGTGGGCGGTAGCGCCCTTGCCGGTGAGGATCATGTCGAGCGCCGCCCGCGCGCCGACCAGCTTCGGCAGCCGCTCGCAACCTCCCGCGCCGGGGATCAGGCCGAGCTGGACCTCGGGCAGCCCGAGGTGGGTCTTGGGATGATCGGTGGCGATTCGGTAGTGACACGCGAGGGCGAGCTCGAGGCCTCCTCCGAGGCAGGCACCGTGGATGGCGGCGACCACGGGCTTGGCGAGTGTCTCGACCCGGCTCACCAGCTCCTGACCCTCGAAGCTGAGCCGCTCCGCCGCGGCTCGCGTGGTGAGGGCGGTGAACTCCTCGATGTCTGCGCCGGCGATGAAGGTGTCCGGCTTGCCGGAGAGGAGGACGGCCGCGCGGATCGAGGCGTCGTCGCGAAGACGGATCAGCAGCGCCTCGAACTCGATCTTCGTCGCCGCGGTGAGCTTGTTGATGGGCTCGCCGGGCAGATCGAAGGTGATCGTCGCGATGCCGTCGTCGACGGCAGTGGTCAGGGCGGACATCAGTCGCGCTCCAGAACCATTGCGAACCCCATCCCGCCCTGCGCGCAGATGGAGATCAGGCCGAACTGGACCTCCCGGCGCCGCATCTCTCCGGAAAGGGTCGTGACCAGTCGAGCCCCCGTCGCGCCGAACGGATGCCCGATGGCGATCGATCCTCCCATGACGTTGGTGCGCTCCCAATCGACCTCGCCCACCGGTCCGGGCAGGCCGAGCCGCTCGGCCCACTCCCGCGATCGCCACGCCTGAACGTTCGACAGCACCTGCGCGGCGAATGCCTCGTGAATCTCGACGAGGCCCAAGTCGGCCCAGCCGATGCCGGCGCGCTCGAGCGCCTTGGGAACGGCGTACGCCGGACCCATGAGGAGCTGCCACGCCGGATCGACCGCGCTCACGGCATAGCTCCTGACGTAGGCCAGCGGCGCGTAGCCGAGGGCCAGCGCCTTCTCTGCCGACATGAGCAGGACCGCCGACGCTCCGTCGGTGAGCGGCGAGGCGTTGCCCGCCGTGACCGATCCGTACCGGCGGTCGAACACCGGCTTGAGCTTGGCCAGCGCTTCGAGCGACGCGTCGGTGCGCACGCCGTTGTCGGACCCGATGATCTCCTGCATCTCCGGGCCGCCGAACCAGGGCGCGATCTCGGCGGCGAGCCGGCCGTCGGCGGTGGCCGCGGCGGCGCGCTGGTGGCTCTGGAGCGCCAGCCGGTCCTGCGCCTCGCGGCTGATCCCGTTCGCCTTGGCCATCTTCTCGGCCGACTGGCCCATGGTTTCGCCGGTGGACGGCTCGGCAATCGCCGGTGTCACCGGGAGGAGGTCGCGGGGTCGCGTCCTGGCCAGCACCCCGAGCCGTGCGCCGAGCGTGCGCGCCTTGCCGACGTCGACCAGGATCTGGCTGAATCGACGCGAGTGGAGGATGGGGATGTCGGACAGCGATTCGACGCCGCCGGCGATGATGGTGTCGGCATGGCCGAGCGCGATCTGGTCGGCGGCGTTGGAGATCGTCTGGCCGGAGGAGGCGCAGGCACGGTTCAGCGTGTAGGCAGGGATGCTGGGAAGCAACTGGGGAAGGAGACTCACCTCGCGGGCGACGTTCGGCGTGAGCACCGAGGGCACGACCTGGCCGAAGATCACTTCGTCGACTTCGCGGCCGTCGAGCTCACTGCGGTACAGCAGCTCGCGGGCGGCGTGGCGAGCGAGCGCCACCGCGGAAACGTCGCGGAACACGGTGCCGCTCTTGGCGAACGGAGTGCGCAGGCCAGCGACGATCGCGACTCGCCGACGCGGCCGAGGATCGTGCATGTTGCCCCGGGGTGAGGATGAGTCGATCTTACCCGTTCCTGGCGAGGATGCTGGCCACTGCCCTCCACCGCTCCGGATCCACCGGCTCGAGCACTTCGCGCCCATGGAGCACGCGGAACGGGCTCACGAGCCGGGCAAGCTCGCCCGGCTGGAGGAGGTGCTCTTCGGAAGTAGGCCCCCAGCCGAGATCGCGCTGAGCGGTTAAAAATGTTTCGATCATGAGGAGGCCGCCGGCGGCGACCAGCGCACGGGCGTGGGGCAGCCTCGCCCGGTCAAGATAATTGAACACCAGAACCGCATCAAAAGACCCGAAGTCGGGCCACGTCCCCTCGAGATCCACGAGACGCCATTCGATGGTCAGCCCCTTCCGTTCGGCGAGCTCTCGGGCCCTGGCAAGTCGGGTCTCATCCCGATCGACACCGACCACCGATGCGCCGGCCGCCGCCGCGGCAAGACTGTGCCGACCTCCCCCACACGCCAGGTCCAAGACCCGCATCCCGGGACCGAGCCGATGAGCGTGCCAGAAGAACCAGGTGCTCGGCCGAGGGAGCTGGGGAACGGGCGGCACGGTCACGGAGGGCGTTCCTCTGAAAGGGCGACGCTGGCGGAGGTCACCGCGCAGCCCGCTGACGTTCTGGTCATCGGTGGTGGAATCACCGGGGCCGGCGTGGCTCGCGATGCCGCGATGCGGGGACTTCGGACGGTACTGGTGGAGCAGAGCGATATCGGCTCGGGCACCAGCTCGCGGTCGAGCCGGCTGATCCACGGCGGCCTGCGTTATCTCGAAACCGGCCAGCTCGGACTCGTGCTGGAGGCCAACAGGGAGCGCCGCATTCTCCTTCGCATCGCTCCCCACCTCGTGTGGCCACTACCGTTCATCTTTCCCCTGCACCGCGGCGACCGGATCGCACTCTGGCAGCTCGCAGCGGCCATGTGGCTGTACGATGCTCTGGCGCTGTTCCGCAATGTGCGACTCCACCGAATGCTGGGCAAGCGCGCCCTCCTCGAAGCCGAGCCGATGCTGCGCGAGCGCGGCCTCCTCGGCGGGGCGCGATTCTACGACGCACAGTGCAACGACGCCCGCCTGGTGCTCGCCACCGCCCGCTCCGCCATGCACCATGGCGCACTGGTGGCGAACTATATGGCCGTCCGCTCGCTGGAGCGCACCGCGGGCCGCGTGGTCGGTGCAGAGCTGGAGGATGTGCTCACCGGCGAGCGGGCCGGACTGAGAGCCGGGGTCGTCGTGAACGCGACTGGTCCGTGGGCCGACCGGCTCAGGAAGCTGGAGGATCCGGCAGCGGAGCGGCTGCTGCAGGCGACCAAGGGCGTTCATGTGCTGGTCGCGCGCTCGCGCATCGACCACCGCGAGGCCATCATCTTCACGAGTCCGATCGACGGCCGCGTCGTCTTCATCCTTCCCTGGGGCAGCCTCAGCTACATCGGCACGACCGACACCGATACCATCGAGCCCCCCGACGAGGCTGCCGCGACGGAAGACGACGTGGTGTACCTCCTGCGGTCGGCCAACGCGCGCTTTCCCAACGCCCGCCTGGGAGTGGAGGACGTGCGCGGCTCGTGGGCGGGCCTCCGTCCCCTTCTGGCTCACGGCGGAAAGGAGTCGAGCCGGTCGAGGGAGCACACGATCGTGCAGGGAACGGGCGGGATGATCACGGTGGCGGGCGGAAAGCTCACGACGTATCGCTCCATGGCTCACGAGGTGGTGGACCGCGCCGTGCGTGAGCTCCGTTTTCGCGACGGCCGTCCGCGCAATACCGAAGCGGACACGGACGACGAGCCGCTCCCCGGGGGCGAAGCCGCCGACCTCGCGACCTTCCGTGAGCGTTGCATCGAGATCGGGATGGAGGCCGACACCGTCGAACACCTGCTCCGCCATTATGGCACGGAGTCGGCAGGGGTCTGCAATCTCGGCGCCCGGGACCGCGGTCTCCTTCGCCGGCTCACACCCACCCATCCCGCCATCGAGGCAGAGGTGATCCACGCGGCTCGCCGCGAGCTGGCGCAGCGGGTAGAAGACGTGCTGGTCCGAAGGACACACCTCTACTACGAAGACGCCGGCCGCGGAGCCGACGCCGCGCGACGGGTGGCTGAGCTGATGGGCGGCGAGCTGGGGTGGGACGCGGCGCGGGTTCAATCGGAGACGGCGAGGTACCTGGCACTCGCGATGCGGTGACCCGGGCGCACCGCGTCGCTATCTTTCACCGTTCACCGTTCACCGTTCACCGTTCACCGTTTTTATCGTTCACCGTTTACCGCCGGTGGATTTCGTGGACCCGAATGTGTTCGAGACGGCCAACGCGGGCTTCGCGCAGGCCATGTACGAAGAGTTCCTGAAAGACCCAGCCACAGTGGGTCCCGACTGGCGCCGCCTCTTCGAGAGCGGCGTGGTCGGCGAGCGCCCCGCCGCGGCGCGGAACGGCGGCCAGGGCACCGGAGCGGCGGGAACGAACGACGCCACGGCGCCTCAGGCCGAAGCGCCCGCCTCCGTGCCCGCCACCCGCGCCCTTCCCTCCGGGGCCTCGCCCATCAAGGGACCGGCGGCCAAGCTCGTCGCCAACATGACCGAGAGTCTGACCGTTCCCACCGCGACGACGTTCCGAGTGGTGCCCGTCGGTGTCCTGGAAGAGCGGCGCCGGCGCCTCAACCAGGCTTTGCAGGCAGGGGGGCGCGTCGACAAGATGTCGTTCACCCACCTGATCGCCTACGCACTGGTGCAGGCAACCAGGCAGCATCCGGTCATGGGACACACCCTTGTGATGCACGGAGGGGTGCCCCACCGCGTGGTACCCGACGGTATCGCGCTCGGCCTGGCCGTCGACGTCCAGCGCAAGGACGGCAGCCGCGGCCTGGTGGTCCCGGTCATCAAGCGCGCCGACACGATGGACTTCGCGGCCTTCCACGCCGCCTATGAAACGCTGGTGGAAAAGGCGCGGACCAACCGCCTGCTCCCCGACGACTTTGCCGGCGCCACCATGTCGCTTACCAATCCCGGCGGGCTGGGAACGGTGGCATCGGTGCCGCGGCTGATGGCCGGCCAGGGCAGCATCATCGCCATCGGCGCCATCGGCTATCCGGCTGAATTCTCGGGTGTGAACGAGGATCGGCTGAGGGAGTTCGGGATCGGCAAGGTCATGACGATCACAAGCACCTACGACCATCGCGTCATCCAGGGTTCGGAGTCCGGGGCCTTTCTCGCCACTATGGAGCGCCTGCTGCAAGGCGATGCGGGGTTCTACGACCTTCTCGAGGAAAGCCTGCAGCTTTCCGCGGTCAGCTATCAGATCGTCAAGGCCACCCCCGCGGCCAAACGCGAAGAGGGGCCGGGACCGGTCGCGCCGGAGATGCTGTACCACGTGGCGGCGGCAATGGCGCTGGTCAAGGCCTTCCGCATGCACGGCCACCTCGCGGCCCACCTCGATCCGCTCGGCACGCCGCCCATCGGCGATCCGGCGCTCAATCCCGGCCCGCTCGGCCTCACCCCCGAAGTGATGGCCGTGATTCCGTCGAAGGTGCTGCGCATCGCCGTGCCCGGCCGGACCCTGGCTGAATCGTTGCCGTATCTCCAGGCCACGTATTGCGGCACCATGGCGTACGAGATCGAGCACATCTCGACCCACGAGGAGCGCGTGTGGCTCCGGGAAAAGATCGAATCAGGCGCCTACCGCCAGCCGATGAACGTTACCGACAAGGTCAAGCTGCTCAAGCGCCTCACCGAGGTCGGGGCGCTCGAGAAGTTTCTGCACAAGGCGTATCTCGGCCATAAGCGCTTCTCGATCGAAGGCGTGGACACGCTCGTCCCCATGCTCGATCTCACCATCGAGCGAGCGGCCGAATCGGGCGCCCGCGATGTCGTAGTGGGGATGGCGCACCGCGGACGGCTCAACGTGCTCGCCCATACCGTGGGGCGGCCGTACGAAACGATCTTCGCCGAGTTCGAAGGCGGGCGCCACGTGGAGGCGGGCCAGCTCACTCCCGAGGGCGGCACCGGAGACGTGAAGTACCATCACGGGGCGGAGGGCGCCTACGTCACCGGTAAGGGCAAGGCCATCAGCGTGACTCTCTGCCCCAATCCGAGCCATCTCGAGTTCGTGGCGCCGGTCGTTGATGGACGGGCCCGGGCACGGCAGACGCAGCGCCGCGGACGCGATGCGCATCACGACCCGAGCGCCGCCCTTCCGGTCACCATCCACGGCGATGCCGCGTTCGCCGGCCAGGGCGTCGTGGCCGAGACGCTCAATCTCGGTGCCCTCAAGGGTTATCGCACCGGTGGCACGCTCCACATCATCACCAACAACCAGGTCGGATTCACCACCGACATGGACGACGCGCGCTCGACGCGGTACGCCTCCGACCTGGCCAAGGGATTCGACATCCCCATCATCCACGTGAACGCCGACGACCCGGAGGCCTGCCTCTCGGCGGTGCGCCTCTCGATGGCGTACCGTGACAAGTTCCACCAGGACATCCTCATCGATCTCGTCGGCTACCGGCGGCACGGCCACAACGAGGGCGACGAGCCCGCCTATACGCAGCCGGTCATGTACGAGCAGATCAGGAATCTTCCACCGGTCCGCGATCTGTACGCTCGCGCCCTCGTCGACCAGGGCGCGCTCACACAGGCGGAGGCCGACCGGCAGGCGTCCGAGGCCTATCAGCGGCTGGTGG
>JBBRGF010000055.1:0-16494 GCA_038240975.1 Gemmatimonadales bacterium
TGTAGTGCACCGCCGGGAAGATCCGCATCGGCGACTCGTACGGGTGCTCGTCGGTGATCCGCGCGTACATCTCGAACAGGTTGCCGTATCGCTCCCGGATGGTGGCGGCCCCGAGCCGGGTGATGGCGTCGGCGAAATCGAGATACACACCCAGGCCGCCGGGGCCGACGCCGCGGCCCTCGTCGCAGACCGCCTTGGCTGCCCGCGACGCGATGTCCCGCGGCGCCAGATTGCCGAAACTCGGATACCGGCGCTCGAGGTAATAGTCGCGCTCCAGCTCGGGGATCTGGCTCGGCGGACGGTGATCGCCGCCCCGCTTCGGGACCCAGACGCGGCCGTCGTTTCGGAGCGATTCGCTCATCAGGGTGAGCTTCGACTGGTACTCGCCGGCCACCGGAATGCAGGTAGGATGGATTTGCGTGTAGCAGGGGTTGGCAAAGGCGGCCCCGCGCTTGTGCGCGCGCCAGATGGCGGTGGCGTTCGATCCCTTTGCGTTCGTCGAGAGGTAGAAGACGTTGCCGTAGCCACCGGTGCCGAGCACCACGGCATCGGCCGCATGCGACTCGATCTTTCCCGTGACCAGGTCGCGCACCACGATTCCCCTCGCGCGCCCGTCGATGACCACCAGGTCGAGCATCTCGGTGCGCGGGTACATCGTCACTCCGCCGGCCGCGATCTCCTTTTCCAAGGCCTGGTAGGCACCGAGGAGCAGCTGCTGGCCGGTCTGGCCGCGCGCGTAGAACGTTCGCGACACCTGGGCGCCGCCGAACGACCGGTTTGCCAGCAGGCCGCCGTATTCGCGAGCGAACGGGACGCCCTGTGCGACGCACTGATCGATGATCTGGACACTCACCTGGGCCAGGCGGTAGACGTTTGCTTCGCGAGAACGGAAGTCCCCGCCCTTGACCGTGTCGTAGAAGAGCCGCTGGATGCTGTCGCCGTCGCTCCGATAGTTCTTGGCCGCGTTGATGCCGCCTTGCGCGGCGATGCTGTGCGCCCGCCTCGGCGAGTCCTGGAAGCAGAAGCACTTCACCTTGTAGCCAAGCTCGCTCATCGTCGCCGCGGCCGACGCGCCGGCCAGCCCGCTGCCGACCACGACGACGGTGTATCTCCGCTTGTTGGCGGGATTCACGAGCTTCATCCCGAAGCGGTGGGCGTCCCACTTCCGCTCGATCGGCCCGGCCGGAACCTTCGACTTGAGATCGATGCTCATCGCGCGCCCCCCACCACCCCGGCAAGCACCGCGATGGGCACCAGGGCGAACCCCACGGCGATCGCGACCGCGATCAGCAGCGCCAGCCGGCGCTCGAGCGGCCGCCGCGACGGCGGAGCTACGCCGAGGGAGCGGAAGGAGCTCCACGCCCCGTGGTACAGGTGCATGCCGAGCGCCGCCATCGATACCACGTAGAAGCCCGCTACCCAGGGAACGTGAAAGGAGGCGACGGCGTTGGTGAAGACGTCTCCCGCGGTAAACGCTCCGCCGGGACGGATGGTGCCGGTGGTGAAGTGGAGGATGTGGACCACGATGAAGACGAGCAGCAACACGCCTCCCCAGCGCATGGTTCGCGAGGCGAGGGTGGACACCTGCGGAAGCCGCCGCGCGTAGGCGATGGGGCGCGCGGCGCGGTCGCGCGCGGTGAGCTGCACGGCCGCCACGACGTGCAGGACGACGGCCAGCACGAGCACCACCCGCACCACCCAGAGCAGCTCGTTGAGTGGGCCGTGCAGCAGTCGGCCGTAGGCATTGATCCGGTCGGCGCCCTCGAATATCTGCAGGTTGCCGATCATATGGCCGATGACGAACAGAATGCCGATGAGGCCGGTGACCGCCATGACCGCTTTCTTCCCGACCGAGGAATTCCACATCGCCTGCAACCGATTCATGAATCTTCTCCGGTCAGGCGGCGTCGATCACGGCCTGGGTGGCACGCACCGCCTCGGCCGACTTGTGCAGCTCCGCGCGCTCCGCGTCAGTGAGCTTGATGTCGATGATCCGCTCGAGGCCGGCCCGACCCAGCTTGCAGGGCACCCCGCAGAAGACGTCAGAAAGTCCAAACTCACCCCTGAGCCACGCCGAACACGGCAGGATGCGCTTCTTGTCGAGCGCGATGGCCTCCACCATTTGCACCGCCGCGGCGCTCGGCGCATAGTACGCCGACCCGGTCTTGAGAAACGCCACGATTTCCGCGCCGCCGTTGCGCGTGCGGTCGACGATTGCGGTGAGCCTGGCCTGATCGATCAGCTGAGTGACCGGGATGCCTGACACCGTGGTATAGGAGACGAGGGGCACCATCGTGTCCCCATGACCGCCGAGCACCATGGCCTGGATGTCCTCGACCGAGATATCGAGCGCCTCGGCCAGGAACATGCGGTAGCGCGCGGTGTCGAGCACGCCGGCCATTCCGATGACACGCTCACGCGGAAAGCCGCTCGCCTTCATGGCCACATAGCACATCACGTCGAGGGGGTTCGATACCACGACGATGATGGCGTTGGGCGCGACTCGCGCGATGTCGCTTGCAACGGCGCGCACGATGCCCGCGTTGGTCTTGACCAGGTCGTCGCGGCTCATCCCGGGCTTCCTTGCGATGCCGGCCGTCACGACGAACAGGTCGGCCCCCTCGGCCTCGTCGTAACGGTTGGTGCCGACCACCTTCGCGTCGAATCCCTCGACCGGCCCCGACTGCCATTGGTCCAGCGACTTTCCCTGAGGCACCCCCTCGACCACGTCGATCATCACGACGGTGCGAGCCAGATGCTTTTCGGCGAGGCGCTGCGCCGCGGTGGCGCCGACGTTACCCGCCCCGACGACGGCAACTTTTGCAAGCATGGAGTACGTCCCGAGGGATTGAGTGGCTCAGATAGAGTGGCGTAAAGCGCCGCAATATACCGATTTACGTCGGGCCGGCAAACCCCGCCGGGGCCTTATACGCCGGTCGTGCGGCGAATGGCTTCGTAGAGGACGATTCCGACGGCCGTCGCGAGATTCAGGCTTCGCACCGGCCCGGTCATCGGAATCCGGAAGCACCGCTCAGGATGCTTTTCGAGGATGCGCGGCGGCATTCCGTCGGTCTCGCTGCCGAAGACGAGACAACTGTTGTGGCGGTAGGGCGCGTCCCAGTAGCTGAGCTCGGCACGCGCCGAAAAGTACAGACAGCGCTCGCGGTTCATCGCATCGCGAAAGGCGAACCAGTCGGGATGCACCCACAGGTCTACCGATTCCCAATAGTCGAGGCCCGCCCGGCGCAGCTCGCTCTCGTCGAGCGAGAATCCGAGGGGTGCGATCAGATGGAGTGAAGTGTCGGCGGCGGCGCACAGCCGGGCGATGTTGCCGGTGTTGGGCGGGATCTGCGGTTGAATGAGTGCCACGTGGAGCGGCATCACCCTCCCCGGGTGTGCATTTCACGTCTCGGATCGGCTCGGAGGCCCTGGATCGGGTAGAGCGTGCCGCGTTCGGGGAGCGCGGCGCGCGCCTCCGCTCCACGGTCGGTGCGCTCGCGCCAGGTCGCGGCGATCCCCGCACCGATCTCGTCGTCCGATGCACCCATCCGGAGCATCTCGCGCAGGTCGAGCCCCGTCTCGGTGTACAGGCACAGCAGCCAGGTGCCGTCGGCGGTGAGCCGGGCCCGGTCGCAGGTACGGCAAAAGGGCTCCGTCGTCGAGGCGATGACGCCGAAGGTCGTGCCGTCGGCCAGGGCAAAGCGCTCGGCCGGAGCCGCGCCCTTGCGCGCGACGGGCGTCACCGCCCCGTATCGCCGCGAGACCACATCGAGAATCTCCCGGCGGGAGACGACCTGGTCCATCGTCCATCCAGTGGCGCCGCCGACGTCCATGTATTCGATGAATCGAACCTCCAGCGCGTTGGCTCTCGAGAACTCGATCAGATCCACGATCTCGTCGTCGTTGAACCCGCGAATGACGACGCTGTTGAGCTTGGTTCCGGTGAATCCCACCGCTGTCGCCGCGCCGATTCCCTCGAGGACCTCCGCATGCCGTGCGCTCCTCGCGAAAGCGATCATCCGTTCCGGGCGGAGCGTGTCGAGGCTGACCGTCACCCGGTCGAGGCCCGCCCCTCGAAGATCGGCGGCATACCTGCCAAGGAGGATCCCGTTGGTGGTGATGGCGAGGTCGGCGAAGCCGGCGTGACGGCGAAGCAGAGCCACCAACGAAGGGAGGTCGTGTCGCAGCAGCGGCTCGCCGCCGGTCAGGCGGACCCTGGTGACGCCGAGCCCTGCGAAAATCGCGGTGAGCCTGTCGATCTCCTCGAACGTCAGAATGGAGTCGCGAGGCAGCCAGATGTATTCCTCCTGCGGCATGCAGTACCGGCACCGCATGTTGCAGCGGTCGGTCACCGAGAGCCGAAGGCTTCGGAGCGGCCGGGCGAAGACGTCTCGAACGTCGCCCATCACACCGGCTCCATGGGAACAGGTTGCGCCCCGCCGGTGGGATCGACCCATTCGACGCTGCCGTCGGCGTAGAACTCCTGCTTCCACACAGGGACGCGGCGCTTCGCCTCTTCGACGAGATACCGGCATGCCGCAAATGCCTCGTCGCGGTGGGGAGCGGCCGCGACGGCGGCGATCGCGGCGTCGCCTACCTCGAGCCGACCGACGCGATGCCGAAGCGCCACCGCGACCGGCCAGCGGGATTCAGTCTCCGCTACGATCCGGGCCAGCTCGGCCTCGGCCATCGGCTCATAGGCGGAATATCGAAGCCGCAGCACCTGGCGCCCGGCGTGATGATCGCGCACCGCGCCCAGGAAACACGCCACCCCGCCTCGAGCGGGCGATTGCACCGAGGCCATGAGACCGGCAAGATCGAGCGGGTCGGAGCTCAGGAGCTTCACGCTCTAGCCTCCCGCCAGCGGTGGAAGCACCGCGATCTCATCGCCGGCGGCAACGGGAGCATCGAGCGACACATGCGCCAGGTTGAGCGCGCAAAGCGGCCGCGGCGGAAGGTCACTTCCGCCCGGCAGCTCGCGCACGCGATCGATCACTCCTCCGACGGTGGCCGGCAGAGGAAGGCTGACGTCGATCGATTCGAGCCCGAGGCGCTCTGCGTAGCTGGCGAAAAGAAGCACGCGGACGGCGGCGTTGGTGGGTGCGGGGGTCATGTGTGGAAGCTACCCCCGCAGGGGGAGAGTGGAAACTGCGATACCGGTCAGCCCTCGATGGATTCCCTCTCGGGCTCTCCTTCATCGGCGACGAGCGCCCGTAACTCCTTGCTGGGCTTGAACACGGGGACGGGCCGCGCGGCAACTTCGACAGGATCGCCGGTGCGGGGATTTCTCGCCATCCTGGTCTTCCGCCGCCGGATCTTGAATGTTCCGAAACCGCGGACCTCTATGTTGTGCTGCTCCTTGAGGGCTTCCTTGACCGCCTCGAGGAAGGCGTCCACCACGCGGGCGCAATCCTTCTTGGAGATCATGGGACCCGCAGTCTTCGCAATCGAGGCGGTTACCTGTTCGACGAGATCGGCCTTGGTCATGCGTCCCCCAAACGGGTTGCAGGCAGCAAAGCGGGCAGGCCCTCCTGCCGAGATCTTAGGAGCTTAAGTGTTGTCTGTCAAGGGGTTGGGGCTTTGGCCGCTTTCATCGCGGCCATGAACTCGGCGAAGTGCGGGAAGGCATCGTGCGGACCGGGCGCCGCCTCGGGGTGATACTGCACCGCGAAGAGAGGCAACTCGCGGTGACGAACTCCCTCGATGGTACCGTCGTTCAGGTTGAGATGCGTTACTTCCAGAGCCGGCGCCCCGGGAACTCCACCCGCATCTCCAACCACCGCGAAGCCATGGTTTTGCGTGGTGATCAGAACCTGCCCCGTCCGAAGATCGCGGACCGGGTGATTGGCGCCGCGATGGCCGTACGGCAGTTTGGCCGTGGCTCCGCCGAAGGCCAATCCCACGAGCTGATGCCCCAGGCAAATGCCGAAGGTCGGCAGCCCCGCTGTCGACAGATCCTTGATGATGGCGAGTGCGTACCCCACGGCGGCCGGATCGCCCGGTCCGTTCGAAAGAAAGAGCCCGTCAGGCTTTAGCTCTCTCGCCTCCGCGGCGCTCGTCTCCGCGGGAATCACGCTCACACGACAGCCTGCGCTCACCAGCTTCCGGACGATGTTGCGCTTCATCCCGTAGTCGTAGGCGATCACGTGCGGCCCCTCGCCGGTCGTGTGTCGCTGACCAGCCGAGGCACGCGAGGCGAGATCGAGTCCTTCCATCGAGGGCGACGCGCGCAGCAGCGAGGTCAGCTCGGGGTTGGGCTGCCGTCCTTCGGCGATCACCCCACGCATGGCGCCGCGCTCACGCAGGTGACGGGTGAGACGGCGAGTGTCGACGCCTTCGATGGCGGGAACTCCGCCGGCCGCGAGCCAGTCGTCGAGGGACCCGGTGGCCCGCCAGTTGGAGGTGTGGCGGGAAAGCTCTCGCACGACCACACCGCTCACTTGCGGGCGATCCGACTCCATGTCATCCACGTTGACACCGTAGTTACCGATCATCGGCGCCGTCATGACGACGATCTGGCCGAGGTAGCTCGGGTCGGTGAACGTCTCCTGGTAGCCGGTGAGATTGGTGGTGAACACGACTTCGCCGAAGGCGGGGTCCAGCCCCCGCCGAGCGGCGCCGGCGAACCACGCGCCGTCTTCGAGCAAAACGAAAGCGGGGCGATCGGTCACCCGGTCACCCCGCTGTCGTCGTGCGTCACGGCTTCTTGGTGGCGGGAGCCGGCGCGGTACTCTTGGGTACTGCGCCCTTGGTGGCGGGCGGTACGGGCGACTGCGTAGTCGGCCCCTCGGTGGCAGCCGGCGGCGCCACGGTGGTGCTGCCGCCGAGAGGCAGTGCCGAGCTGGGCGCAGGCGTGGCGGGCGTAGAAGCCCGGAGCCGCTGCTGCAGGTCGCTCGACGTGCTTCCGCGCGGTACCAGCGAAAGAACCAGCGAGAGCACGAGGAAAATGCCGCCACCCCACCACGTGGCTCTGGTGAGGATGGTCACGGCCTGTCGGCCACCCATGACCGTGTCGGTGCCACCCGCGCCACCGAGCGACGCGAGGCCGCCGCCCTGGCCGGCCTGAAGCAGCACGACCACCGACAGCACGAGGGCGTCGAGGATCAGCAGCGTAAGCAGAAATGTGAACATGAGCGGTCTCCTGGACAGCCGCAAAGTCTAGTCGGCGACCGGGGTTGGGTCAACCGCCGCTACGCCGTCTTCGGGCCGAAGAGCTTTCCGATCACCCCACCGATCGCTCCCGTCAGGGCGGAGCCGGCCGTTCCCATGGCGAGCACCGACGCCGGAACATCGCCCAGCAGGTGGGAGACCAGGATGCCGAGGAACGCGGAGATTCCACCGGCAGCTAAGCCGCCCGCCGCCGCGGCGGCCGCCGACTTCTGGCCACTCCAGAGAGAGAATAGCAGTCCGGCGATGCCCGAGATGGTCATTCCGCCGACGGCGAACTGGTTGGAGATGGCCGGCGAGTAGTGCCCGGCTATCACCATGGCGAGCTGAAGCACGGTGCCGATTGCAGTGGCCTTGACGAGTGCGGGATTCGAGCTGGCGGCGTCGGCCATGTGGTAGCCTCCTGTGCGAGAAGACCTCGATGCATCACGGGATGTCCCGGCGAACCGTGCGGCCTACCACGATGGTGACATTGTCGCTGCCGCCGCCATCGAGAGCATCCTGTAGAAGATCGTGGCACACCTGCTTCGCCGATGTCATCGCGCTCAGCCGCTCGCGAATCCGGTCGTCGGAAACGTGGCGTGTCAGGCCATCGCTGCACAGGAGTCCGACGCTCCCCCACTCCTGGGTGAATCGGGTGACGACGGGCGCCGTCTGGCTGCCGCCGATCGAGCTCGACAGCGTGTGCGCGAGAGGGGTGTCGTGGGCCTCGGCTTTGGTCATGGCCCCGAGGTCGACCAATTCCTGCGCCATCGTCTGGTCGCGTGAGACCTGGGTCAGTTTACCGTTCAGCAGCCGGTAGCAGCGGCTGTCGCCGACCTGGAGCAGGTAGGCACGGGGCCACACGCCGAGCCAGAGCGTCAGCGTCGTGGCCATTCCGCCGAATTCCGGATTCTCCCCCGCCCGGCGCACCACCTCCGAGTGGCAGCGCTGCGCGGCCTCTTCGAGGGTCCGGGCGAACTCGGGGCCGTCCTCCGAGTCTTCGGATGAGTAGTAACAGCGCGCGCTTTGCGTGACGTATTCCGCAACGGCCTCGACGGCGAGCCGGCTCGCTTCCTCGCCCCTGGGCCCACCGCCGACCCCATCGGCCACCATCGCCAGGAAAGCCACCCGCTCGGCCCCGGTCGGGAGCGTGGCCATTCCCGGCAGGCTGGTGAGGTGCACCACCATTTCCTTCCGAAGAGAGCACAGGAGAAAGTGATCCTGGTTCTCCTTCCGGACGAGGCCCGGGTGGGTGAGTCCGAACACGTCGAGCTCGTCATCGCGCGGCTTGCGGCCGACTGCGGGGTCCGCGGCGGCCACTTCAAGGGTTCTCATGATTTCCTCCTCCAGCGTCCTCCGACGAAGGTGCCGGCAATCGCGTCGTTTCCGGCTCCGAAGATCAGACCATCGAGCAGGCGATCGGGTGGTATCCCGACCAGCGACGGCGCATCGAGATCCACCGCCACGATATCACCCCACGTCCCGGGCGCGATCCGTCCTGCGTCGATGCCCAGCGCCCGTGCGCCTCCGGTTGTGGCCGCGGCAAGCAGCGTCTTTCCCACGCTGCCACCAGAGTCGGCGAGGGCGCCGCGCATCTCGCCGCGAAGCCGCTGCCCGTACTCCAGCCACCGCATGTCCTCCAGCATCGCCAGCCTGGCATTCGAGTCGCTGCCGAGGCAGAGTCGGCCGCCGGCGGCATGGGGCGAAGCGAGCGCCGGGATCCCGTCGCCGAGGTTGCCCTCGGTGAGCGGGCAGAGGCACACCCTGCCGCCCGCCGCGAGGAAGCGGGCCATGTCGTCCGGCTCGGTGTGCGTGCAGTGCACCGCCGTAAAGTCACCGCGGCCACCGAGTGAGTCGAGGATGACGGCCATCGGCGTCTTTCCGTAGGCGGCCCGGCACTCGTCGACTTCTTTCCGCTGCTCCTCGACGTGAATGTGAAACGGCAGCCCGCGCCTCGACGACTCGTCGTACACGGCGCCGATCTGCTCGGGGCTCGCGGCACGAATGCTGTGAGCGACGGCGCCGAGGCTCTGTGTCGCCGGGTCGAGGCACGCAGCCAGCGTGTCGAGGCGCTTGAAAAATGCGTCGAGCGAAGGCGTCGCGAAACGCCGCTGCGCTTCCTCGAGCGGCCTCGCCACCGCGCCCGTCGCATAGAAGGTCTGGAGGAGCACGATGCGTATACCGGCGTCGGCCGCGGCGCGAAGCACGATCTCGTCGAAGGCGTAGTCCTCGCCTCGCACATGGTGAACGTAGTGGAATTCGCCGACGGCGGTGATGCCGGCATCCCGCATCTCGGCGAAGGCCTGAAGGGACAAGGCGTGCAACGTGCTCGTGTCGAGCGCGCCGACGAGGCCGTACATCGCCTCGCGCCAGGTCCAGAAGCTCCCCGCGCCGGCGGGAAACCGCTCGCCCTGGCCGCGGAGCCCGCGCTGGAAGGCGTGCGAGTGGGAGTTGACGAAACCGGGGAGCAAGGCCGTGCGACTCATCCGGTGCGTGACCTCCCGGCCCAGCGCACCGACGGCCTGGATCCGCCCATCGGAGCCGATCGCCACCTGGACGCCGGGCTCGAACGCGTCGCCGATATACGTCAGCTCGGCATCGATGACGACGGTCATGCCGGCCCGCAGCGCCGGGCGATCACCCGGTCGAGTGCATCGCCGGCGAGCCGAAGCTCCTCAGTGGGCAGAAATTCGTTCGGCTTGTGCGCCACCTCGATGCTCCCCGGACCGAAGAGCACGCACTCGAGGCCCATGCGCTGCAGCCACCCCGCGTCGCTTGCGAACATGACGCTTTGAGTCCGCGTCTGCCTCATGTCCGCGCTCAGCTCGCGATGGATCTCCGCGTCCTCGGGCAACATCATCGCCGGACTCTCGCTCAGGTACTCGAACGAATGCGGCGCTGTGCCGACAGCGCGGCCTACCGCATGGCGCACTCTCGCGATCATGTCGTCGGCCGCCATACCGGGAAGCAGCCTGATGCCGAGCTGGAGCTCGCACCCGTCGGGAATGACGTTGGCGGCGCTCCCTCCCACCACCGTGCCGACGTTGATGGCCGCGAAGGGCACCTCGGGAAAGAACTCGCCGTTGGCCGGCCGTTCGCGCTCCATCTCCCGCCGCAGCTCGCCGAGCGCGACGATGGCGCGGCCGGCCGGCTCGATGGCGCTCTGCCCGAGATGCGGGTAGCCGCTGTGCGCGGCCTTGCCCTGAAAGGTGAGCCGGAGACGGAGCATTCCCTTGTGCAGGCGCACCACCTGCAACGACGTGGGCTCGCCGATGATGACGCTTCGTGGCAGGGCGTCGGTATCGTGCCACGTTTCCGAGAAACGCCGGGCTCCGAGCGTGCCGATTTCCTCGTCATAGGTGAACAGCAGAACCAGTGGGTGCGTCAACCCATGAGCGCGAGCCACGGCGAGCCGATTGGTGGCCAGCGCGAGAAATCCCTTCATGTCGGCCGCGCCGCGCGCGACCAGGGTACCGCCTGCCTCGAGAAGGGAGAATGGATCGCTGCGCCACTCCGTCTCTCTAGCCGGCACCACGTCCATGTGACCGGAGAGGATGATCCCGTCGCCGCCGGCTCTCTCGGGCCCGGCGGCGACGAGCAGGTTTGCCTTTTCGCCATTCTCGGAAGGCAGGCGCGTGATCCGCGCGCCGGGCCGGTCGAGATAGTCGGCGAGGAAGTCGGCCATCGGGAGGTTGCTGAGCGAGCTGGTGGTGTCGAAGGCCACCAGGCGTGCGAGGAGATCACGGTCGGTCAGCAGGGGCACGTGGTTCCTACCCTCCAAGCCCCACCAGTTCCGCCCACGCGTCGGGGTCGAGGCTGGCACCGCCCACCAGCACTCCATCGACCTCGGGACGCGCGAGCAGAGACAGCACGTTTCCCTGATTGACGCTACCGCCGTAGAGGATGGGCACGCGAATGCCGACACCGCGGCGGGAGATCTCGAATCGGATAAGCTCGTGTACCTGGGCCGCGTCGTCGGGCGTCGCGTTCTTGCCCGTGCCGATGGCCCACACGGGCTCGTAGGCGAGCACGATCCTTTCCCAGTCCTCCGCGGCAACGCGGTCGAGCACCGCGGTAATCTGGCGCAATACGATTTGCTCGGTTCGTCCCCCGTCGCGCTCGGCGAGCGTCTCTCCCATGCAGACGAGCGGCGTGATGCTGGCCTTGAGTGCCGCGACCGTCTTTCTCGCCACCTGGTCGTCGGTCTCACCGAAGAGGTGTCGCCGCTCCGAGTGCCCGGCGAGCAGCACCTTGGCGCCCGCTTCGACCGTCATGGCGATCGAGATTTCTCCGGTGAACGCTCCCTTGCCCTCCCAGTGCGCGTTCTGCGCGCCGACCCGGACGTCGTGCCGCTCGCGAAACGATTCGGCCAGGATCGGCAGGGAGACGATCGGCGGGAAGAACCAGAGCTCGCGCCCCTCTGCAGGGCTCGTCAGGCCGCGGAAACGCTCGGCGAACGACCGCGCTGCTTCGGGACCATGATTCATCTTCCAGTTGGCGGCGTAGATCAGGCGGCGGGTCATGCGGTCAAGCCTCGTCGAGGGCGGCGACGCCAGGGAGTTCCTTGCCCTCAAGAAACTCGAGCGAGGCGCCGCCGCCGGTGGACACGTGGGTGATTCGATCGCTCAGGCCCGCCTGGGCCACCGCCGCGGCCGAGTCGCCGCCCCCTATGACCGTCACCGCGCCCTGTCCCGTCGCCTCCGCCATGGCCCGGGCAACGGCCATGGTCCCGCGATCGAACGGTGGCGTCTCGAACACCCCCATCGGACCATTCCACACGGCGGTACCGGCCTTCACGATTCGCGCGGCGAAGTCGCTGTCGGTGGCAGGATCGACATCATACATTGCCCAGCCAGGCGGAATCGAGTCGCGGCTCACCGTCTTCGTCGGCGCATCGGGCTTGAGCTCCTGTGCCACCACCGCGCCGCTCGGCAGCACCAGCTTGTCACCGGCTCGGCCCATCAGCCCCTTTGCCAGCTCGACCCGGTCGGCCTCGACGAGGGAATTGCCCGTCTCGAGCCCCAGCGCCTTGAAGAAGGTACAGGCCATCGCCCCGCCGATCAGAATGGCGTCGACCTTGGGCAGCAGCGCCTCGATCAGGTCGATTTTTCCGCTGATCTTGGCGCCGCCCAGTATCGCGAGGAACGGACGCCGGGGTTCGTGCAGAGCCTGGCCCAGATACCGGAGCTCACGCTCCATCAGCATTCCCGAGACGGCCGGCTTGAGAATGCGCGCGACCGCCTCGGTGCTCGCGTGGGCCCGGTGGGCCGAACCGAAGGCGTCGTTGACGTAGAAGTCGCCGAGCGCTGCGAACTTCGCGGCCAGGTCGCGATCGTTCGTCTCTTCTCCAGCATAGAACCGGGTGTTCTCTGCGACCGCCACCGACCCGCGCGACAGGCGCCTGGTGACCGTTACAGCCTCGTCGGATGTCGGATCGGAAAGGAAAGTGACCGGCGCCCCCAGAACTCTTTCCAGCTCGCGAACGACCGGCCGCATCGAGTACTTGGGATCGGGGCCGCCCTTGGGACGCCCGAGGTGGGAGAGCATCACCACCCGCGCCCCGCGCTCTCGCAGGTAGCGAATGGTGGGCAGAGCGGCGCGGATTCGTGTGTTGTCCGTGACGACCCCGCCCTTGATGGGGCAGTTGAAGTCGACCCGAACCAGCGCCCGCCGCCCTTCGATGCCCGCCGGGTCGAGGGACTCGAGCGTACGCTTCACAGACGCTCTCCGACGTACCGCATCAGATCGACGCAGCGCGCCGAATAGCCCATCTCGTTGTCGTACCATGACGTCACATTGACCAGCGTTCCATTGACCACGTTGGTGGAAAGGGCATCGACGGTACTCGACTGCAGCGAGCCGATGTAGTCCACCGAGACGAGCGGCTCGTCGCTTACGGCCAGGAGGCCCTTGAGCGGGCCCGATCTGGACGCCTCGCGGAATGCCGTGTTTACCTCGTCGGCCGACGTAGCCTTCTCGACGACGCACGAGAGCGCCACCACGGAGACGTCGGGCGTGGGCACCCGAAGCGAGACGCCGTCGATCTTTCCTTTGACCTGCGGAATCACGAGCGACGTGGCCTTGGCGGCGCCGGTGGTAGTCGGAATGATCGAGAGGGCGGCGGCCCGGGCACGGCGCAGGTCTTTGTGCGGCAGATCGAGAATCTGCTGGTCGTTGGTGTACGAGTGCACCGTCGTCATGAATCCGCTCACGAAGCCGAATCGGTCGAGGATCACCTTGACTACCGGCACGAGGCAGTTGGTCGTGCAGCTCGCATTCGAGAGAACGTGGTGCTTGGCGGGGTCGTAGGCGGCGTGGTTCACGCCGTACACGATCGTGATGTCTTCCTTTTTGGCCGGCGCCGAGATGATCACCTTCTTCGCGCCGCCCCGCAGGTGCAGCGCCGCCTGATCGCGGTCGGTGAACCGGCCGGTGGACTCGAGCACGACATCGACTCCCAGGTCTTTCCAGGGCAGTTTGGCCGGATCCTTTTCCGAGAGGACGCGGATGGAGTCGCCGTTGACGGTCAGGGCGTCTGCCTGCGCGCTCACGTCACCGGGAAAGCGTCCGTGCACCGAGTCGTACTTGAGGAGGTGGGCGAGTGTCTTGGTATCGGTGAGATCGTTCACCGCGATGAAATCCAGCTCCTTTGCGCCCATCGCCTGCGCCGCCCGTACCACGTTGCGGCCGATCCGGCCAAAGCCATTGATGCCCACTCGAATCGCCATCATCGCTCCTCAGTTAGGTGACCGGCTCCACGGCTCTGGCGAACGTCACCGCCTCGACGCGGGCGGCGCCCGCGGCCGAAAGCGCCGAGCCCGCTTCGGCGAGCGTTGCGCCGGTGGTGAACACGTCGTCCACGAGCACGCAGGCCAGCCCGGTGGCGTCGGCCGACCGAAACGCACCGGCCAGATTCGCCCGGCGGCCTTCGGGTGTGAGGGCCGTCTGGGTGGTCGTTTCTCTCACGCGGCACAGAAGGTCGCTGCACACCGGAAGTCCCGTGAGGCGGCGGAGCGCCTGGGCGATTCGCTCGCTCTGGTTGTACCCTCGAGCGCGGAGCCTGCGGGCGCCGAGCGGAATCGGTATCAAGGATACCTGGCCGGTCAATGGCTCCAGTCGCCGCATGGCCTCGGCGAGTGAGTCGGCGACCCGCCACCACCCTTGATACTTCAATTGATGGACTGCCTCGCGGGCGCCCTGATCGAGCCAGACGGCGCTCCTCACGCGCTGCAGCCCCGCCGGCCACTCCGGACAGAGGCGACATTCGAGGTCGCCGAAAGCCGGCTGGCCGCAGCGCATGCAGACCGGTCCAGCTACGCCGCGCCAGCGGCTGCGGCAAAGTCCGCAGACGAGTGCGTCACCTTCGCAGGCGGGAACCAGCCCATCGCACAGCAGACAGGCCGCGGGAAGCAGCCAGCGCTCCGCTCCCGCAAGCGCACGTGCGACCTCAGCGAAGGGCGGCATCGACCGCCGCCTTCATGATTTCGACGGGCGCCGGCCGCTTCGGAAACCAGCAGCGGAATGCCGCTGCACCCTGCGCGACGAGCATCGTGCGACCATCGTCCGCGCGGAGGCCGGCAGCGCGCATCGCGCGCACCCAGGCTGTTTCTCCCCTGGCGTACACCATGTCGAGAGCCACCGCGGCACGGGCCGGGGGCCGGTCGAGCGGCAGAGCGTCGCCGGCCTGGAGGCCCAGGGGCGTCGTGTTGATGACCGCCGTACACTCCTCTTCCGGGGCGGCGCCGACCCCCACGCCGCGGGCCCACTCCTCGAATCGGCGGCGCCGATCGGACGAGCGCGAGGCCACCGCCACCGAAACGCCGCGCGCTTTCGCGGCTCCGACGGCGGCGCGGGCGCTGCCGCCGGTACCGAGTACGAGCCACGGACCTCGAGGAGCCGCGAGGCCGTCGAGTGCGGCGCCCACCCCGGCCACATCGGTATTGTCGCCCACCATCTCCGATTCCTCGCCCCAGAAGGTGTTGACGGCGCCCAGCAGCTCGGCCTGCTCGAGACAGCGGCCGACGGCGCGTGCGGCGGATTCCTTGTGAGGAATGGTGACGTTGCCCCCGCCCCCCGCGCAGCTGAGCGCGCCCATGAGTTGCGGCAGGTCGGCGTCGGAGCAGCGGAGGGGAACGTACACGGCGTCGAGCCCAAGGGCGCGGAACGCGGCGTTGTGCATGACGGGCGAGAGCGAATGCGCGACGGGGTCGCCGAGGATGGCGAAGACGCGCGTGCTTCCGAGGATCACCGCACCGTGCCGGCGACCCGGCCGACGACGTTGCCGATCAGCTCCTGGAGCTCGGCGAACGTCGCCCGGTAAGTGGAGAGATCGGCGCCGTACGGGTCGCTGATCTCGCTCTGTCTTTCGTCGCGGCCGGCGTAGGCGCCCAGCAGATGGACCTTGTCCTCGCCGCCGAGCTCGACGACCCGCGCGAGGTGACGCCCCGACATGACCAGGATCAGGTCGGCCCCGCGGACGAGCTCCCGGGTGAGGAGCCGCGCGCGGTGGTTGCTGAGATCGATACCCTGCTCGAGGCCGACCAGATACGCCGCTTCCGAGATGGGAGCGCCTTCCCAGGCGCCGGTCCCGGCCGATGAGACTGTAACCTGGTCGATCGCCCGGCTGGCAAGCGCGGCCCGCAGCAGGCCTTCGGCCATGGGACTTCGGCAGGTGTTGCCGGTGCAGATGAAGAGAACGTTCATGGGCATCGTCCAAACATAGTCTCGGCTACGGCGCCAGGCTGCCCGCCGCCCTGCGCAGCTCCGGTCGCGGAATCGCTCCCTCGCGCACCAGCTTCGGCACCGGCCCGGTGCAGTCGACCAGCGTCGACGGTGGCACGTTGCCGAGCACACCGCCATCGAGCACCAGCAGATCGCCGCGGTCGACCTCGTCCTTGAACAAGTCGACCAGACGGTCGGCACCCGGGGCCGGAGGACCGCCGGGTCGGTTGGCCGAGGTCGAGGTGAGCGGCCGCCCAGTGGCGGTGACCAGCCTCGCGATCCCTCGGTGCGAGGTGTGCCGGACCGCGATGCCGCCCTCGGGCCCGCGAAGCTCGTCGGGGAGCCGCCCCTCACCGCCCCGAAGCACCAGGGTCAGCGCGCCGGGCCAGAAGGCGTCGGACAACACGCGGGCCGACTCGGAAAAGACGAGCCCCCACTCTTCGGCCATCCGCTTGGAATCGACGAGCAGGAGAAACGGCTTGCCCGGCTGGCGGCCCTTGAGTCGCGAGAGCGATGCAAGAGCATTGACAGTGGGCGCCGATCCGAGGCCGTACACCGTCTCGGTGGGATACGCGAGCAATGCTTCGCGAACCAGGTGCTCCCGCACCGCGGGGATGGCCGCCT
>JBBRGF010000056.1:0-16327 GCA_038240975.1 Gemmatimonadales bacterium
GCAAGGTTTCTCCGAAACGTCGAGTCGAGGGTGGGAGTACCGCTTCCTCGCATTCTTCAGGCGTTGCCGGCCGAGAGAATACTGGGGATAGTGTGGCAAAACGAGTTTGAGAAGCTGTCAGGTGGAAGGAAGATCGGCGAAGAAAGCAAGGATAGCCATTACAGAAAGGGCGTACATGGGGATTGGAAGAACTACCTCACCGGAGATCACATTGCACGGATTACGGAGTTGTGCAGGGATGTCATAGTGCAGAATGGCTATGAGGGATCGCCAGGATAGCACCCGCCGGACGATAGCAGGTTGGCAGTCTGCGGCGACGCGCCCAGGTTCACCAAGCTGTGGCCCGTCGCATGCCTGGAGTGATAGCGCGTGGTGACGCTCAGGGCACGAGTCAGGTCGATGCTGATCCTGATGCTGGTTGACGTTCCCCCCGTTTTCGCGGGCAGGTCAAAACGAGAGTAGGTTGGCTTGGCGGGTCTCCCTGTTGTTGGACAATCAATAGGCGAACTGAACGAGTCGGGCAGGGTTCGGGATGAAATGTCCCCCTGAGTGTTCGCTGAGTGGGGCGCGATTGGCTAAGCTGCTGTGGGGCCGCAGCGTATTGTAGTCCAGGCTCCAGGCTTCCAGGATCTGCTCGGCTTCGGTAAGCGAGGTGAACCAGTGTTGTGAGAGACACTCTCGCCGCAACGACCCGTTGAAGGCCTCGATGAACGTGTTGTCGACCGGTTTGCCCGGCCGGCTGAAGTCGAGTTGCACGTGGTTCCAGTACGCCCAGGCATCAAGCGCCCGTGATGTGAACTCGCTGCCGTTGTCCACGGTGATGCGCCCGGGCAGCCCGCGCGCCCGTCCGATCGCGCTCACGATGCGCGCCACGTCCTCGCCCCGGAAGCGCCGCCGCGGCACCAAGACCAGGCACTCGCGGCGGTAGGTGTCGATCAGCGTGAGCACCCGGAGGAGCGAGCCATCGGCCAGCGTATCGTGGACGAAGTCCATCGCCCAGATCTCGTTCGGCCGCTGCGCGATGAGTCGGGGGCCGCGCGCCACCGCGCTGCGACGGCGGCGGGGTCGTTTGCGGCGCAGTTGCAGCCCTTCCTCACCGTAGAGCCGCTCCACGCGCTTGTGGTTCACCAGCCAGCCCTCTCGACGCAGCAACACGTACAAGCGTGGGCAGCCGTAGCTCACTCGAGCCGCGGCCAGCTCCTTCAGCCGGGCTCGCAGCGCCGTCTGGGGCGGCTTGTGGCTCCGGTAGTTGATCATCGAGCGAGGCACCCCGGTCGCCCGGCAGGCCGCCAGGGTCGAGAGCTGGAAGGCCCCCCGCACCCAGCTGACCCACGCGCGTCGCTGCGCCGGGGTCACCATTTTTTTCGCATCGACTCCTGGAGAATCCGCTTGTCGAGGCTGAGATCGGCGACGAGCTGCTTGAGCTTCCGGTTCTCGTCCCGCAGCTGCCGCAACTCTCGCAGCTCCGAGACACCCAGCCCGCCGAACTGCTTTTTCCAGCGGTAGAAGGTGCCCTCGGTGACCTCGAGCTTGCGACAAATGTCGGCGACCGACGTACCGCTCTCGGCCTGGCGCAAGGCCATGATGATCTGCTCTTCGGTGAATCGACTGCGACGCATTGGGTCTGACCTCCTGGCTCCTACCCGGAGCCTTGGGCCGACCCTAACCTACTCGCTTTACGAGAGCCCTACTTGTCCTAACTCCGGGGGGACCCGCCGCCTGAGGAAGCGAGCATGCATGGAATCTCGCAGTCTGCTCTTGGCGAGTACCGTGCAAATTGTTGCACCACCATCAATCCTGGCCCGTCAGCGTCACTCAAGCGCCACAATCCCATGGTCCTGTGCCGATGTCCGGGTGGTATGTCCCTTGCCCTCCCGAGACGTCAACCCCTCAGGCCACTGTCGACTACCCCCGGCTCCGGATTGGCGCAGCATGGAGAAACCTCCGGCATTGAACGGCGGCGCTTCCCTCCAGCAGACTTCTCTTGCCCGTCCCTCCCTCGGACGGAACACGAGTGAGTTATTGCAGCAAGGATTGAGACACGATCGCGAGGGCAGTGTTTCTCTCGCCTCGCAACTCTACAATGCCGCCCTGCAATCTGCAGAGTCGAACGCGGACGCACGACACACGGCCGAGGCGCTGCGCCGACTCGGGGTCCTGCACCACCGCAGTGGCGATCTGGAGTCGGCGCGAGCACTATGCCGTCGAAGCTTCGAGGTGGCCAATCTCGCTCAGGACTGCGTCCTGGCGGCAGAGGCCATGAACGCCATCGGTGGCTTCGCCCTCGAGAGCGGAGAAATCGACCAAGCCGAGACTCTGTATGAGGAAGCCCTCGAGCTTGGCGGGGGCAACGAGGAGATTCGCAGTCACGTCGAACCGAATCTCGGAGTGATCGCCAACATCCAAGGCGACCTCTCCGGGGCCCTCGCCCACTACGAGTCCGCCCTCCACGCCAGCCGCCGAACCGGAGACGACCGAGCGACAGCGATCGCCTACCACAACCTCGGCATGGTGAGCTCGGATCTGAAGCACTGGCCGGAGGCGGACCGCTATTTCCAGGAGAGTCATACGCTCGCGGAGCAGATGAACGACACCCATCTTCGTGCGCTCTGCCTCCTCAATCGAACCGAAGTGTATCTCGCCACCCATCGATTCAACGAAGCCCGCCGTTCTGCCGAAAGTGCACTGGTCATTTTCGACGAGCTGAATTCGCCACTCGACAAAGCAGACGCGTACAGGATGCTCGGTACGGTCCTCCGGGAAACTGGAAATCCGGCGCTGGCAGAGGCCCGCCTCAGAACAGCGCTCCAGCTCGCCGTGAGTACCGGTGCCGTGCTCAGCGAAGCGGAAGCCGCCCGCGAGTTGGCACTCCTGTTCCAGGGAACCGGGCGGAACCAGGAAGCCCTGACCCAACTCAACTCGGCATACCGCTTGTTCGGACGTTTGAGGGCGAGCGTGGACCTGGTTGATGTCGCCTCGAAAGTGGAAAATCTCGAAGGCACCTATCTGAGCGTCGTGCGGGATTGGGGTCAATCAATCGAGTCGGCCGATGGGTACACCCACGGTCACTGTGAGCGGGTCGCCTCCTACGCCGTCGCACTGGCCGGGCTGCTCGGCATGGACGCGGGGACCCAGACCGCCATCCGTCTTGGCGCCTACCTGCACGACGTAGGCAAAGTGCGCGTGCCGCACGAAATCCTGAACAAGGCGGGGCCCCTCACCAAAGACGAGTTCGACATCATCAAGCTGCACCCAGAGTGGGGAGTCGAACTCCTTGCCGGGATCGACTTTCCCTGGGATATCAAGCCTATCATCCGGTCACACCACGAGAAATACGACAGTACAGGCTATCCGGACCGCCTCGCAGGCGACGCGATCCCGGTCTCGGCGCAGATCATCTGTGTGGTCGATGTGTATGACGCCCTCACCACTACTCGGAGCTACCGGGAGGCGATGGCTAGAGATAGGGCACTCGAGGTGATGGAGGGATCTCGGCACTGGTGGCATCCTGACATCTACGAGGCGTTCCGGCGCATAGTCGCCTAGCTGCCAGGGGATTGGGCAGCGACCGCACGCTCGGCCATCGAAATCCGGACATCGTCATTACGCAGCCACGCCACAAAGAGGGCCGCCGCCACACCTAGATACACTAGTCCTGCAGGCAGCCACATGATGAGCCCGGCCAACTGCTGATCCTCGAGCGGGGTGAGTCCCCATGACGCCGCCCCCGCCGACTGCACCGGATAGAACGACGTGCCAGCGAAGGTCAGCAGCGCTCCGAGCAGCCCGCCTTGCATCCCCATAGTCACCACGCACAGCACGCTCATCCCGTCGCTGAGCCGGCGCCGGCCCGCCGGCTGCAGCACTACCCACCAGAAGAACAAGGCCGTGCCTAGAAAGCTCAGGTGCTCGATCTCCACTCGCGTTCCCGCCAACGAGGGGACACCAAATTCCCTCCAATCAACATCGGCGTCTGTGACGTAGCTCTCACTCAGGGGCGTACAAACTCTTCGGGCTCAGAACAAACGTGAGGCGGAACGGCTCCTGGTCGCCCGTGATTCAGCTCACGACTTCGTGGGCTTGAGCATCGCATTATGGCGCTGCCCGGTTGGGCCGGGACGCAATCGCCCGAGCACGATGAATGGGCTGTGCAAGCGTTCCGCCACTCGTCCGCCGCCCATGGCGGCGTGCGTCATACTGGAGTCGCAAGATGGCAAATCGCGAAGGCAGCAAAGGTGGGTCCGGCGGAGGTCAGGGTGGGTCCGGTGGTGGGCAAGGCGGCTCGGGAGGTGGCCAGGGTGGAGGCGGTCAGGGTGGCGGCGGCCAGGGCGGCGGCCAGGGTGGCGGCGGGCAAGGTGGGTCGGGTGGCGGCGAGAAGGGCGGGCAGGGTGGTGGCCAGGGTGGCGGTGGCCAGGGTGGCGGCGGGCAAGGTGGGTCGGGTGGCGGCCAGAAGGGCGGGCAAGGCGGTGGCCAGGGTGGCGGGGAGAAGGGCGGCCAAGGTGGCGGGGGGCAAGGTGGGTCGGGTGGCGGCCAGAAGGGCGGGCAAGGCGGCGGCCAGGGAGGCTCCGGGGGAGGCCAAGGGGGCCAGGGTGGTTCTGGCGGCCGGTAAGCTCTAGCGTGCAACCAGAGCGGTGGGAGCAATCCCACCGCATCTGGCGCGCGCTGTCTGCAGAGCCGCTATGCAGCCGTATCGGTAATCTTCGGATGGTGCGTTTAGAACCGATCTTCCCGCGGCGTATTGAGCTCCGCCTTCCCGACGTCCGAGTCGGCCTCGTCCTTATTCCGATCGATCGGACGATTTCCCGACCCATCCTTAGCACTGGTGATCGCATCCGGCCCGCTGCGAGTCTTCGGATCTATCTCGCCGCCCAGGCTGTCCCCGCCCTTAGACTTGTTTCCCTGATCACCCATCCTGGATCCTCCCAGGTGTTACTCAGTGGAATCCGGTATGTTCCTGTAGCAGTTCCTTCCTGGCGTTGTCACTTCCGGCCGTCGCCGGGTCCAAGGTCAAAATTGTTTCCATGTCGTCGCCAATCGGAAGGTGCCGTGCTGGACATGATGGTCGATACGCTGGGAAAGGAAGGTTGACGGAGACTGGGGCGTTCAGAGACCGACTCGTGCGCTGAGCGTCAGTGTGTGCACGGCGGCCCTCGACGCCGAACGCCTCGAAGTCCCGAATGCTTTTGAATGAGGCGATGTAGTCCTTCGCCATCACCTCTATCCGAGGCGCCCCCGTAAGCGGCAACGCACTACCGACACCGGCGCCCAACGCGACGTTGGTTGCGTGTCGCTCGATCGCGATCCCCAGAGGGAGGGTATTGAAGGAATATCGAACCAAAGCTGGGCCGGCTTGTGCAAAGACGGTCACCGCGCCGGCGCCGGGCCCGAGAGATAATTCTCCACGAACTGCGGCATCTACGAACCACAGCCGCGCGCCCGGCAACTGAACGGAGCCCACAAGGGGCACGCCTTTCAGCTGCCAGTCGGGCCGTGCATGCGCGGCGCCTAACACCAATGAGAATGCGGGACGGACCTTCGCAATCAACTCGAGCTGCCCGGTGAACGCTTGGCCATTGCCAAACTCCAGGCCTCCTGGGCCGCCGAAGTATGCGCCTGACGTGAGAAGACCCCCGCCCGCAGCAAGCTGGACCCGCGGCGCAGCGTCCATGACTTGCGCATGGGCAAAGCAAGGCGCGAAGGAGACCGTTAACGCGATGGAGGTGTGAAGGAAAATGCGGCGGGCCTACATTTCGAAATGGTATTGCAGGTTCCCATCGAGCGAGGTGACGACGCTCACTGATGATGGTTCATTCGCGTGGCGGTGACAAGCGGAGTGATACCAGTCACCGAGTTTTAGTGTGAAAGGGCGCGGTGATTTGGAGCAGATTTTTGCATGTTATGTGCCGGACATCAATACCGTTTCTTGGAAGGTCTTTCATGGCTCTTGGTTTCTCAATAGTCGTCTTTTCCCATCTCCGGTGGGATTTCGTCTACCAACGCCCCCAACAACTGCTCTCCCGCCTTGCCACTCGACACCGAATCGTCTATGTCGAGGAGCCGTTGGATGGGCTCAGCGAGCCCGACAGCTGGATGCTGACGCGGCCTGCCGCGGGTCTCCTGGTAGCGCGGCCCCGAATTGCGAGACTTGCTGAGAGAAGTCCGCAGGACGTCACGGCGACGATTGCCGGCCTCCTGCGCGGCCTGGTGGCCGCACAAGGCCTGGAGAAACCCGTCGCCTGGCTATACACGCCGATGGCCGAGCCACTCATCGACGCCGTCGACCCGAGCCTGGTTGTCTACGACTGCATGGATGAATTGTCGCTCTTTCTGGGTGCCCCGTCGGAGCTGGTGCGTATGGAGGCGGAGCTCCTCGCGCGGGCCGACCTCGTATTCACGGGCGGTGTGAGCCTCTACGAGGCCAAGCGAAATCGCCACGATCGAGTATCGTGCTTCCCCAGCAGCGTCGACGCGGCACACTTCGCTCAGGCGAAGCTCGGCGCCAATGGCCTCGCCGAGCCGGCCGACCAGGTCGTGCTTCCCCGGCCGCGGCTTGGCTATTTCGGCGTCATCGATGAGCGGCTGGACACTACCTTGATAGAAGCGATTGCCGACTCCCATCCCGAATGGCAGATCATCATGGTCGGCCCGACCGTAAAGATCGATCCGGCAACGCTGCCGACACGACCGAACATCCATTATACGGGTCAACGACGCTACGATGAGTTGCCCGCGTATCTGGGAGGATGGGATGTCTGCTTGCTGCCATTCGCCATGAACGAAGCGACCCGATTCGTCAGTCCCACGAAGACACTGGAATACATGGCCGCCGAGCGCCCGATCGTGAGCACTCCGATCGCGGACGTGGTCAGCTCCTACGGTCACATCGTCTATGTGGCCGACACCCCGAGCTCATTCGTGAATGCCTGTGCGCGCGCGCTGGCGGCCACACCCGCCGATCGAGCGACTCGTGCCGCTGCCGCGGGTGCGGTGCTGGCCGGCACGAGCTGGGATGTCACGGCATCACGCATGGAGCAGCTGATCGAGGAATCGCTCGTCGGCAGTCTCACTCCTCGGAGTTGAAAGGAAATCGACATGCCACCTCAGTTGTCCGCGCCCCGACGTGTGCCGGTACTCATCGCAGGTGCAGGTCCGACCGGCTTGAGCGCCGCCTACCACCTGGGCTCACAGTCGATGCTGGTCGAGCAGCAACCACGGGTCGGGGGATGGTGCCGGTCCGTTGTCGACAACGGCTTCACGTTCGACTTGGCCGGTCACATCATGTTCTCGAACGACCCCTACGTCCATGAGCTTTACGACCTCCTGCTTGGTGACAACGTGCACTGGCAGGACCGTGAGGCGTGGATTTACAGCAAGGGCGTATATACCCGGTATCCGTTCCAGGGTGCGCTCTACGGCTTGCCACCCGCGGTCATCAAAGAATGCGTGGTCGGCGCCATCGAGGCGCGCTTCGGCCCCATCGCGTCGGGGCGAGCCGGGCAGCCGGAGTCGGCTACCGATTATGTGGGACCGGAACGCCGTGGGATGTTTGAACCGTTGTTGGCGGGAGCCAGCCGGCCGCTATCGTCAGTGAGGCGTCTCCGGTACGGCGGTCCCGACCGCCGGAGTGGATTTTCAAAGGGCCCGCCCAGGAATTTCAAGGAGTTCATTCATAAGGTATGGGGGGCGGGAATAGCCAAACATTTCGCGATTCCATACAACGAGAAGCTCTGGGCGGTGCCGCTCGAGGAGATGGAAACCTCGTGGCTGGGCGGCCGCGTTCCCCTGCCGAATCTGGAGGAGATGATCGAGGGGGCCCTGTCGCCGGTATCGAAGCCTATGGGCCCGAACGCTCGCTTCGGGTATCCACTGAGAGGGGGATTCCAGGCGCTCATGGACGGCTTCCTGCCGCATCTTCGCGGCGACCTCCGATTGAATACGGAGATCACCCGAGTGTCTCCCCTGCATCGTACGGCGACATTCGAGGATGGGACCACAGTCCGCTACGGCCACCTGATCAACACCATGCCTTTACCAAAGCTTGTGGCCCTGGCCGGAGATGAGGCCCCCGCGGAGATCCAGGAGGCGGCACGCTCCCTGAGGCACGTGTCGGTCAGATGTGTCAACATCGGGGTGGGAAGGCCCGACGTGACCGAGAAGCATTGGATCTACTACCCTGAAGAGACGGTGTTCCACCGGATATTCGTCCAGGGCAATGCAAGCCCGCATTGCAACCCTCCCGGTGGATTCGGCTTCACATGTGAGATCACCTACTCACCGTCCAAGCCTTTGCCGTGCGAGGGAGACGATCTCATACGGCGGTGCATCGACGACGCCGTGGCTGCCGGCTTCATCCGTGCTAGCGACCCGATCTGGGCCGCCCACGAGGTGGATCTCCCTGTTGCATACGTCGTGTACGATCACGGTCGAGCCGGGAGCGTGGAGCGTATCCGCACATGGCTGGCGTCTCACAACATCATCCTGGCCGGACGCTACAGCGAGTGGGAGTACTACAACTCCGACCATGCATTTATCGCAGGAATGAAGGCGGCCCAGGAAGTCGAGGAGCGGAGAACACTGACCGCTCAGGCGCCGGCCGCGGGCCTAGCGGGAGAGGGTACCGTATGCCGGGCTGTCTGAACGCCCAATTCGTCGGCGTAGCGGACAAGTGCCTCTTCGATCGGCGGCAGCAGAACCCCCCGCTCGGTGCCGAGGACGCAGGAGGCCGTCGCCGACGGGACCGACACTTCCCGCAGGCGCCGGGTGTCGACCCCCGCAACACCGGCGGCACGCCTGACTAGCTCGAGCCATGACATCGAGCCCCTGCTGGCCAGGTGCCAGACTCCCCGTTCGGCATCGATCAGCAGGTCGAGAGTGGCGTTGACGAGGTCGGGTAGGTACGTGGGAGACACGACGGCGGCGGGAACGGCCCAATGGCGGCCGGCATGCAGTTCCCTGAGCGCCCGGGTGAGCAGATTGTCGCTCTCCCAGGCGCCGAACAAGGCGCTCGTCCGGATCACCAGGGCCGACGGCATCAGTCGAGCGACACGGCGCTCGGCCTCGACTTTGCTGGCTCCATAGACGTTGGCCGGGTTTACCGGGTCGCTCTCGACGTATTGCGCGCCAGGCCGGCCGGAAAACACGAGATCGCTCGAGAACGTCACCAACGAGATGCCGAGCCTTTCGCATTCCCGCGCCAGCGTAGCGGGGCCGTCGGCATTTTCCCGGAAACAGGTGTCAGGATCGCTCTCGGCCGCGTTCACCCTTGCGTACCCAGCGGCGTTCACGACCGCCCACGGCGCGAACTCAGCCAGGGCAGACGCCAGGGCGTCAGGGTCTGCAATGTCGAGATCCGCTCGCCGCAGGAGCCGTGTATCGAGGCCTCTCAGCTCGGCGAGGCGTCCGATCGCCGAGCCCAGCGTGCCGCCGGACCCCGTGATCAGGATTGGCCGCGACGGAGGAGCTGCAGACGACCAGTCATCGTGGCTCGTCTCGGTTGGCTCATGCCCGTAGGCAAACCGTGATCCGCTTCTCCACCACCCGGGCTGCCGAGTCACAGGATGGGAGGCCGGCCGGCCTTGGGCGAGCTCGCCGATCATGCGCCCGACGGCGGTCAGTCGGGGCACCGGCGCGCGTACATCGAAAGCGCCGGGCTCGTAGTGGGCCCTGTTCTGGGTAAGCAGCGAATTCCAATCGAAGGAGCCGAGCAGCGACCAGGCGGTGACGGCGCGAACATCTACCCCCGTCTCTCGAACGGCGTTCGATGCCTGCCACACCTCGTGAAGCCAGCGAAGCTGCTCCTCCCGGGTACATCCGAGATGAGCCTCGGTTACTGCAACTGGAATGCGGTACCGCGTCCACGTCTCGGTAAGGAGGTCGCCGACGCCCGCGGATGACGTAAGAACGCGCACTGCCGCAACGTCGGCGTAGCGATGGCGGCCGTTCCCGCCCCACGTGTCTGCCGGGTAGTGATCGAGATCGCTGTCCAAGTAGCGATTGCTCGTGAGATAGTGATTGATACCGAGAATATCGGGGCGACAGCCATTCTCGCCGAACCAATGCAATGTCGCCTCGGGCACGCCGAGATCACGCATGTGGCGCCACATGCGTGACCTCGGGGTCAGCCGTCCCGCGAGCAGATCAAAGGTGAGCCAGCGCCGGTCGTTGTCGAAATTGGCCTGGTACTCGAGAAGGGGAGTGCTGTATGTCCGGCCTAGGTCTTCCGTCTGAACGAACACCGCGTCGGGATTGATCTCGCGGATCGCTCGCATTGCGAGCACCGAGGCGCGACACTGGCCAAGCACCGCCCGTACCAAATCGTGATCGGCTTGGGCGTGGGGATACCAGAGTCCATAGAGCGCGCTGAATCTGGCGGTCGTGAGCGGCTCATTGACCGGAGTGTAGGCGGTCACCCATGGATAGCGCTCCGCAACCGCGCGAGCGTAGGTCGCGAGCAACTCGGGAAATGCGGGATCGAGGAGGTTGGTACCTGCCGGCCCGCTGCCGTGGTGCACCAGCCCGACGATTGGGCGAATCCCCAGCTCTCGCGCGCGGGCAAGGCGCGCATCGGGCCAGGCCCAGTCGGCATGCTCCAGCCCGCCAGGAGCGGTTCGCTCCCAGAGGACGGGAAAGCGCAGCGTTCGCAAGCCCAGGTTGGCAAAGCGCTCGAGATCGCCCTCACGTTCATCGTGCCCGGTCATTGCCAACTGGTCGCGGAAGCAGTCGCCGACGCGATTGACGGTGCACTCGACTCCGCCCCACAACTCGAGCGGGGCGGACGGAATCATGGGTGTCATCGGTATGGTCGTCGCGCCGTATGACGGATCATATCGTCCATCAGTATCGTCGCCACGGGGTGCTGGCCCAGGTGCTCGCGTAATCGGAAGGTGCAAGCCATCACTTGGCCACGGTCGACGGGTCGCTCGGCCACGAGGGCCACGACGTGGTGCACCCAGCCGACGAACAGGCCGGCGTGTACCCGGCTGGCGAAGTCACGCGGATTGAGGCCAACCAGTACCGCATTGGGCGTCAAATCCGCAAAGGCGAAATCCACCAGTCCGCCTGTCGGGATCCCCCCGAAGAGCCGATCCTGCCGCAGCCAGCTCATGCTGCTTGCCCAGTCCCCTTGCCACGATCGCCCCTCGCGCTCGGCGACCCCCCACTGGCCGAGGTGTGTCTGATAGGAGTCGGCCCGCTCGGCAAGCCAGAGTACGTGGCCGCCGTGCTGCGCGTAGCTCCGCCAGGAATCGGTCAACGTCTCCACCACCACGAGGTCCGCGTGCTCGGCGTCATCGGTCATCTCGTACCCGAGGTCGCCGAGACGGGCCGAGAGGCGCGGGCTCTGCGGGGCGTGGACGCGAATCGGAAGCTGCATCGAGCGCCGCGGGAAGAAATACATCTCGTGGTGGTTTCGACTGAGCTCGCGGCCGTCGGCGGCGCGCAGCCGGAGCTCCAGCCTGGCTCTGACCCCCTTGGGAAGGGACGGAACGGCAAAGGCGACGGTGCCCACCGGCGTCAGATGGGCTCGGCTTGGCCCAAGGCCATCGAATGTCCCGGAGATATCGGGCCACAGATCGAGAAACCACTCGACGCGGCAGCCGCGAAGATCGGCGGTCGAGAAGTGCGAGAGGGCGATCCTCACCTCGCAGCGCTCTCCTTCCCAGAAGGCAATTCGCTCCCAGTCGACAGGAAGAATTGCGTCGGCGCTGTTCACCTGGCCAATCACGTCGTAATAGGCCTTGGGGTTGCGGCAGATGTCGAGCAGTCCGTTCGCCTCCCAATGAACGTCCGTAAATTCGGTAATGACATATCCGACAATGCTCGGGTGGCGCCGCATCTGCTCGATCTGATACTTGAGGGCCGCGTATTGCATCCGCTGGCTGGCGGTGGTCAGATCGGAGAGACTGGGAAATACCTTGTCCAAGTGGTACCCGCGGTAACGCTGGTCGATGGCGTGCGGATACATCACTCCTTCTCCCCACTCGATCCCCGTCTCGAACCACCACGGCTCGCCGCCGTACGCCCGCTTCAGCCCGTCGATGTCCGGCAGTCCCCAGTTGCCGAACTCCGAGACGACGATTGGCTCGTTGCCTTTACGACGTACTTCGGGAGCCTCGGGCGTGGGCTCCGGATTCCACGGATCGCGCAGGTATTCGCGCCAGCGATCGATGCCGACGTATTCCCTGGCAAACGTCCAGGCCGGCCGCGCCGCGAACGCCTCGACCCATTCCTTCCACTGCCGGTGGTGATCAGGCATTCCATAGTAGTTATGGAAGTCCTCGATGTCCGTGATGACGTGAAAGTTGGTGAAGCATGGGGAGTTCCCGACCACGAGCCGCTGGGGATCGAGATGCTTGAGTTCGTTATACATGGCCACGAGCCACGCTCGGTGCGTGGCATTGACCGCCAGGTCCGTTCCCCAGTTCTCGTTGACGATGGTCCAAATTACGATCGACGGGTGATTCCAGTCGCGTTCCACCATGCCGATCATGGTGTCACGCGCCCGCCGCTTGGCACTGTCAGTCAATTCCTGCCAATTGGGAAGCTCGGTCCATATGAGGATGCCTGCCCGGTCGGCCGCATCGTAGTATCGCGGATCGGCGATCTTGATATGGGTCCGCAGGCAGTTGAGGCCCATGTGCCTGGCTCGAGCGAACTGTTCGTCAAGCTCGGCATCGCTGAAAGCGGTGTAGAGACCGTGTGCGTAATAGTCCTGATCGAGAGCGCCTCTCAGATATACCGGGCGGTCGTTGAGCAGCACAAAGCCGTCTTGTGACGCGCCGATCGAGCGCATCCCGAAGTGATCGCGGTGCTCATCGACAGGCCCGAGCGACTCCTCTCCAAGCGAAGTCACGAGCGTATAGAGCCTGGGGTTTTCGGTGTCCCACACCTCGGGCCCCGGAATCGGTATGGTCCGTTCGACAACTTGCTCGCCCGGCTCGATCCGATGACCGAATCGCTGGGTGCTTCCGCTCGGTGCCGTGACCTCGAGGTCGAGAAGCAAGGGCCGCAGCGCCGGCCGGCTCGCCTCGACGCGCACCACTGCCCGCTCGCCTCGCAGATCGGGAGTGATGCGAACGCCTCGCACGTGATCGGCCGATCGGCGCTCCAGAAAGACGCTTTGCCAGATACCTCCGATCGGGCCGTACCAGCTCTGCTTACCATGCGGGATTTCCGCGAAGGCGAACCCCAGATCGGAATCGGCATCGGACCCGGGGTCGATGACCCTGACGACCACCTCGTTTTCACCATCCAGGTGCAGGGCCGAATCGACCGCGAGCTCGAACGGGAGGTATCCCCCCTCGTGCTCTCCTACGACGACGCCGTTGAGCCACACCGTGGCGAAGTAGTCGACGGCGCCGAAGCAGAGCACGTGTACGACGTCCACACCGGCCACTCGCTCGGGCTCGCGCCATTGAAAATGGCGCCGGTACCAGGCCAAGCCCGTGTAGTGGCGCAAATCCGTGAACTGGGCCTGCCACGGCCCGGGTACGTGGATCGAGCGTAGCGATGCGGCCGTAAGGGTCGTCGGATCCAACGATCGATCCGGGTCCGCGGCGAAATCCCACTCACCGTCGAGCGGCAATCGGTGTCTCATGCTGCGAAATCCACGCGCACGCCCCCGGAGGCGCGGGTCCCCCATGCCGCCGGCATCCTCCCGAAGCGCTGGGCGAATGCGGTGCAGGCTCCTTTGACGATTTCTCCTTCGCGGCGCGCCGGCGCCAGCATGACCACGGAGCCACCCCACCCGGCCCCGGTCAAGCGCGCCCCGAATGCCCCGCGACCGACAGCAAGCTCCACCAGGAAATCGGCTTCAGTGACGGTACTTTCGAAGTCGGTCTTCAACGATTCGTGACTCGCAACCAGGAGCCGTCCAACTTCCTCGAGATCGCCGTTCTCGAGTGCACGCTCCGCTCGCCATGTTCTATCCACTTCCGTGACCACGTGGCGGGCGCGCTGAAAGAGGGTTGGCGGAAGCAAGGCCGCCGCTTCGGCCAGCATGACGAGATCGAGAGCAGCGAGGGATTGAAGCCCAGGCCACCGCTCGCGGCACCGCTGGAGCGCCTCTTCGCACTCCCTACGCCGCGCGTTATACCCGCCGTCGGCCAGGGCATGGGTAATCCCGGTGGGGAGGATCCAGACCTCATGGGGAAACGGGGAGGTCGTTATCGCGCCCGTTGCCGTGTCGAGGAGCATCGCGGTTCCCTCGACCGCATGAGCAACAATCGTCTGGTCCATTCTTCCGCACCGTACTCCGACGTAGTCATGTTCGGCGCGAAAGGCGATATCCGTGAGCGCATCATGAGATAGTTCCTGTCCCGCAAGCTGTCCGAAGGCCGCGGCGGAGGCGACCGTCAAGGCTGCGGATGAGGAGAGCCCGGCGCCCTGCTCGATGTCGGATACCACCGCCAGCTGTGCGCCAGCCATACCCACTCCGATCTTACGAAGCTCCTGGACGACGCCCATGACATAGTCACTCCAGTTTCCCTCGATGAATCCTTCGGCTCTGCGGATGGGGGCACCTCCCGTAGCCGAGCTCACCATCGTGAACCCGTGGGCCGCTCCCACGGCTACCCAGACGCGCCGTTCGATCGCAAGGGGCAGGACCGGGCCGCTATTGTAGTCCAGGTGCTCCCCGATCAGGTTGACTCTGCCCGGCGCTGAGGCGATAACTGTCGGAGCATCTCCGTACATGGACTCGAAAAGAGTGACTACCTGGTCGAGGGCAGCAGAGGCGGGCATAAGCGGCGTTTTTCTCTGAGGACACATCCGGGAATAGATAACCCCGAACCAGGCTCCTTGTGCGTGACACGGCTCACCGGGACCGCGGGGTATGGAGCGGCAATGAACCGACCCGACACGGCAGTTATCCCCTGCGGCGGACTGGGGACACGCATGCACCCGATAACCCGCTGGATTCCGAAGGAACTGTTGCCCGTGGCCCTGACGCCTCTCATTCATTGGGCGCTGTCGGAGGTAGCCGAAGCCGGACTGACGCGCGCCATCATCGTCACTAACCCTGCCAAGCCCATCCTCGGACAGGTCGCAAAGGAGTTCGAGGCAAGATCCAGTCTGGAAGTGGTGCTCGTCTCGCAGGATCGGCCGGCAGGTCTCGGCGACGCGCTCATGAAGGGATGCCCCCTCCTCGGTGGGCAGCCATTCGCGGTAGTCCTTCCCGACAACCTCTTCAAAGGTCCAAACCAGACTGCCGCGGTCCTTTCGGCCTGGGACCGATTCAACACCGCCGCCGTGTTGATTGCCGATATTTCCGCGGACGAAGCCCATGCGAAGGGCGCTACGGGGAAGGCCAGTATACGGGAGGAGGTGGACGGGTCGCTCCGCGTGGTGGACATTGCCGACAAGGGGCGAGGACGCTTCGACACCGCGGGCGGAAATCGCGCGGCCACGCCGATCGGACGCTTCGTGCTGCCGGCGGAGATTTTCGGCGAGCTCGAGAATATTGCGAGTTCACTCCCACCGGCGGCAGAGCTCGATGATGTTCCACTCATGCAGCGGCTCGCGAGGCGGAACGAGCTGATCGCGGTGCCCTGCACGGCGGCATTTTTCGATGTGGGAGTTCCGGAGGGATACCGACAAGCGGTGGCGGCATTCCCTCCGGTGGCTACGCCATGATGGCCAGCGTTCAGGTGCCTACCTAGTCCTGACCGTACTCCTCTTTTTCTTCGGGTTCATCTCGGGAAACAGCCGGCCTGCCACATCGGCGAACATTTCCGGATCGATGTCCGGACCGACTGGAGCCGTCAACTGCGGTTCCTCGTCCAGGTCCGGGGGATCGAAGCCTTCCGGGGCGCCCATCTCCACTGCCAGTTCGCTTCCGTCCTCCGGGTGCTGACCGTTCCATATCTCGCCGGCTCGTCGACGGTCTCATAGACGCGGATCTTGCCCGCGCGGGCGCCACACTCGAGTTGCATACGAGCATGCGGGAAGCTATCAGCGCGGGCTGCTTTCGTCCGTGAGCATCGTCACCCGGAGTCCGCAAGAACCTTCGAGGACGCTGCATCCCTCACGCTGAGTGTGGCTCGTGACATGGCTCACGACCTCCTCACGTCACAGCAGCCATCTTGTAGGAGCCATCGAAGTTGCCAGCTGGGCTCAGGAGGTGGCGGCCAAGGTGGGTGCTAAGGCGGGTCACTATCATGTCATCCAAGGAGTCGTAGATGAGAGGTCAAATTTTCATAGCAGCAGCAATGGTAACCGGACTGGCCTGCTCCAATAACCAGGCCAAGACGGACGAGACCGCGGTCAAACAGGATTCGTCCGCTCAGGGGGCGCCGGGGTACCAGCAGCAGGGTCGCGACACTTCCATGGC
>JBBRGF010000057.1:0-16242 GCA_038240975.1 Gemmatimonadales bacterium
ACCTGGCTGAACTTGCACTGATCCTTTGGGGTCACGACAACCCCGGTGGCTGAGCCCTCGCGCGGTGCCACGCCATACCCGCCACCCGGGAGATTGAGCCACCGCTTCAAGAACAGCTTTTCGTGCTCGGCCCCCGGGGGTAGCGTGCCAGCGTCTACGATACCCGAACGGTCAGCGAGGGTGATAGTAAGATCTGTGCCCGCGGGTGAGGTGATATGCACGGATTTGCCCTTGCGGAACTGGGCCTCGAGCGCCTGTCCAGCTCGTGTCATCGGCTCTGGGTCGGCACCAATGGCACCGAGCTGCATCCGGGCGTACGCGTCGTAGTTCATACCAACGGCTACTGCCCCACCCTTAGTGGGGTAGTCGATGTATGCGCCGCGCAGAGAGGCTCCGTTGAGCATCTCGTAGATCCCCTGGAAGCTGGCATTCCATTTCGCCATCCGTGGCTCCGGGACATCAGCGAACAGTGCTTTGGGATCCTGGAACGACGGCAGGCCGATATATACCGTCGTCTTTCGTAGCCAGTCGGCAAAATAGGTGTTGGGCTGTCCAAAGTACGATTCCGGAACGTCTTTGAGCACCGCACGCGTCACTCGATCCGAACTGAGCAGGATATTCGAAAATCCACCGGCCATGACGGTCTTGATGGCGAGCTCCTCCATGGTCGGCGTCACGTAGGCGCCCCCGGCGATCATGACAACATCCCCGGGATGGACCCGGAGAGCCCGCTGGATGACCTGGGTGGCAAGTGCGTCTGATCCCGCGGCGGAGCCGCCTGGCTGGATACGGGAAGTGGAATCATCCGGCGCACTGGATGCAGGAACGGCCGCCGATTCGTCTCCCGTGGGCAGAGACTTGACCTTCGCAGAAGACTGGCAGGCGGCGCTGAGGACGAGAGCAGCGAGGGCGGCGACGTTTCGCAAGAAAACCTCCTAGAGGACCCGATTGGGGTGGGGTGGGCCTCAATGAAGGTGAAGCGCGGTACACGTATCGGCTAGACCGACGGACACTGCGCGCCGTGCGTTGAACTGCTGGACTCGGCGTTCGTCGTTTTACACTCCGCCCGCCTTACCATCCGCCTCCGCCATACGTCGCGCGGCCTCCGCCCAGTCGACCGCGGGTGCAACCTCCCGGTCGGCCAGTGCCAGGGACTCGCGCGCACGCCCCACGACGACATCGCCGTCAGGCAGCGCGAGGCCGAATTCGAGCTCGGCCCGTCGGCAGAGCCGCTCCTCCCGCGCGTGGCTCTCGGGTCGCAACGTTCCGCACATGCTCGCGATGCGGGCGTGGGTAGCCTCGTGGACGATTGAGGCGGCGACCTCCGGAAGCGCGTGCCGCGGATTGACCGTGAACGTCAGCTCGACCATACACTCACGCGATTCGGGAAAGAATGCGCCGCGACAGGGAAAGCGCTGGATGACGAAGCCGGCGAAGTCCCTCCGGAGCCGGCGATAGCGTCGAGGCGCATAGGTCGCGATCAGATCGAGGGCCGCGGCCAGGCGTTGCGCCACGTGCTCGGTGCGGATGTCGGGGCGCGTGTTCACGATACGAACAGGCAGGCCGTGAATGACGCTTTCCTCGGCCGAGGGTGTCGCGCCACGCCGCTTGAACCGGTCCGCCAGCCAGCCCACTAGATCAGGTTCTCCTGTATGAAACGCGGGCTGAGGTGTACATCGACCTGAACCAGGGGGGCGTTGCCGATGCAGCGGAAGCCATGGATCTCGCCGGCCTTGATGACGAGGATGTCGCCGGCGCCGGCTTCGAATTCTTCTCCGTTCACGGTCCAGACACCGCGCCCTTCCCTCACGAACTGCACCTCATCGTATGGATGGCGATGCGGCCCGGGACCGCGCCCAGGGAGGGCGCTCAGGAGAAATACCGACACATTCACATCGCCGTTATCGGCGCCGACAAAGTTGTGAGAGCTGCCCTGAAACGGAAGTTCTTCCTGACGGACGCGATACATCCTTCGGATGCTCCTGCGATAGTGGGATAAGTCGAAGCAGCGTGCCGATGCCGGCGGAAGGTACAACAGGGTACCGAACGGTCACCTTGTATTTGTCTCCCGAACGACCTCCCCCAGCAAGCCCATGGCATCCTTCAGCTGGCGATCGGACAAATAGGGTGCCGGGCCGAACCGCAGGACGTCTCCACGGGCGTCGGTCCAGACCCCGCGGGTACGCAGCGCTTCGGTCAGTGAGGTGGCGATCGGCGACGCGAGCGCCAGAAATCCGCCGATTTCGCCCAGCGGCACGGCCCGGTCTCGTCGCACGACCGCCGGATCGAGGTCGAGGGCATCGAACCCCTCCACCAGCACGCCGATCTGATGCTGGCTCACTTCCCGCAGGCGCACCGGCGTGAGGCCTTGCTCACCGAAGAAGGCGAAAACCGACGCACCGCGGTAGTGACTCGTCGGATCGTAGGTCCCACTCGCAAACCGGTCGCCGCCTCGACCGTAGGCCACCCGCCCCGGCTGCTGCCGCTCGGTGAGAGCCGTGAACTCGCTGAACCAGCCCGTGATGACCGGCCGGAGTTCAGTGTCGAGGGGCATCCGCAGGAAACTGTTCCCTTCCCCGAGCTGGCAATACTTGTAACCGCCACCGACGACGAACGCGTCACCGAGGCCCTCGTCGGACAGAGAGAACGGCACGACGTTCAGAGCGTGATACGCGTCGACCAGCAACGCGGCGCCGTGGTTGCGGCAGCTCGCGGCCACCTCGCCCAGACCGCGGGCGATTCGCCCGGTGTCGAAGAAGACCGCGGAGACCAACACCAGCGCGGTGCGGTCGTCTACGGCACGGCCGAGCCGGTCGGCGAGAGTTTCGAGCGGGGCCTCGGGAACCCGTACCACCGGGATCCCTTCCTCGGCCAGCCGGTCGAGCTGACGTCTGATGGAGTGGAACTCCCCGTCGGTCGTCACCAGTCGGGGCCGGGACCGAAGCGGCAGGGCGGATAGCAGTTGTACCACCAGATCGTGGGTGTTCGGCGCGAGAGCCAGTCCGCCACCCTCGTCTCCGATCAACCGTACGTATCCCTCCCGGACGCGCTGGGCCTGGACGAAGGCCCGCTCCCACTTGTCGTCTACGCAATGCGCCGCGTCGAGCCACGCGGCCGCCTGCGCCTCGAAGCTCTGGTCGGGCCAGGCCTGGTGCGAATGCCCGGTGAGCAGCAGCCGCCCCGTCACCTCGAACCGCGAATAATGCGGCGCGAGCTCGTTGGGCGAATCGTAGAGGGATCGCAGGTTCATGGATGTACCGGGTGCGCGGCCTTCGGCATCGCTACAGCTCGGTTCTGATCGCCCAGAGATCGGGAAAGAGCGGTTGGTTGATGGTGGACATCAGATATTCGGCTCCCGCACTGCCGCCGGTTCCACGGCGGGTGCCGATGGTGCGCTGTACCATCTTCACATGGCGGTAGCGCCATTCCATGATGCCCTCGTCGAGATCCACCAGACGTTCGCAGAGGTCGGTCAGAGGAGAGTGGCCACGATAGACATCGACCAAGACGGCTTGCAGCGCGGGAGAGGGCTCCACCCGCTGGGCCACATCACGCTCGAGGTCGGCCCGGGGCACCACGACGCCGCTGCCTGCAAGGTGCCGGAGAAATGCGTCCCACAGGGTCCCGGCCTTCAGCCGCCGTTCCAACCGCTGGCGCGTTTCGCTCCCGGCCGGGTACCGGTCGAGCGCCCTGAGATCCTTCCGTCCGAGCGCAAACTCGAGCTCGCGGAACTGATGGGACTGGAACCCGCTGCCAGACTCGAGGCGATCCCGAAACGAGAGGAACTCCAGCGGCGTCATCGTCTCGAGAATGTCGAGCTGGCTGACCATCACCTTGAGAATCGTGAGGATGCGTTTGAGGGTGTGGAGCGCCCGAGAGGTGTCGTGATGCAGGAGCAGTCCGTTCGCATAGTCCAGCTCGTGCAGGACCTGCTTGAACCAGAGCTCGTACACCTGGTGGATGACGATGAAGAGCATCTCATCGTGCTCTGGCCCCTCGGAGAGCGGGCGCTGCAGGGTGAGAAGCTCGTCGATGTTGAGATATTCGGCGTACGATGGCATTTCGGGCTCTGGATGACGGGCGGCGGCTCAGGCTCACGGGGAGCGTAGCGCTCCAGAGGGCTGTTCGGAAGGGCCGCTGCCGGCCGCGGCGCTTTGGGGCGGACGCTTGGGGAAGGCGCCGCCGATCAGCGCGCCGATGAGCCCGGTGGGGACGGCCAGCACCACCGCCCCGCCCAAGGCGGCCGCGAAACAGTCGGCATATCGGCCCTCGAAGTCACGACACAGGCCATGAGAGAGGTATGCGCCGAACAGGCCACCGATCAGCGCACCCGCCGCGAGTCCCTCCTTCCAGTGCGTCGGAGAGTAACGGGGGCCGTCCCGGAAGGCCGGCGCAGAATGGCGCGGGTCGAGCGCAGGCATTGGGCTGTATGTGACGAAGCGGGGCGCCGATCGCTGCGCCATGCCGGGTGCGGGAAGGTAGAGCAGGACGGCCACCAAGACATAAAGCGGGCGAAGGTGCACCAAGCGGCCTCACTGACGGAGTTGACCCGAAGCTCCAACTCCGCCGTAGCCTGTGCGTGACCTGGCCCGCTCCTACTCACTCGGCAACGTAACGCCAGGGCTCGCTCGGACCGGCGCGGCGCCAGACGGTGAAGAACGGAAAGCGCGCTCGGGTCCCGGTCGAATCGGGCTCGTTGACGAGGATCGTTCCGATCGTGACTCCGAGATCGCCGCTCGAGGCGACGATCACCCGATCGGGGCCCCACGACACCGAGCTCCCCGTGGCCGGCTCATCCACCGATACCATGTCGGCGATCGAGTCGGCGCCCATCACGAAGTCCGCGCGGTTGCGTGGACCCATGTTGATCGCGTCGGCGCCGCCGTAACGCACGAACGCAGCGCGAAGCCCGCTGCGCTGCGCATCGCGAGAGAACGAGCGCTCCGCCTCGTCGAGGCTCACACGAAATTCCTCGGTCGCGGCCGAGTCGCCGGACGGGCGAACCATTCGCGCCGGCAATACCGGGGGCATCGGCGCGAGCGAAACGTCGACCACTGGTCGGCGACGACGGTTATAGGCGACGACCCGCCACCCCTCCGGGCCTTTGACCCAGTACGACAGGTACTTGAGCGCCGTGACGGAATCGTCGGGCTCGTGCAGAGTCATGTATCCATAGGTGAAGCCGTGGAGACCGTCGGCCGAAATGCCCCCGCGCACCGGGGTCCACCCGATCCGTGAGCGTGCAGCGTCGGGGTGGCTCCTCAGCGCCTGGACGACCGCCGCCTTACCCTCGGCGAACCGGCCGCCCGGCACGGCCATCACCACGTCTTCGGCGAGCATCGGCGTCAGGCCGGCAACGACATCGGTACGCTCGCTCGCCGCCGAGAATCCCTTGTCCGCGGCGAGCAGCTCCCCGACCGCGGCGGCAGGGGTCGTAGCAGCGGTAACCCCGGTGCCACCCGCCGTGCCACCGTTCCGGGCACAGGCGATCCACAACGTGGCCGCGCCGGCTCCCACGATCAGACAGCGTACGCGCCGAAGATTCACAGCTCCTCCGGGTGTGAGATTGGACGTCGGTGGTGGCGGGGATAGTGGACGCTCATGATCCCACGGGACCCACACGCCAGGCGTGGAGGGTGTCCACCGCTCCGGCGTCGGCGGCGACGGCCTTCATCGCACCGAGCGCGAACTCGAGGAGGCCGGGAGAGTCGAGGAGAAAACATCGGGCGTTCCCCACCTGCCCGCCGTGGTTTCGGGTCCGCGCCAGGTATGTATCCACGATGCGAGCGAAGAACCGGTCCGGCCAGTTGGTGTGAACGCCCTCGCTCGACGTGTCGAACTCCTCCATTTCTCTCCAGACCCGACCGCCGTCCTCGACGACAGGCACCTGGTACCTCGACACTCGTTTGCCGGGGATATCGACGACGTGCTCGGCGTAATGGAGAAAGGTCACGGTGTCATGATCGCAGCCGAGGAGCAGGATCTTGCCGCCAAGCTGCACAAACCGCTCCAGTGCGGAATCCCGGCCGAATGCGTAGTTCCACGGCTGGCTGGAGATCAGATGGCCGGCGTGCTTACCCCACACGACGAATCGCGCAACGTGCCGGTTGACCGTGGATCCGGGGTATGTGCGCAGAAGCTCGACGAGCGCCCCATTGTCGCGCGCGGATCGCGACGTGAGGGGGTCGAAAGCGGGAAGCTTCTCGAGCACCTCCTGCTCCTGGTCGGCGCTCAGGTTTCCGCGGCCAACCTCGTCGCAGTAGGCCGGACAACTGGCGTACATCATCAGCGTCCCGCCGTCGGTCACGGCATCCTTGAGCGCCAGATGGATCTCGTCGGGTCCGCCCGCAACCTCGCCGACCGCGCGCACCGATGCGTGCACCATGACGGTGTCGCCTGGACCGATGCCCAGCCGGCGAAAATCCTTCGCGAGCTCCTGTCTCGAGTACACGCCTTGATACTAGCGGGGCTCGCCCAGGATGCTCATCTCGATGGAGGGATCGGGTTCGCGCCGACGGAGTCGCGCCGAAGGTCGGCCGAGTCGGCCTGCGCGAGCCAGGTGAGATTCACGCGAGTGAATGCGTACGGCGCACGATAGGTCGAGAGATACATGTCGTCGGGCTCTCGCGGTAGATCCGCGCCCATATAATACCGAAGCACGTCGCCAAGCACGTTGACGATCGTCACGGTGTCGCCGAATGCCCTGGCGCCGCGGTCGGGAAGGTAGTAGGCGCCGAAGGCCCCGAAACGCTCACGGGCAGACGCCGCCGAAATCTCGTCGGTCGTGGCGGCGCTGTCGAAGGCCGGTGAGCTCGTGCCGTGGTCTCCCTGCAGGAGAATGACCGGCGCAACATCGGATTCGCGCAGCAGTGTCGTGACGAGCCTCAGCACCATCCGGTCGAGGCACTCGATCTGTCCGACATAGCGACTCTCGGCGTTCTTGGCAGGGCCGCCGCGGGCAGCGAGCGGCCGGCAGTCGCGGTCGAGGGTGATCGGCTGGTGCGGGCTCAGAATGTGCGCGAATGCGAACACAGGCCCCGGGGCCCCGGGCACCTGCGACAGAGCGGCGAAGGTCCGCTTGAGGTACTCACCATGCGGCGCGCTCCATCCGGCTTCACGATGAAGCAGATCGAGCATCGATGCCACCCGGAGGTCGCGGCGTAGCTCGGAGCGGCTCGCTGCCCGCACGAAGTCGAATCCGCTCCCCCCATCGAGCTCCACGTCTGCGTGCCTGTTGTGCCTGGTCGAGAGCCACCAGAACGACGGGAAGAATGCAAACTCGTAGCCGTGAGCCTCGAGGAAGGCGACGCTACGGTTGTTCTCCACGAGATAGTTCGGGAGTGTGGGATCGACGGTGCGGCGGCCGACGTCTCCAGACAGGTCGGCGATCTGGCTCGCGTTGAGCAGCGATGGGATCGACAGGACCGTGTGCAGATAGTTGCTGCGGACCACCGGCACGACGAAGCCGAGCCTTCGGAGGCTGTCCAGAAATGGGCGATTGTCGAAGCCGTAACGCTCGCGGGTGGTCTCCGCGTTAGCGTATTCATCGAGGACGATCAGGTAAATGTCCCGCCTGGGGCCGGTCGCCGCGCCGGGCCGCACCGGAATCGGCTTAGCCAGCCGCCGCACCACGTCGCTCCGCCCAAGCTCTCGCGCGCTCCGCGTTTCAGCTATGCCGATCGACAACGCCGACCAGCCGGCAAGGAGGGCACCGGCCATCGTCAGAAGAGTCGCCACGCGGTCGATGACGGCAGGCCGGCGGAGGAGCCACCATCCAAGGCCGGCCGTTGCCAGCACGCCCAGAGGAAACACGACCAGGTGAGTCGACAGGCTCCCCCGATGTCCGACGAGGTCGACGACTCGGACGTAGCCCCAGAACCAGAGCACGGCGGCCAGCACCGCCAGGGGAGCCAGGCGGCCGCCCCAGCGCCGGCGTTCCAGCAACGCCACAACGCCGTACGCGATGGCGCAGCCGGCCAGCACCACTACGAGCACCACGGCCAGGTCGTCGAGACTCGCCTGTCCCGGGTTGGCCGCGGCCAGATGCAGCACCGGAGCAATGGCCAGGAGAAATGGGTAAACGCGCACCCGCGGTCTACTCACGCGACCGCCGCCTCGCTGCAGGTTTTCATCAGGTAGACGGTTCGGCCCGACTCGGCGACCGGACAGGCGCTCTCGATGCGGAAGTACCGCCGGAACGCCTCCTCGAAGCCCTTCACCGTATAGCCCGGAAAGACGTCGGCGCGGTTGCGGAGCAGCCTTCTCACCTGCACGTCGTCCTTCGGGACGAACTCGATGACGAGGGAGCGTCCCAGGCGAGACAGAAAGGCGGCGATGCGGTCGAGCGGCAGGTTGCGGCCAATGGCCAGGTGATGAACCAACGCCAGCGCCATCACCGCGTCCGCGGGGCCCCTCTGTTCCAGGGAGAGCCTTTCCGCGTGCGCCCACCCCTGCGCCGGTGAGGGGTTGGCAAGATCGAGCAGCAGCGGCAGGATGGCCGTCTCTCCCGCGGAGCGGACACGGCGATAGTTCCGCTCGACCGCCGCGGGATCGATGTCGAATGCCACGACCTGCGATGCGAGGGGGCGCGCCGCCCGGCTGTATTCACCGGTGTTGGCGCCGAGATCCCACACCATGCGCGCGTCGAGCGGCGCGAGCAACTGGGTCACGATGCCCCGCTTGGACTGCGTGGCCGCATCGGTGTAGCTGTTATCGTCTACGTAGTCTGCCCATTCCGTGCCGGCAGGGCTCCATTCCAGCGCCTCGATGCAGCTCCTGAGACCCCCAACCAGGGCCAGCACCGCATCTCTCTTCATCGTCCGGCGCCGCCCGTTGGCGACGGTCGGGCCGTCGGCGTAGTGGGCCTGCGCCTTGGCGTGCAGGTGAACGTGGAAGAGCACGCTGGGGCTGAGCCAACTTTTCCATTGCAGCAGCTGACTGGCCAGATCGAGCGGCACACCATCGATATACGACCGCAGGAGGGTCCCGCACCGGATGTCCCGGCGGCTCATGAGCAGCAGGGGAGCAAGGAAGTGCTCGCAGAACTGCCGGTACGCGATCCACGCGCTGCCCTCCTCCCGTGGCTCGAAAGAGAGCGTATCGATGAACAACGGCCGTCCATCGCGGAACTGGACGTTATAGGCGCTCGCGTCCCTGAGCACGAAGTCGCGCGCCAGCGCCCGCTCCTGAAGGCTCAGCGTCAGGAGGGCGGCGTCGCGGAGCTGCCCGAACGACCACTCGTACGGATACGAGATGAACGGAATTCGCTCGGGCTCGAGCACCCTCCACGCCTCATCGGTCGCGGCCAGCCCGATTGGCGCCTGGCGGTGAGGTACGAGGAGCCCCTCCCCCACCAGGTCGTCATACAGCCCCGACGCCATGAATGCGTCGAACGGGGCCTTGAATGACTGGTTAACCTGCCGGTAAAGGGTGCCGTCGCGAGTGAATACGAAGCCGCTAGGGTCGCGAAACGACCCGTCTATTGCTTGCCATGCCACCGATTGTGGCCGGGAAGGAGCGACTTGAAGAAGGTTTTTGCGCCCTGACGCACGCGGGAGAACATGGCAACGCTCGAGAGCGCCGCGGCGGCGATGAACTGGAGAGCCAGGCTTCCTGCCGTCGGATCGATATACAAAGGAGGCCTCGTGGATGGGCGTGATGAGGTTGAGCCGCAATTGTCACTGATTCGTGACCTGCAACCTAACCTATTGTCCGGACGGAAGGTGCCGCGGTGAGGTATCGCACAAACCAGTGACGGAAGTTTCGGCTTTTACCGGGGTTTGTTCGGCTCCGACAGGGCTCAGACCCAGGCAGTCGTGCCCTGCGAGCGCGGCGACATCGCGGACCGTGCGGCACGCACCAGGGCGTCGGGCGTGAAAGGCTTGAGCAGAAGAGGCACGTTGGGCGGGACGCTTGCATCGAGGGTTCGGTCGACGCGGCCGGTAATGAGCAGAATGCGCTGGGCGGGATATTCGGCCTTCACGCGCCGCATGAGGGTGACGCCATCCCACCTGGGCATCACTATGTCGACCACCAGCAGATCGAACGGGCCGTTACCCTCCTCGAGGAGGCCCCATGCCTCCATCCCGTCGCTGGCAAGCACCACGGTGAATCCGTCGGCCTTGAGTCCTCGCGCGATCATCACCCGCAGGGCGGGCTCGTCGTCTACAACCAGAATCGATCCCATGACGGCCTTTCGACCTGGACAATGCCTCAGTGTTTCGGCGGAACGTGAAAGTTAGCTCGCCAGCGCCCCGTCGCGATGCGACGGGGCTCACACGACCGGCGCTGTCTCCGCGACCAGAGGCAGTTAGCTTTGCCGGATGCCTCCGCCACGCAACCGATGCCTGCTTCTGCTCGTCGACGGACTGCGCCCCGATGTCGGCGAGGCCATGCTCGAGGCGGGAGACCTGTCCAACCTGGCCGCGATGATCGCCGAAGGCGGGCGGAATCGAGCCATCACCGTCTTTCCCTCCACCACCAGCGTCGCCTACCTGCCATTTCTCACCGGCTGCACCCCGGGCGCCTGTAACATACCGTCCATCCGCTGGCTCGACCGCCGCGCGTATTGCGGGCGCTGGTGGGCAGGTCGCGACGCGGTGCGGAGCTACTGCGGGTACCAGGCGCCAAAGCTCGACGCCGACATCGCTCCCGACGTGCGGACCATCTTCGAGCTGGTGCCCGAGAGCCTGGGGATCTTCACCCCGGTCGCCCGCGGGCTCACGCCCGCGCGTGACCCTTCCCGACGCGAGCGCCAGTTCTGGGGAGGCCTCGCACATTACGCGCTCTGGCACCAGCCGTCGGACGACGCCGTCTCGCGTCATCTCCTCAAGGGCGTGGATGGCGGTTGGCGCTTCGTGTTCGCCCAGTTTCCTGCGGTAGACGGCTACACCCATCAGACCGCTCCGGACGCCGAGCCGGTACGGCGGGCGCTACGAAAGGTCGACGAGACGGTCGGCGCGGTTCGCGCCCTGCTCCGGCAACGCGGCGAGCTGGAGACCACGCTCATCCTCGTGGTGAGCGATCATGGCGCCACCTCGGTGCACACCCACCTCGATCTGGCCTCGTGGTTCCGCCGCCAGGGGATTCCGACTCTGTCCCATCCGGTCATCTGGGAGCGGAATCCGCGGGCGGCGGTGATGGTGGCGGGGAACGGCTCGGCGATGGTCTACGCCCGGCCGGGCGATCGCCGCGACCGCCGGTGGCCGATCGAGCGCTTGCGCCGGCCGGATGCGTTCGGAGTGGCCGCGGACGTCGTCTCCGCCCTGCTCAGGGAGCCGGGGGTAGCGCTCGCCGCCGCGGAAATGCAAAATGGAGGCGTATGGGTGGCGAGTAGCAGCGGCAGCGCGCGACTCGTCTCATCGGACGGGCAGGTGACGTACTCGCCACTCGACGGCGATCCCCTGGCTATCGGCGGCGCCCGGACGGATACGCAGCGCGGCTGGCTCGAGGCCACCTGGAACTCGGAATATCCCGACGCGGTATTTCACCTTTTAGATCAGTTCAAGGCCGACCGCACCGGCGATCTCGTGGTGGTCGCGAAAGAGGGCTACGACTTTCGCGAGCGGTTCGAGGTGCCCGAGCACAAAGCCGGTCACGGCAGCCTGATCCGGCCTCACATGCAGACGCCGGTCTGGGCCAGCCAGCCTGTGCCGTCCACCGCGCTCAGGACGGTCGATCTCTTCCCCGCGATGCTCGACTGGCTGGCGGTGGAAGCGCCGGCGGGAATAGATGGAGAACCGGTGTGGCTCCCCCGGTCGGCCCTTCGGAGAGGCCGGGAGCTCGCTACCACCGCACGATAGAATCGAGGTTGGTGCCATGACACACGCACGTCTCAGCCCGTCGCTCGCCTCGGTGCTGGCCGCTGGCGTTCTCACCGCCGGCTGCGTGAACACCGAGCCCACCGCTGTGCCCGACCTGCCAGCTCCCATCACTCCCGCGGTGACGTATAAAGGCTTCAGCTGGGTCTCGGCCACGCCCGAGAGCCAGGGGATGTGCGGGGCCACCCGACAGCTCGGCTGCACCACGACGCTCCTGGACGTCTGGAACGGCATCAGCGATTCCCAGTACAACACCAAGCGCTTGATCGTCATCAGAAACGACAAGATCCTCTTCGACAGAGGAGGCACCAGCCCCTACCACGCCTACTCCGCCTCCAAGGGGCTTCTGGGAGCGCCGACGCTGGTGTACGCGATGAGCAGGTGCGGGGTGGGACTTTCGGATCCGGCGTCCCGATGGCTGGCGCACGACGACGGTGCCCGGTGGGGCACCGTATACCCTTGGACCGATATCACGATCGAGCAGCTGTCCAGTCACACGAGCGGCATCTGCGACTACAGCAATCCGAGTGCCGTCTGTCGCGGTGACCCCCGGTGGCAAAATGCCTACGATCGGGCCGACGGTGGGGGCACCAAGTTCCTGTATCCCGCCGACGCTTTCACGATAGCGCGCACCAGAGCCGAGCAGAACCGGGAGCCGGCGCTGGCCCCCGGGAGCGTCTTCGAATACACCGACATCGGGCATGCCTTGATGAACTACGCGGTGCAGCGCGCCTGTGGCCAAAAGCTCACAGACATCTTCGACCTCTATATCAAGCAGGCGGGCATGGGATCGCCCCGCGGCACGGCATTGCTCTACACCGATGACGCTCAGCAGTTCAATCAGGCCTCCGGCGTCGCCAAGTGGATTGGCCTGGACGGCGCGGCGGTCCTGCGGCTCGCAGGCAGGAAGGGCATCTGGGACAACCGGAACGTCGAGCCGGTGAGGTACTGGTCTCTGTTGACCAGGATTACCGACAACATCCCCGCGGCCGCTGCCGCTGGCTTTGGCGTTGTCTACGGCAACAACGCGACCGACATGTGGACGCGGTCGGCCGGCCACAGGCGTCTCTCGCGCGAGATGTTCGGCCATGGCGGCAACTACAGCAACGTCTGGCTCAACGATCCGCTGACAGGCACGATCATCGTTCGGCAGGGAGAGAACAACGCGACGGGCGCCTCGTACCTGACCAAGAACGGCTGCGCGCCCGGATGGACGGGCACGGCACCCAACTGCGTGGCGGGCAAGAACTGGAGCAACAACTGGGACGTGCCCAACACCACCGTTGGCTATTCGTCGGTCGGACCACGAACGAAGCTCCTCGAGCCCCTTCAGGAGGCGTTCTTCTTTCCGCCGCCGTTTTGCAGGATGACCTCCGCGGCCGGCGCCACGGTCGATAACACCACGGACGTGTACGACACTCCGCCGGGCGCCGAGACGATCGGTCTCACGGCGGAGATCCAGATCAACCCGCGCGAGGGCGCCGGGTCGTCGGTGGCCGACAAGGTCGAGTTTTACAAGGAGGGCGCCGGCACGGCGCCGCAATACATAGGAACCGGGACCCTGGTGGCCGGCACCGACCCGGCGGAGTACCGTCTCGCGTACCGCGCCGACAGTCACGGCCAGGTTAACGAAGTCAGGACCTATTTCGCCAACTGCGTCGCCAGCTCGGTGCAGGACACCTCGAAGAAGGTGCCGTCGTATTCCCGCCCGGTGCGGGTGAGAAGGATGTAGAGACGAATTCTAGCGGGCGAAATCGACCGCGACCGTGTTGCCACCGCTGATAACCACCCCGACCTGCTCGCCGGCCGCCGGTGAGTAGCAGCCGCCGACCAGTGCGGCGAAGGCCGCCGCGCCACCCGGCTCCGCCACGATCCGGACCGCGCTCCAGAGCGTCTCCTGTGCGCGGCGAATGTCGTCGTCCGATACGAGAATCACCCTGGCCACATGGTCCCGCGCGATCGGAAATACCCGCTCACCCACGCGCCGCGGCGCCAGCGAGTCGGCCGCGATGCCGTTGGCTTCCGCGTCAACCGGCCTACCGGCACAGAGCGCCGCCGTCAGGGTCGGTGCGAGCTTCGGCTCGACCCCTATCACCTGCACGCGGCCGGCATACCAGGCGGCCAGACCGCCAATGAGGCCACCCCCGCCGACGCCAACCAGCAGCGTCTTCAGGCCGGGCTCCTGCTCCTCGAGCTCGAGTCCCAGCGTGCCCTGCCCCAGGAGCGTCTCCTCCTGGTCGAAGGCGTGCACCTGCATGGCACCCGACTCCGCCGCCCAGATCTCGCTCGCCGCAAGCGCGTCGGAGTAACGCTCACCGGTGACCACCAGCGTGGCCCCGTAGCCTCGAATCCGCTCGACTTTCGCCGGCGATGCGCAAATAGGAACGAAGATCCGGGCCGGCACGCCGAGCTGCCGAGCGGCGAATGCCACGGCGGCGCCGTGGTTGCCGCCCGATGCCGCCACCACACCCGCCTCGGGCACGTGGCGAAGCAGCAGATTGGTAAAGGCGCCGCGCGCCTTGAACGACCCGGCGTGCTGCAGGAGCTCGAGCTTGAGCGTCAGCGGAAACGGTGCCAGGCCTATATCGGCCCCGTCGATGCGAAGAATCGGCGTCCGGCGGATGTACGGGCGGATCGTGGCCGCGGCTGCGGCGATACGCTCGCGATCGATGCGGGTCTCGGTGCTGGGAGGCATGGCGCGCCAGGCTTTCAACGACGTATCGATGCCTCCCAAATGCCCTCGCACAAGTCAGAAACCAGCAGAGCGGCACCTGGGCGCCGCTCTGCTTCATAAGCGATCACTGGGGAATCAACTACACTTTGGGCTCACCATTGTCATGCTCGTCACCTGAAGGTGGCCGTCTTCGTACTCCTTCGCTTCACCCTTTTCCGACTTCTCGTCCTTCTCCTCTTTCATTTCTTTTTCTCTTTTTTCCTCGGCGACCATGGTGCCCTTCACCGTCACCGTATGGCCGACGTGACCAGTGAGCGCCACGGAATCGCTCATGATCTCATACTTCTTACCGGCCTTGTCGGTAATGACGAATTCGTTTTCTTCATCTCCCTTTTGCAGGCACCCGGTCACCGTAACCGGCTTCGGCTTGACCTGCGGGTCGGGAGTGAGTCTGGATCCTTCCTTCGGAACGGGCAGGCTCAGCATCATCAGGCTTCCCAGCAGAGCCGTGGCTTTCATCGATGAGATAAACATGCTTCAACCTCCTTGGTGACTTGCCTGAACTCCACGGTGGAATGATGCCGGCCGCACTTCGATGGTCATCCAAGGCAGGCTCCTAGGAGGACGCGACCTGGCCATATAGCGCAGGACCGGCCTTCTGCTGTTTGGCCGCGTACATTGCAATGTCGGCATGCTTGAGCAGCTCTTGCATCGATTGTCCATCCTCAGGAAAGAGCGCTATCCCGATACTCGGCCTGACAGTGAGCGTGACGCCGTCGACCTCGCACGGCTGCGCAATATTGTCGATGATCTTCGTCGCAAGGTTTGCGGCATTGTCCTTGTCTTTGGCCTCCAGCATCAGAAACAGAAATTCGTCTCCCCCGCGGCGGCTGACTGTATCGCCGCCCCGGACGAAGGTTTTCAATCGCTGCGCCACTATCTGCAGGACGCGGTCGCCGACGTCATGCCCGTGCGTATCGTTGATGCCCTTGAACTCATCGAGGTCGATGAACATCACCGCCAGACGCCACCCATGGCGCTGCGCCTGCGCCAGGCCGTTGCGCAGCCTGTCATTGAAGAGTGTCACATTGGGCAGACTGGTCACTGGGTCATGGAGAGCGAGATGTCGCGCCTTTCGCTCCTCAACCTTGCTCTGCGACAGCGCGGCAGCGGTCTTTGAGAGCTGATGCTGCAGGTTGTGCCGCTCATCGATTTCTTCTGCCAGCGCGTCGTTGACGTTGGCGAGATCGTCCGCGCATTGCTGCACCTTGGCCTCGACTTCTTCGCTCATACCTAGCGCGCGCTCGACCTCGTGAAGCGGCACACCCTCGGTGATTTCCTCCTTGAGCACCGCGTTGACCGATGACAGTTCGGCCGCACACTGCTCCACCTTGTCTTTCACCTGCTCGCTCTGACCCAATGCCCGACTCAAGGGAATATGCGGGAGCGCCTCGTCCGTTCCCTCTTTTTCTCTATCCGAATTCATAGCCGCACCTTCCGGATCATGAGTGAGCTGTTGCCGGTTCCGGGGACACCCACTTCAGACGTCTGTCGGGTAGCGGGACGGGTGGTGGATACGAGATGGCGTTTCAGTCGAGCGTATGAAGCAAGCGGTCCGGTTGGTGACGGAGCGAGTCGTGACGGTGGCGTAGGCGCGGAGCGGCTTGGGCTGCATCTCGATAGCCTCCGGAACTGAGCTCGAGCACCGCTGCCCCACGGCGGGGGGCCCTGCTTGGTCCGTCGGTCGAG
>JBBRGF010000058.1:0-16071 GCA_038240975.1 Gemmatimonadales bacterium
CCTTGCTCCGGTCGCGGATGTCGAGGGCGCCCATCGGGTCGATGGTCGCGATGTCTCCGGTGCGGAACCATCCGTCGGAGGTGAAACAGTCTCCTCCGTCATCAGGCTCGAAGTACGCGGATGATACGTACGCCCCGCGGACCTCGAGCTCGCCCATCGTCACACCGTCCCACGGCACGACACCCGATTCGTTCCGCACCCGCAACTCCAGGAGTGCACCCGGGAGGCCGGCCTTCAACCTGAATGCATGGCGGTCATCCGGAGCAAGCGCTGCCGCTTCGCTGGTCGGCCTGCCGAGCGTGCCGACCGGTGCGATCTCCGTCATTCCCCAGGATGTGAGGGTGCGGAGCCCGTGGCGCTCTTCCAGTCCCCGCATCAGCGCCTCGGGTGCGGCCCCGCCGCCGATCACGAGGGTTCTGAGTCGTGACAGGTCCCAGGCTCCGGGCCCGGCATCCAGCGCATCGAGTACGCCGAGCCAGACGGTCGGGACGCCCGCACTGAAGGTGACGCCCTCGGAATGGCAGAGGTCGAGCAGGGTAGCGGCGGTGGGATGCTCGCCTGGAAGCAGGAGCGCCGCGCCGGTGAGCGCCGCCGTATACGGCAGCCCCCAGGCGTTCGCGTGGAACATCGGCACCGTGGCGAGCACGACGTCCGTCTCGCTCAGGGCAAAGCTGCCGGCCATCGCCGTCGCCATGGAGTGGAGCACGAGCGCGCGGTGGGAATAGACTACCGCTTTCGGCCGGCCCGTGGTGCCCGACGTGTAGCACATCGATGCCGCGTCGCGCTCGTCGAGCTCCGGCAAGGTGGGCGAGGAGCCCGACTCCGCCGCGAGCAGCGACTCGTAATCGAGCGCTCCCTCCGGATCTTCACCGCCGTCGGAGGCAACGATGACGTGGCGAATGGCCGTATCGCCGCGAAAGCTGTCGAGGAGGGGCAGCAGCGACCGGTCGACGATGACCGCGCGGTCGCCGGCATGCGAGGCGATGTAGCGCAGCTCGGATGGATGGAGCCGCAGGTTGAGGGTGTGCAGGACCGCGCCCAGAAGGGGGGCGGCGAAGTACGCTTCGAGATGCCGGTGGTGGTTCCAGCAGAGCGTGGCGACCCGATCGCCACGGCCGATGCCGAGACGGTGGAGCGCGGCGGCGAGGCGGCCCGCCCGATGCAGGCACTCGCCGTATGTCGAGCGGTGGAGCGAGCCGTCCGTCCGCCGGCTGATCACGCTGCGGCGCCCCCACAGCGTCTCGGCACGGCGCGCGATGGCACCGACGGTCAGCGGGTAGTCCATCGTCAGACCCGGCAATGTCGGCGCGGTCACGGCTTGGGATGCTTCGAGAAGAACGACCAGATTGCCGCGGTCGCGTCAATGTCACGGGTCACTCGGCCCACGGCCGGCCCCGATGCCGGCCCTCCCGGCCAGGTATGGCCGCCGCCTTCGATGGTATACAGCTCCACGTCGCGTCCGTCCTTGCATCCCGGGTATGCCGTGCGACGAACCCTCATCCCGTCCGATGGAGCGTTGTCAGGCTCCAACTCGACCGCCGGCGGGCCGGCGCAGGCCGCGGTTTCGGACCAGAGCTCGACGCTGCGGGCTGCGGAGAGAACCTGCCCCCGGCGAGCCGCCACCCCGCCGCCGTCGTACGGGACGAGGGGGTCGGCAGTGCCCTGAAAGGCGGCGAGTGAGACCGGGGCAACATGCATGCAGGCGGCCACGAGCGCTTCGGGCATCGCCCCCGCTACCGGCGCGATGGCCGCGAAGGCGCCGGAGAGGTCACAGGCGAGACGATACGAGAACATGGCGCCGTTCGAGATTCCGGTGGCGTAGATCCGCTTCGGGTCGATCGCGAGCCGATGGCCGAGTGTGTCGAGAAGCGCGCGGACGTAGCCGACGTCGTCGTGCGGCGCGCCATAGCCCCTGCCGTCGTTCCACCGGTGACCGATTCCCTCCGGGTATGCCACGATGAACCCTTCGCGCTCGGCCAGCGCCGAGAAACCGGTGTGCCGCGCCATGCTTCGCGCGCTCGCGCCGGCGCCATGAAAGACGAGAACGAGCGGCGAGGAATGTCCCGGGCGGTAGGTCGAAGGGACGGAGAGCAGGTACGTACGGTCGAGGCCGCCCACGGCCAGGCGGCCGGTCTGAAGCGACGGAGCGGACTGGGCTCCGACCTGGCTGAAGGCGAGCGCCGAGAGCGCGATCGTGACCGAGAGACATACCCGGATACGAGACATTGGGAATGCATTTAAGCCGCCCCGGCCTCTGCCCACAACCGCCCCGACGGCTCACCCCTTGCCATTCTAGGGAAGCCTCCTACTTTCCCTATGTCATTCTATGGGGGGTGCTCTGGCCACTCGAACGGTAGACCTGTTGCAGGGAACGCTCGATCTCCTCGTCCTCAAGTCGCTCACCTGGGGTCCCTGCCACGGCTATGGGGTGGCCCGGTGTATTCAGCGGCTCACCGACGACGTGCTGCATGTGGAGGAAGGGTCGCTCTATCCCGCGCTCCACCGGCTGGAGGAGCGAGGGCTCGTTTCGGCCGAATGGGGAGTCTCGGAGAACAATCGGCGCGCGAAGTTCTATCGCCTCAATCCCAGGGGACGACAGCATCTCCGGGTCGAAGCCTCGAGCTGGACTCGATATGCGGAAGCCGTGGGTAAGGTCTTGCGGGCCGCCGAAAGCACCGGCTAAGCCCATGCGTGTCCCTCGGGGATGGTGGCGCACGTTGCAGCTCGGCCGTCGCGACTCGCGCACGGAGGTCGACGAGGAGCTCGAGCTGCACCTCGCCATGCGAACCGAGGAGTACGTCGCCGCGGGCATGTCGCCCGAGGAGGCGCGCGCGGAGGCGCTGCGGCGGTTCGGCGATCTCGCTCGTACCCGCGAGTCGTGCCGGCGCATCGTCGACCGGACGGCCACCTCCACTCGCCGCAAAGACGCGTGGTCGGGCCTCCGCCAGGACGTCGTGTACGCATTGCGCACGCTGGCGCGCAGTCCCGGACTCACCGCCGCCATCCTCGTGACGCTGGCGCTGGGCATCGGCGCGAATACCGCCATTTTCACCGTCGTGAAGGGCGTCCTGCTTCGCCCACTCCCATATGGCAATCCCGAACGCCTCGTCTCCGTGTACGATGTATTCACCGGGATCGATCTTCCCCATTCGGTCCTCTCCGAGCCGGAGCTGCTCGATCTCGAACGGTCTGTTTCCGCCTTCTCCGCCGTCGCCGCGTATCGCGCCGGGAAGCTGACGCTAGCCGGTGTGGGACCACCCGAACGGGTCGCTTCGATGAGCACCACGGCAAGCTTCGCGAGAGCGCTCGGCGTTCAGCCGGTGCTCGGGCGATTCTTCGGCCCCGACGAAGATCGTCCCGGGCAGGGCCAGGTCGTCGTCCTCGAGCACGGCTTCTGGCAACGACGGTTCGGCGGTGATCCCGGCGTCCTGGGTCGCCGGCTCTCGCTGAACGGCACGCCGCGCGTGGTGGTGGGCGTCATGCCTCGAGGCTTCACCTTCGGCGACGCTGAGATGTTCGTGCCGCTCGAGATCGATCGCGGCACACCTGCGCCGCGTACCGGGCATTACCTCGAGGCCGTCGCACGTCTTCGTCCCGGTCTGAGCCTCGCCGACGCGTCGAGTCAGCTCGCCGCGCTGGTCGGCCGCCTCGTGCCGGAAAATTCCGACGCGTATCCGGCCAACATGGGGTTCAGCATGGGAGTGGAGTCCCTTACCGACACGCTCGTCGGTTCTATCCGCCCTGCGCTCCTGACTCTGCTCAGCGCTGCGGGACTGCTGCTGCTCGTCGCCTGCGCGAACGTGGCCAATCTCCTGCTCCTGAGGGCGGAAGGCCGCCGCCGGGAGCTGGCCCTCAGGACCGCGCTGGGTGCCGGCCGCGGACGGCTGATCCGCCAGCTCCTCACCGAAAGCCTCATCCTCGCCGCCGCGGGGGGCGCGCTCGGACTGCTGCTGGCCGCGGTGGGCGTGCCGCTTCTCCTCTCGCTCGATCCCGCCGGTCTGCCCCGGCGGGATGCCATCGCGATCGACTACACGGTCTGCGCCGTGACCCTCGGACTCTCGATGCTCACCGGCGTCGCCTTCGGCCTGGCGCCGGCTCTCCAGGCGTTGAGGCTGGACCTTCAGGGCGGTCTGAAGGAGGGCGGCTCGAGCGGGACAGGGCCGAGACGGCGCCGGCTCCGCCGCGGGTTCGTTGTCCTCGAGATATCGCTCGCGATGGTGCTGGTGGCAGGCGCCGCACTCCTGATTCAGTCCTTCTGGCGGTTGCGGAACGTAGACCTCGGCTTCCGGTCCGATCACGTGCTCACCCTCGATCTATCGCTGCCGGAGGCCAGTTACAACGACACCACCAAGGTGCTTGGGTTCTACGAGGGGCTGCTCCAGGGCCTGGGCGGACTGCCAGGCGTGACCGCGATCGGGGCCGCTTCATTGCTGCCGCTGACCGGCCGCGAAGGCAACTGGGACGTCGAGATCGAGGGGCGGCCCATCAGGCCCGGCGATCCGGCGCCGAGCCCCGCCGTCAACATCGCCACGCCGGGATACTATAGGGCCATGCGGATTCCCATCGTGAGTGGCCGCGTGCTCCTTCCGTCCGATGATGAGCGCGCGCCGCCTGTGGCCGTCGTGAACGAGACGATGGCCCGCACGCTCTGGCACGGTGACGACCCGGTCGGCCGGCGGTTCAAGGTGCTGGGTGATTCGACGCCGTGGATGACGGTCGTCGGCGTGACCCGGGATGTCCGCAGCTGGGGCATAGCGAGGGCGGCCCGGGCGGAATACACCTTGCCTCATCGGCAGCTTCCGGTGACCGTGAGAGAAGCACGCCGCAGTATGTCGGTCGTCCTCCGCACCAGCGGCGATCCCCTCGACATTGCCGGAGCGGTGCGACGCGAGATCGCGTCGCTCGATCCCGAGCTCGCCGTCGCGAACCTGCGCACGATGGATCGCGTCGTCTCGGACTCCCTCTCCCGGCCGCGCTTTACCATGCTCCTGCTCGTCCTCTTCGGCGCTCTCGCCCTCACTCTCGCCGCTGTCGGCGTCTACGGAGTGATGGCCCATGGCGTAGCGCAACGGGCCCGCGAGATCGGCATCAGACTCGCGCTGGGCGCGCAGCCGCGATACGTGCGCCGGCTCGTCGTTGCGGAGGGGCTGGCGCTGGCGCTCGCGGGGCTGGCGGCAGGCGTACTCCTGGCCCTGCTCGTTAGCCGGCTCCTCGCCAGCCAGCTCTATGGGATCGAGCCCACCGACCCGGTGACGTATCTCGCCATCTCCCTGCTTCTCCTCGCCGTTGCGCTGCTCGCCACCTGGCAACCGGCCCGCCGGGCAACCCGGGTCGATCCGCTCGGGGCGCTCCGCGCCGACTGACCCTCGGGACTTTTCTCGGGCCGCCGGGTATACATATAGGACACCCGTCTCCCGGTCCTGCCATGACGACGCCGAGCCCGATCTCCGATCTTCGCCGCGACTACGCCCACGCCCGCCTGGACGAAACCGACGTGAGCCACGATCCCATCGTCGAGTTCGCCCGCTGGTTCGCGGAGGCGCAGGAGGCCCAGGTGCCCGAGCCGAACGCCATGACTCTCGCGACAGCCACGCCCGCCGGTGCACCGTCCGCCCGCATCGTCCTGCTCAAGGCGTTCGACGAGCGCGGCTTCGTCTTCTTCACCGATTATCGTAGCCGGAAGTCGGCGGAGCTCGAGGCCAATCCCCGGGCCGCGCTGGTGTTCCTGTGGAAAGAGCTCGAGCGGCAGGTCAGGGTCACCGGTGGCGTGGGCCTCGCATCCCGCGAGGAGTCGGAGCAGTATTTCAGGACCCGTCCACTCGGCAGCCGACTCGGCGCCTGGGCTTCGCACCAGAGCCGGGTGATTCCAGGGCGGGCGATGTTGGAGAAGGATCTTCAGGAGGTCGAACAGCGGTTCGAGGGCGGCGACATCCCGCTGCCGCCCCACTGGGGCGGGTATCGCGTGGTGCCGGATACGATCGAGTTCTGGCAGGGGCGCCCGAATCGATTGCACGACCGGATCAGGTACGTGAAGGAGAGCGGGAAGGGATGGAGGGTGGAAAGGTTGTCGCCGTGAGGATCCGGGAGTATTCCCCCCTTTGCCTCACATGGACCTTTCCGCGGACGAGGCAAGAGCGGGCCTAGCTAAAGTGCGGCTTTAGTATGGGGTATGATAGGGGATGTGTTGAGGTGTGGCTTGCATAACCCTCGGTCAAGTGCGCCAGGGCAGGCTTGGCCAGCGCGTGCGGAATTGATGTCGCTTGTCTTCTTCTTTATCGCCCCGGGTTCACATCAAGCTCTGCACTCTCGCAGCCCGCAGTGCCTCACCCGCAGTCCAGATGGCCGCTCCGAGCAGCACCAGATCCTTGGCCAGGAACTGGCCCGGGTTGGGAGAGAGCGCGGGGAACCCGTAGCCCGGTTGCCACACTCCCGGCGTGCTCAGGAGAAAGGTGAGCGTGATCAGGAACATGATGATCGCTCCCATGCTCCCCAGCGCCGAGAGCTTCGGCAGGACCGGGCGAGTGGCGATCAGTATGGCAAGAGAGATCTCGACGATCCCCAACAACATCGCGAATACTCTCACGCTGAACAACTGGGTTGCCCAGGAGAGCAACGGACTGTTCGACGCCAGCATATGCACGCCATCGGCCTCGTAGGCCGTAAATTTCAACGCGCCGACCCAGAACAAGACCAGGACGAGTCCGTACCGAATCACCCTCGCGCCTGTGGCCTCGAGCGTCCAGCCGAAACTATCGTCTGTCGCCCCAGTCAGGGGTGCGGTTTCTATGACCCTCGCCATATCGTGGACCTCCTAGCAGATCGGGGTAGGACGGACGCCGGTTCATTTGCCGGGAGAAGTCTCTGTGTCGAGGCCCCTGAGAAACGCCACCATGTCCCCCCTCTGCTTGGGGTCCGAGAGGTAGAAGGGGTGCGGTGCGCTGGGCCCGCGGGTTGGGTCGAGTAGGTTGTCCAGAGTCGGCACCGAGTTGTCGTGCAGGAACACCGGCTTCCGCGCGAGATCCAGCAACAAGGGGAGCGCGGTACCCCGGATGTCTCCGCGCAGGCTCGCGTTGACCACCGCCATCTTGTCATCAAAGATAGAGGCCACCGTGTTCTCGACCGGGTTGAGCGGGGGCATTCGCTGGGCCAGGACCATCGGGTTATCGCCAGGAAAGATCGTCTTCATGGCAATCATGTTGGGCGGCACGATCTTGGCCTGATCCGCATTGTGACAACCGGTGCATCCCACCGTCCGGAACATCTGGCCGCCGTGCTCTGCAGCCGCCTCGTCTACGTCTGCTCCGTGAGGAGCCGGCAAACTGGCCAGGTAGGCGTTCATGTCCAGCAGCTTGGCGTTGTCTACCCGGATGCCTAGGGGCGCGTCTTCGGTCCCGGGCATGGGGTGTGGGGTCGCTTTGACGTAGGGGTAGCCGGTCACCCCGGTGGCCGCGAGGACCTTGACGTAGTCGTCGGCGATCTCGTCTCCCGCCGCACCGCCCAGCTTGTGGAGGAAGGCGCGCCCGCCCGGGGTGGTGAGGGTGGTTTGATCGAAGAGCCCGGTGTACACCAGGTTGCTGAAGTTATCCAGCCGGGCGATGGCCCCTTCGCTGCCGAAGGGGGCGGCGAGATCCTGGCGGAATAATGGCGTGGTGTGCATCGGGTCGCCGTTGCCGTCGAAGCTGTCGTCGAACATCCCAACGGGATAAAACTTCGGGTTGGAGAGGTAGGCATCCACCTCCGCTTCCGTCGAGGTCTCCGTCAATCCGGTCGGAGCGCGGCCGAGGGTCTTGTCCTTGTTCGCCTTCAGGGTGAGCTGCAGCACCGGGTACAACGCTCGCGAGTTGGCGGCCGTCGCGAAAATCTTCCCGATGTTCAGGTTGTGGTTGGTACGGCCGTCCTCGCGGTGGCCTATCGAGCCCCCATGGGGCAGGCGAAAGGCCGATCCGTCAGTGATGGTGTGGCAGAGGGCGCAGCTCGCGCCGACCTTGTCGCCTGCGGCGGCGTCCATCACGCCGTCCCCGTTGACGTCCTTGACCGGCATGCCGATGACGGCGTTGGCGTTGATCAGCTTGCCTGTCGTCGCCGGGTCGTTGAGTAACGCCGAGCTCTTCCCGGAGGGATCGGCCCGAAGCTCCGTCGCCAGCGCTTCCCGCGTGGCGGCATCCAGCGCGTCGACGTCTACGCTCAAGCCCAGCTCCATCGCCTGGAGGGGCGTCACCCGAGCGGCCGTTACCCCCGCGGGCAAGCGCACTGCATCGGTCCAGAACCGCTCGTTGCCGAACGTCTCAAATCGGAAGACGTCCCGCCCGGTCTTAGCATCGCCGTCCTTTCGCGGGACGGGCGTGCCCGCGTTCGAGGGACCGTCGGACCCACCGGCCTTGCTGGATCCATTCGAGCCGGGTTTGGCGCAGCCCGCCACCAAGGCAACGGCCAGGGGAAACCACAGCCGGGTGATCTTTAGGATGTGGGTGGTACGCTCGGGGACCACGGCACCTCCTGGGGATATTTTCGGACCATAGCCGGTCTCTTGAACCCGCATTAGCCCCCTAATCGAAATTCCCAAGCTACGGACCTCTGTTGCATTTGCAATGCAGCAGAAGCCGCAAACCTCGTCATCTGTTGCATCTGCTTCGCGAACTGGGCATCAGATCAGCACGCGAGCCAGGTCTGTTGCATCTCGAGTGCCTGACATCGACTGCCGCAGTCTTGATGAGCCTGACCTCCAGGCGACGGGCCAACTGGCTCATAAGTTCGGACATGACGTCACGACGCACTCACATACCGGTCAGCTCCGCAAGCGTCTGCTGAGCGGCATTCATCTCGGAACACTGCTGCGACAGTAAAGCCACATCCTCAAGCCGCCACCGCAGTCGCCCTGACCCGGTCCAAGGCCTCCACCAACTGCTCCACCTGGTCCATCGTAAAGAGACCCTCGGGACCCGAGCGTGAGAGGTCGGTGAACGGTGACTCGTAGAGTAAGGACGCCGGCATGACACCGTGCTCGGTGGGATGGTCGACAATCCGATTCACGAACTCGATCTGATTCGCTTGCAGCAACCTGGCTTCGAGGAATCCGGCGAGCGCGTTCTTCGCAGCTCCCCGGTCCAAGCCGACCAGAGACCGGACGAACAGGCCGAGGCCCTGAGACTCGGCCTTGGCCTGGTTGAGGTGGTCGGCTCCGCCGATCCCGCTCTCCGCTAGTATGCGCTCCAGCTCCTCGATGTCGGTCGGGGTGAGAGCCCGATTCATGCGGAGCTTCTGGATCGCGACATGATCCTGGTGCGTTCAAAGGAATGCCCGCGCCTTCACGCGGAACTTCTCGAAATCGCCACCGGTGCCGAAGCCGGGAAGATTGAAATCGGCCCCCGCACCCATCTGATCCTCGAAATCCGAATAGATCGGCTTCCGCTTCCGCTTGTCGATCAGTTGCACGAGGTTCCGCACCCGGCGACGGACGCTCTCGAGCATCGCCACGGTCACGTCCGGCCACCATTCTTCCGTCTGAAGGTCCAGAAGGAGTGCCATCTGCGCCTGGACCATCGGAATGGCACTCTTTTCCTCCAGTAGTCCCGCTATCTCGATCACCTGGTTGTGAAGACGCTCGAAATTCGGCTCGGTCTTGAGGACTGCCAGTTGAAGATTGAGCATCAGGAGATCGAAGCGCTTTGCCTCCTCGTTCTCCGGGTCCAGTTCCGACGGCAGTCCTGCCACCTCCTGCGCCAGCTCGTCTCTCGCGTCCGGCGACAAGGCCGCCCACGATTCCGGCCGGGCATACTTCTCGACCAGGCGGCGCTTCGGCCGGACCACAAAGTTCTTCAGGTTCATCGCCTTGACCTCATCGTGGAGTCGCTCGGCGGCGGAACGGCGGACGTCCGCCTCGGTCACAGGCTCGGGGTAGGGGGGCAAGGCGACCCCAGCTACAGCTCCTGGGGCGGCCGGCGCTGCGCGATGGTCCAGCTCGCCGATCAGCTCCAGCCGGGTCTTGAACAGCCGCTTGCCGAGCGATTCGCCGATTGAGCCGTCGGTGGTCGCCACGGCCTGGCTGAAGAACTCGAGGTTCTGGCAATAGTCGAAGAGATAGAAGAACGCCTTGTCCTTCCCCGGTCCGAGCAGGTCCGGGCTGAGCCGCGTGCCTCGGCCCAGCATCTGCCAGAACTTGGTCTTGGAGCGCATCAGCTTGAAGAAGACGAGATTGACGACCTCCGGTATGTCGATTCCGGTGTCCAGCATGTCCACCGAGATCGCGATGTGAGGAGGCTTGTCCTTGTTGGACAAGCTGTCGATCAGGCTCTGTGCATACTCCACCTTGAAGGTGATCACCCGGGCGAACTCGCCCTTGTAATGCGGATAGTTGATGTTGAACCGGTCGGCGATGAAGTCGACGTGGGCCTGGTTCTTGGCGAAGAGAATCGTCTTGCCCAGCCGGTCGCCGCCGGCCACGGTCAGGCCGCGGGTCATCAGGTGGGCGAGGACCTTGTCCACCGTGTCCCTGTTGAACAGCCATTTGTTGACTGCGTCGGGCTCGATCCGGTCGGGCACCCCATCCTCTTCGTCCCATTCCAGCGCGTCCCACTGCTCCTTCTCGTCTTCCGACAGGTCGGCGTAGGTGATGCCTTCGCGCTGAAACTTGAGTGGCACCGATACCGCAATGGGCGGCACCAGGAATCCATCCTTGACCGCCTCCTCCAAACCGTAGGCGTCGGTGGGCACGCCGTTCTCCAGGTCGAACAGGCCGTATGTGTTTCGGTCCACCTCGTCCTTCGGTGTGGCGGTGAGGCCCACCAGCAGCGAGTCGAAGTACTCGAAGATGGCGCGGTACTTCTGGAACACCGAGCGATGCGCCTCGTCGATGATCACCAGGTCGAAGTGACCCATGCCGAACCGCCGCTGTCCCTCTCGAGTCTCGTCGATCAGCCCCATCATCGTCGGGTAGGTGGAGACGAATACCCGGCCCTCGGTCTCCTTCTCGGTGACGAGGTTGACCGGCGCGGCGTCGGGGAGATGCCGCTTGAACGCGTTCACCGCCTGGTTCACCAATGCCACCCGGTCCGCCAGGAACAGCACCCGCTTGGCCCAGTTGCACCGCATGAGCAGGTCGACAAGAGCGATCACCGTCCGGGTCTTGCCGGCCCCGGTGGCCATGACGACCAGTGCCTTTCGGTCGTGATCGCGCTCGAAGGCCTCACCGATCCGGCGAATGGCCCGCGTCTGGTAGTACCGCTCCACGATCTTCCCGTCGACCTCGGCCGCCGAGAGCGATTTCCGGCTTTCGCGCCGCTGGATGGCGAGCTCCAGCTCGTCCTCTTTGTAGAAGCCCTGCACTTGGCGCGGCGGATAGATGGCGTCGTCCCAGAGCCAGTGCTCGTAACCGTTCGAGTAGAAGATCACGGGTCGCCTGCCGAACTGCTTCTCGAGACAATCGGCGTAGAGCTTGGCCTGCTGCTGCCCAACCCGCGAATCGCGCCGGGTGCGCTTCGCCTCGACTAGAGCCAGCGGCTTCCCTTCGTCGCCCCAGAGCACATAGTCGACGAAGCCGCGGCCCTTGTTGTTGGGCATGCCGGAGACCTCGAGCTCGCGGTCCCGCACCTCGTCGAGCGGCCACCCGGCTTCCCTGAGCAGCAGATCAATGAAGTAGTCGCGGGTCTCTGTCTCGCCGTAGTCGTGAGTGTCGGGCTGCGCGGCCGCCGCCTTCTTCGCCTCCGCGACTTCGGCTCGGAGTCGCGTCAGCTCCTCATCCAGGCTGCTCTTGTCGGAAAGCAGCGCCGCCAGGCTCTCGTCCTTCTCGCGCAGTCGGTCTGCCAGCGCCTGAAGCTGCTCGACGGTCTGTTTGGGAAGCGGTGCTGTCCGCGGGAGGACATTGGCGTTGAACGTCAGGCTCGGCCCGAGGCGTGTCTCGCGTCCGTAGGTGCGCACGAGCCAGTAGACCACGTGGAATAGCTCGCGGACCGCCACCACCGAATCGGCGTCGGGGACCGGTTTGTGGCTGTGCACCGCCTGGTTGCCGAGCCGGGTGATCAGCCGGGCCTTGGTGAAGACGGCCTCGCCCGCGGTCCTCTTGAAGATCGGATCGTGGATCAGCGCGCTCAGGTTGTCTTCGTAGGGCAGCTTCAGGGAGGCGTCGTGCTTGTAGATCCACGCTATCGCCAGCTCCAGTGCTCGGCGGGCGTGGAAGCACGCCGTGCGCGGGTCGGGGTAAACGGCCGACTCGGCCGCCGCAGCGGCTTCGTATAGCGTCGGCCACTCGCGCTCGAGGAACCGGAACTGGCTCACACCCGTCGCCTAGGGGCCGAAGGGCTCAGTACCCACGTTTAGAATCGCCAGGTATCCGGTGTAGCTGAACACGCGGTCACGCCTGCGGTTTCCCAGACGGCGCACCACGCGCAGCCGTTCGAGGTGCACCAGCGACCTGTTGATCGTGGCGGGCGTAAGACCGGTGGCCGCGACCAGCGCCGCCGTGTTCGTGATTGGCCGTGACTGTAGTGAGTGGTGCACCGCGAGGGCCGACGGCGCCGCGCGGCCCAGTTGGCCGATGGTTCCACGATCGTGCTCCGCGAGCGCGTGCAGCCGTTGGATGGCACCCACCGCCTGGGTGGCGCTCTCCAGCACGGCATCGGCGAAGAATCGGAGCCACGCCTCCCAGTCTCCCGAACGGCGGGTGGCGTCGAGCAACTCGTAATATCGCTGCCGGTGCTGCTTGAAGTAGAGAGAGAGGTAGAGCAGCGGCTCACGCAGCACGCCCTCCTGGCACAGGAGGAGTGTGATCAACATCCGTCCGACTCGGCCATTGCCGTCGAGGACCGGGTGGATCGTCTCGAATTGGATGTGGCTCAGCGCCGCCTTGATGAGCGGCGATGTTGATTCGTCGTGGAGGAATCGCTCGAGTCGGCTCATGCACTCGCCGACCTCGTTTGCCGGCGGCGGCACGAAGACCGCATTGCCAGGCCGAGTTCCGCCGATCCAGTTCTGGGTGCGGCGGAACTCGCCCGGGTCGGCATGCTGGCCCTCACCGCCTTTCATCAGCACGCGGTGTACCTCCCGGATCAGCCGCGACGAGAGAGGGAAACCGCCGCGCAGGCGCTTGAGCCCATGATCGAGCGCGGTCACGTAGCGGCTCACCTCGCGGGTGTCGGTGACCGGGACCTGTCCTTCTTGCCCGAGCTCGAAAAGGAGGAGATCGGTGAAGCTGGAGCGAGTCCCCTCGATCATGGAGGAGAGCACCGCCTCCTTCCTGACCAGCGAATCGAGGAGGAGTGAAGTGTCGGGGAGCAGGTGGGACATTGCGTCGAGCCGGCCGAGGGCGAGCAGCGCCTGATCGAAGCGCGCGCGCAGCGGCGCCGACCAGGCAAGCGGCGGCTTCGGCGGCAAGGGGGCGGGGACGAACGCCCGCACCGTCTCGCCACCCGCCGTCGCGGATTGGTACCGGCCCTGCAGTCCGCGCTTCATCCGAAGGCAAGCTCAATTAAGGGGTCCCACTAATTTAGGATATGCGCCATAACTAAATCAAGCTTGGTTGCTGCTTTAGGCTACAGTTCGCCGCGGAAGGCGCGGTGTTGGAGGGATGCGAAGAGGGCGTCGGACTCGGCGAGGGAGGCGCGGTGAACTGCCTTCAATTTCTCGATAGCACCGACGCGCTGGCGAACTCGCGCTGGAGTGAAAGCGGAGGAACCTCGATCGGGGTGGTTCTCAACCTCCCCTTGGAGATGTTGGGCATTGAGCCAGCAGAGCCGCCGGCTAGTTTCTGAATCTCCTTGCGCTTTGTTGGGTATCAGAAGTTGGTGAAGGTATGACGTATCCACCCCGGCATCGGGACGCAACTCCAAGCGAAAGATCAGGTCGGGAAGCAAAAGCCGGGGCGGCGTCTCTCTAACAATCGCGCACGCAGCGACCAGCTCGTAAGCATTTTCTGGTGAACAGCACGTCACCCGCTTTGACCTCTGAGTCGGGATCCGGCGCCACGCCAGCAGGGAGTGCTTTATTCTCGGCCGGATTGTATTCGCACCAGGTCACCGCACCCAGCTTGAGAACGCCCCACTCATTCACCGTGACCGGTCTGTCTAGGCAGGGCGGACTCCAGCCACTGTCGATACTCGTGAGCAAATCAGCGAAGGGCAGCTTACGCCACGCCTTAGGATTCCCTGCGGGGTCGCCGAACATGTCGAGAAAGATGGATTGGGCGAGGGTGTCAAGCGTGGCAAGGGCAGCGCGACGCCTGGCCCGCAGCGCCTCCGCCCGATCCAGCAACTCTGCGATCCGCCGCTGCTCGGGCAGACTGGGCAGAAAGAGTCTCGTGGCTAAGAATTCTCCGCGGTTGACATGCTGCATGGTTGCCCCGTGCAGGTGCTGCTGCATATCGAGGATTGCCAGCTCAAGTCCATGGCGCAGAAAGCGCTCATCTACCCTCAGGTCATTGGGGATCACTCTGAAAATGTGCTGGTTCAGCAATGCGTCGTCTGGTCCCTCCCACTCGAAGACACCCAGAGTTGCAGACCACGACACTAGCAGGTCCCCTGGCCTTACGCGTAGCTTGTCGGGCACCGGGCGCGTGGTTCTGTTGAAGGGCTTAGAACGGTCCGTAAGGTTCTGAATACGGACGATGCGTGTACCGGAATCTCCCCAGTCCTCCGGCTTGAACGCAGCGCCGTTGATGAACTCGGCAATAATCTCCGCCGGCGCCCGGTGCCGACCTCCTCGTGCATCACTTCCCCGTACCGGCTGAGGCTCAGGGCATATCCCTGAGCCGCGATGTCAGCCGTCGCCGAGTTCGCCCAAACTGATCATCGCCCAGCAGTACGCCGCGATGCGCCGGCCACCTGCGGCGAACGGAGCTGCTTCCCTCCTTCGTCTGCCGCAGATAACCCGGCACAGCTGGTGTCGGGCGCCTCTTCCGTCCAGTAGAAGCTCGCGTACCGGCGGCGGTCGATCCGGATCACGGCCGGCACGCGACGGGCGCCGGATCGTAGCCCTCCGGGAACGACAGCGCCACCGGCAGGCCTGCTCAGATGTAATTCAGCATTGTCGGGCCTGGGTGCCGGGGGATTGGTGTGGGATCGCGACAAATATGGGCACATCGGGCCGTGATGCGGCAGGCTCGACAGCGCGGAAATGAATCCACGACCGCGCTCTCGACGTTAGAGAGTCAATCGAGGTCTCCGCACGAATCTCCGATCCGCGATTCTCCAGAACGGGGACCAATGCAATGCTCAAGCGTCTCCGCACCCGCGCCGCGATAGCGCTGGCCCTGACGATGGCGGTCACCGGCGGCGTGGCAGCCCAGAGCCGCGCCCACGTGGCCGGCACGGTCCGGGCCCAGCCCGGCGCGCCGCTCCCGGGCGTGCGGGTGACGGTCCACCCTGGCGGCGCGGCCACCGAAACCGACGCTCGCGGACACTTCGCCCTCGACATTTCCGCGGGAGCGGCCACTCGGCTCACCCTCGCGAAGGTCGGCTTCGCGCCCGACAGCATTGTCCTGCCGGCATTGGCGCCAGGCGTCCGGCGCGAGATGGCGATCACCCTCGCGCCCCTCCAGGTGCTCGATGCGCTCACGGTCGTGGCGCGCCGCCGCCGTCCCCTGCTCAACACCGAGGACGCCGCGACCGGCGGCGCGGTGGAGCGGGAAGAGCTCGAGGCCCTGCCCACCGACGCCAGGGACCCGATCGCCCTGCTGTTCAACGTGCCCGGCGTGGCCCAGAGCTCGGGCTTCTTTGGCGATGCGCCGCCCCTGTCGCTCGACGGCGCCAACTCGCTGTACACGCAGTACACGCTCGACGGGCTCGACAACAACGAGGGCTTCCTCGGTGGACCCCGCGTCGAATTTCCGCTCGGCGGCTTGGCGCGCGAAGAGGCGATGGTCAACACCTACTCGGCGGCGTACGGCCGGAGCTCCAGCGGCGTCATCAGCCTCGAGAGTCTCGCGGGCGGCGACACCACCCAGGGCGAGGTGTTCGGCTACTACCGCCCCGGCCGTCCGATCGACGCGGCGAACAAGGTGCCCTTTGGCGCCAATCCCGATGACGTGCGGAGTCTCCAGGACGGCTTTCGCCGCTTCCAGCTCGGCGCCGGCCTCCGGGGGCC
>JBBRGF010000059.1:0-16056 GCA_038240975.1 Gemmatimonadales bacterium
GTCCGACTGGAAAGGAGCAACGTGTCCTCCGTCGCCGGCACGTTCCAGTACCACTCCGCGTTCGGATCGGTGGCATCCCAGGAGCGGGCATACACCCACCAGCGACCGGGCTTGATTCGCAGGTGGGCCCATCCGTCTGACCCGGTCGTATCGGTGACGGCGTCTCGCCCGCGAGAGAGGCCGCGCACGATGCTGTCGTATCCACGATACGTGCTATCTTCCCATTGCCGAACGGCGGCCCGGAGCGTGTCGCTCCGCAGGGTGAACGCCGCTCTCGCCTTGTCGAGCGCCTTCCGCGCCTCTTGGGTGCGGGCTTCCGCGGTTTTGAGCGAATCGGAAAGACGCCCGAAACGGGCGTAGAGCGCGCCGTACTGAGGTGTGTCGCGGCCGAGAGAATCAAGGTCGTGCTGCACCATGGCGAGCGAATCCCTGAGCTTGCTGAGGCGGAACGTAGCGCCGGAATAGCCGCCGAAGGGCGCGCGGAAATCGGCGAAGAGGCTGTCGAGCGACCCGGTGGCCGGTCGTGGCGACCTGGCGGTTGCCTCGAGGGCCTTGAGTACGCTGTCGCGGTCGTACGGCAGAGCCACGAGTCCGATTCCGGTCACCGGCGTCTCGACCGAGTCGGGCCCCGGAATCGAGACGCGCACCGCGAGGTCGCGTGGATGTTCGCAGCCGAATGACGCCAGAGCCAGCACCACGCCGGTCCACGCTCGCAGGATCGGTGACAACAACGAGCTGGGGCGCGGTCGGGGCGGTCTCAGGAGAGCCTGTGGGCGGAACACGAGCCAAAGGTATCGCCCTCGCGGCGGTGCTACAACTGATCGCCGTGGCGGTGTCGGCTCAGAATCCGGGAATCGACTCCTTGTTTCCGGCCAAGCCGGTGGGGCACGTCAACGACTTCGCCTCCGTGATCGACCCCGGATCGTCGGCGGCCATGGAAGACCTCCTGGCGCGGCTCAGGAACGCTACCGGCGCCGAAGTCGCCGTCGTCACCCTCCGTTCGATCGGCGACCATTCTCCCAACGAAGTCGGCGTGGAAATCATCCGTCGGTGGGGCATCGGCGCCAAGGCCGACATCGGCGACGCTCGCCGCAATGCCGGTCTCGCGCTCCTTCTCGTGCCCAAGCAGGCCGACGTCCCCAACTCCGGAAAAATCTACGTTTCGGTCGGTCAGGGGCTCGAGGGCATCGTCACCGACGCGAAGGCTGGCGAGGTCCGCGATCTCATGCTGCCCGAGCTTCGTGAGGGGCAGTACTCTCCGGCGCTCGAGACCGGAGTCAAGTCTCTCGTCGCTATCATTGCCCAAGGGTACGGGGTGACCGACTCCACGCTGGTTGGCGCGAGCCCCGCCCGCCCGGAGAAAGGCCCGAGCTCGAGGCTGTTGTCGCTGTTGCCGCTGCTTCTCTTCGTACTTTTTATGGTCATGGCCAATCGCGGTGGAGGGCGCCGGCGGCGGGTATATTGGGGTGCCGGTCCGTGGATCGGCGGTGGATGGGGCGGAGGTGGGTTCGGGGGTGGAGGTGGTTTTGGCGGCGGCGGCTTCGGTGGGTTCGGTGGTGGAGGCGGCGCCAGCGGAGGCGGGTCCGGAGGAAGCTTCTGATCATGCATCAGGTCGTCGAGCGGGTGGTGACTCCATTCCTGACCCAGGCCGATACGGCCCTGCCGTCGGGTTACAGCGCGGTGCTGTACGGCTCCGCGGCGCGCGGTGATTTCGTGCCCGGGTGGTCGGACATCAACCTGCTGGTCGTTACCGACTCGCTGTCGCCGGCGGTGCTGCGCGCCCTGGGCCACGCCTTCACCGACTGGCGCAAGGCGACCGCGGAGCCGCCGCTGCTCGTCTCCCGCGCCGAATGGGCAAGGGCCACCGACGTCTTTCCCATCGAGATCACCGATATGCGCACCGCGAACAGCGTGTTGCGCGGTCCCGACCCGATTACCGGACTGACGGTGAGTCCGGCCGACCTGCGCTCGGCGCTGGAGCGCGAGCTGCGCGGCAAGCTGCTCCGGCTCAGGCAGGGCTATGCGGCACGCTCGTCCGACGAGGCCGCTCTCGGCGATCTGGCGCAACGGAGCGCCTCGACGGTGCTCGTGCTTCTGCGCGCCCTTCTCGTACTCCAGGATCGCCCCGTTTCGCCCGACCCGCTGCAGGTGTCGACGGCCGCCGCAGCCATCATCGGCATCGATGGCGAGGAGTTGCTTGGGGTCGTGCGGCACCGCGGAGAACCCGGCTGGCAGTGCAGCAACAGCAAGTTCGAGGCATACCTCGATGCAATGGCTCGTGCGGCGGGCTTCGTGGATCAACTCAAGATCGGAGATCAGCGATGAAGCGCTCCTCGAAGGTGGCTCTCTCTCTCGTCACACTCGCGATGTTGACTACCGGGTGCGGATACAATCAGATCCAGACCATGGACGAGACGGTCAACAAGGCCAAGGGCCAGATCCAGACCCAGCTCCAGCGGCGTGCCGATCTGATCCCCAACCTGGTCAATACGGTCAAGGGCGTTACCAAGCAGGAAGACACCGTGTTCATCTCGATCGCCAACGCCCGGGCCAAGCTCTCGGGGGCCGTGCAATCGGGTAACATCGGCGATATGGCCGCCGCGAACGCCGCGCTGGGCCAGGGTCTCGGACGGCTGATCGCCATTTCGGAGAACTATCCGCAGCTCAAGTCGAGTGAGAACTTCCGCCAGCTTCAGGACCAGCTCGAGGGCACTGAGAATCGCGTCAGCGTAGCAAGGCAGGACTACAACACGGCGGTCGGTGAGTACAACGCCTATATCAGGCGCTTTCCCTACAACCTGACGGCTAAAGTATTTGGGATGGGCGCGCCGAGGGAATACTTCGCGGCCGAGGCCGGTGCAGCGGAGGCGCCGAAGGTGGGATTTTAGTCTGTTACCACGTGGTCAGGCAGCACGTACTTGAGCGGATCAACCGGGCGGCCGTTGACGTGCACCTCGTAGTGCAGGTGCGGGCCCGTCGCGAGGCCAGTGTTGCCCACGAGGGCTATGCGCTGGCCTCGCGCCACATGCTGACCCTTCTTGACCAGCAGCTTCGACGCGTGCGCGAACTTGGTGGAGATGCCGTACCCGTGGTCGATGACGATGGTGTTGCCGTAGCCCGTTTCCCAGCCGGCATCGAGCACGATGCCCGCCGCCGGCGCCTCGATCGGGCTTCCCATCGGAGCGGTGACGTCGATGCCCTCGTGCGGCCGTGCATAGTGGAGTATGGGGTGCTCGCGCATCGATGAAAATGCGCTGGTGAGCCACCCTTGCGTGGGCATGATGGACGGTGTGGCGGCGAGGCGCTTGGAGTTGCTGGCGAGGCTATCGGAGGCTTCTTCGAACGACGAGGAGAGCAGGTTCGCTCGGCGGATCAGCGCGTTCAGGTCGACTCTGATCTCCTCCGCGCGCCTGACCGAAGGGCCGTCCTCGGGCATGATCGGTCGGGGCGCCAGTGTCGGGCCGCCAATGCCGGCGGCCTGAACCTGCGGGTCGATCGGATCGAGGTTGGCCAGCACCCTGATATGGGCGTCGCGCTGGGAAATGCGCGCGATCGTGTCGGAAAGGGTGGCCAACCGGCCGTGCATCTCGTTGATCTCGCGAACCAGCCGCATGTTTTCCTGCGCCGTTCGAACCGAGCGTGACAAGTCGGCGCTTCGAGAAACCGTCATGTATCCGACGAGCAACGCAACCGCGAGTGCGAGGGCGAACCCGGCCGCCACGAAACTGAGCATCCGGTAGGAGACTTCCATGATCTTGGAAGGCTCCGCGCCGTGCGGAACGAATACTACGGTCCAGCGCCGCCTTCTGCTCATTCAGTACACCTCAAGAAGTTCTCTAAAATATTGTTGGTGCCGTACTCAATGTGCACGTGCCCGGAAGACTGGGGCGTGACGTGAGTCACCCAACCGAGGGGTGGCTTCCCGAAAGTGGCGCTCGCCGGCGAGTCTGTCAAGAGAAGACGCCCGTTGCATAAGTCTTTGACTGTCAAATAGTTTTGACTCTTGACAGCCCAACTTCTATACACTTACGGGCTTGGGAAAGAGGATCTCCGGCCGTGTGACCGTGGAGCCGGCCACCGGCGGTGTTTCGAGTGACTCCCACGCCGCGGCGCCGGCCTGCGCGTCGCGGCCGAGCGACTCCCAGAGTTGTTGTGCCTTACCCGGCACGAATGGGCTTGCGAGCACTGTCAGCCGGTAGAGTGTTCGGGCCAGCGCGGCGAGGGCGATGTCGAGCTCCGCCTCCCGGCCCGCCTTGGCCAATGCCCAGGGCGCGGTCTGCTGAATGTAGAGGTTGGCCGTCGACACCAGCTCCCACGCCGCTTCCGCTCCGCCTCGAAGGTCGAGTGCGTCCATGGCGCGGGCGTACTTCTCCGTCGCGGCGCGCCCCGAGCGATCGAGGGCTGTGAGCTCGCCCGAGACGGGAACGACTCCGTTTCGGTATTTCTCGATCATCGCCAGCGACCGCGAGGCAAGGTTCCCGAGTCCGTCGGCCAGATCGGCGGTGTAGCGCTCGTCGAAGCGCTCCCATGTGAAATTGCCGTCGGCCTCGAAGCCCACCTCCCGGAGCAGGAAATAGCGAAGCGCGTCCGGCCCGTGGCGCTCGATCGCCTCGCCCAGACTTACCGCCGTGCCCGCTGTCTTCGACATCTTCTCGCCTTCCCACTGTACGTATCCGTGCGCCCACACCTCTCGCGGCAGGGCCACGCCGGCGCTCAGGAGCATGGCCGGCCAGATGACGCAATGGAACCGGGTGATCCCCTTGCCGACCACGTGCAGATCGGCAGGCCAGAGCCGCTCGTATCCTTCAGCGGGGTACCCGGTCGCGGAGAGATAGTTGATGAGCGCGTCGAACCACACGTACACCGTCTGCTCGCCGTCGCCGGGAAAGGGAATACCCCACGAGAGGCGTTGGCGCGACACGGAGATATCCTGCAGTCCGTCTTCCAGCAGCCGCACCACCTCGTTCCGCCGGATGGCGGGCTCGACCCGGAACGTCCCCGACCGGATGAGATCGAGAATGCGGTCGCGATACGCGCTGAGACGGAAGAAGTGGTTGCGCTCCTTGGTCGGTATGAGCTCGAGTGACGGATGCTCGATACAGTGACCGTTGGCGATCTGGGCGGGTTGCTTGAACTCTTCGCATCCGACGCAGTAGAGGCCCTCGTATTCGCCGACAAAGAGATCGTCCGGGCTGCGGCTCGCGATGGCCTCCAGCAGGGCGGCGACCGTACGCCGATGCCGCGGCTCGGTAGTGCGGATCCAATCGTCGTGGCTGCACCCGAGCCGCCGCCAGAAGCTCTCGAACCGCTCGGCCATCCGGTCGACCCACGCCTGCGGCTCGAGGCCGTTTGCCTCGGCGGCCTGGAGTACCGCCTGGGCGTGCTCGTCCATCCCCATGAGAAAATGGACCCCGTCGCCGCGAAGGCGCCGGTAGCGCGCGATGCAGTCGGCCCCCACTTTCTCGAGCGCGTGGCCGAGGTGGGGATCGCCGTTGGAGTAGTCGATTGCGGTGGTGAGGAAGAACTTGGCCATGCGGGAGAATTTAACCGCGTCAGCGGTGGGGGCGGCGCCTTCGGTTCGGATTGCGGCTGCCGGCACCGTCGGCGCCGTCGGCGCCGTTCGAGGGCTCGGGTGCGGGCGGCGCCGAGGGCGCGGCGCTCGCACGGGACTCCGCCGTCGGAAGCACATCGCCGATCCGCTCGACCTCATCGCGGAGCTGCACGAGGGGAATGATCCGGGAACCGTGCTCCTCGCTTCGGAGGAACACCCGCTCGCGGAAGATGTCCACCGCCACCACCTTTTCGGGGCCGAGCGACGTGCAGAGGGTCTTTCCCTCCTTGGGAAAACGCCGCCGGGCCTCGACGTAGAACTCGTGCTCGTACTTGAGACAGCACAGCAACCGGCCGCACCCGCCCGAGATCTGAGTCGGATTGAGCGAGAGGTGCTGGTCTTTGGCGAGCCCCAGACTGACCGGCGAAAGCTCGGTGAGCCAGGAGCTGCAGCAGTACTCGCGGCCGCAGCGCCCGACGCCGGACAGGCGCGCGGCCTCGTCGCGGACACCGATCTGCCGGAGCTCGATGCGGGTGCGGAAGAGAGAGGCGAGATCGCGGACGAGGGCCCGGAAGTCGACCCGCTTTTCCGCCGTAAAGTAGATGGTGAGCTTGTTGCGGTCCCACTGCCACTCGGTGTCGCTCACCTTCATGGCCAGGTCGTGGGTACGGACCCGCTGGATCACCTTCTTCCGCGCCTCCTCCTCGAGTACCCGGCTTTCCTCGTGAGTGCGCACGTCGTCCGGAGTGGCGCGGCGCGCCACCGGTTTAGGCGACGCCGCCTCCGCGGGCTCCTCGCCGACGGCGCAGCCGGCACATGCGCTACCGCACTTTCGCTCGGCGAGGTCACCGGCCGCATTGACCCGGCCGACGTCGCGGCCGCGCTCGACTTCGACCACCACCAGATCGCCGACCCGGAGCGGCGACGACTCGTCTTCCCAGAAGAAGAATGCCTTGCGGGTGCCTTTGAACCGGACTTCGACGGTTTGCGGCATCACGCCTCGGAGTAGGCGCCCATGGCGCCAAACTTTTCGGCGCGCCGCCGGACGAGCTTTTCCGGACGGAGCTTGCGTAGCTCGGTCACGTGGCGGATCAGCGCCTCGCGAAGCGCCTCGCCGGTGCTGTCGGGGTCGATGTGCGCGCCGCCCACCGGCTCCTTCACGATCTCGTCGATCACCTTGAGCCGGAGGAGATCGTCGGCGGTGATCTTGAGCGCCTCCGCGGCGCGCTCGCGCTGGCTCGAGTCCTTCCAGAGGATCGCGGCGCATCCTTCGGGAGAGATCACGGAGTAGACCGAGTTCTCCAGCATGATGATCCGGTCGGCCACGCCGAGCGCGAGCGCGCCGCCAGAGCCGCCCTCGCCGATCACAACGGCGACGATGGGCGTGGGGAGCATCGACATCTCCAGGATATTGCGCGCCAGCGCCTCGGATTGCCCGCGCTCTTCCGCGCCGAGTCCGGGGTAGGCGCCGGGAGTGTCGATGAGGGTGATGAGCGGCGCGTTGAACTTGGCGGCGAGCTTCATCAGGCGAAGGGCCTTGCGGTATCCCTCGGGATGGGGCATGCCGAAGTTACGCTTGAGATTTTCCTTCGTGTCACGCCCCTTCTGGTGCCCCACCACCATCACCGAGATGCCGGCGAGTCGCGCCCACCCGCCCACGATGGCGGGGTCGTCCATGTAGAGCCGGTCGCCGTGCATTTCGATGAAGTCGGTGAAGATGGTGCTGAGGTAGTCGAGCGAGTAGGGACGGCGGGGATGGCGTGCTACCATGACGCGCTGAATGGGCGTGAGATTTCGGTAGATCTCGGCGCGTAGCGACTCGAGCTTGGTCTGCAGGCCCTCGAGCTCTCCCTCGATGTCGATCTGCCGCTCCGATCCGATCCGCTTCAGGTCCTCGATCTGCCGCTCCAGCTCGAGCAGGGGCTTCTCGAACTCCAGCGTGTAGGCTGAGGCCATGGAGATCATCCCGCCTTGATGTAGTGGACGGAGTCGGCGCCCAGCAGGTCGCGCAGGGCCCGAACGAGATCGTCTTCCGCCGCGATGCGGAGGCGGCGGGAACGGAGGCGTACCGCCTCGCCATTCCCGTCACTCCATTCAATATAGAGCGGCGTGGAGCCCGGATGCGCCGAGCAGAGCACCGCCGCGGCACGGAGGGCATCGGGCTCGGGCGCGGCGGGAGCTCGCCAGCGAAGGCTCAGGGCCACCGCGCCCGACGTCTTGAGCTCCTGCAGCGGGCGGGCCGACTCGACGATGAACGGCGCGTGGTCTTCGCCGCGGTCGCGGTCGCTATACCCGCCACTCAGGAGCAGCGACCCGTCGGGCACGATGACCGCGTTGAGCTTGGCCCATGCGTCGGGAAAGACGATCGCCTCGGCGGTGCCGTGGAAGTCCTCGAGCACCAGGCGCGCATACTCCTTGCCCGTCTTCTTCGAGATCTGGCGCTTGACCCCGGTGACCACCACACCGACGGCCACGGGATGCTCGCTCCACTCGCCGAGTGTAGCGGTGGTGCGGGTGCCGAAAATCTCCACCTCGTCCCGGTAGCGCTCCAGCGGATGGCCGGAGATGAAGAAGCCGAGAACCTCTTTCTCACGGGCCAGGCGCTCCGCCTCGGTCCAGGCGGGAATATCGGGCAGCTCGGCGCGACGGTGGCGCGGCGCGGTGGCGTCGCCGAAGAGCGACTCCTGGCCGACCTCGCGCTCCTGCTGAAGGAGTTGGGCCTCGCCCAGTGCCGACTCGAGCGCTTCGATGAGCTGCTTGCGGTGCCCGCCGAGCGAATCGCAGGCACCGGCGGCCACGAGTGACTCGAGCACCCGCTTGTTGCAGAGTCGAAGATCGATGCGCTCGACGAAATCGGCCAAGGCCTTGAAGGGCGCGGCCGCGCGGCCGGCAATGATCGACTCGATGGCGCCTTCGCCCACGTTCCGGACCGCACCGAGGCCGAAGCGGATGCGACGGTCGCCCACGACGGTGAACTTGAAGCCCGATTCGTTCACGTCGGGTGGAAGGATCTCGAGGTCGAGCTCCCGGGCCTCGTTGATGTACTGCACCACCTTGTCGGTATTCCCGATCTCCGACGAAAGCAGCGCGGCCATGAATTCGGCGGGGTAGTGGGCCTTGAGCCACGCCGTCTGGAAGCTCAGGACCGAGTAGGCCACCGAGTGCGACTTGTTGAATCCGTACCGCCCGAAGGTGACAATCTGTCGACCGATCTCCTCGATGACCTGGCGCCGGTGTCCCAACGCCACCGCGCGCTCGACGAACTTGGCCACTTCCTGATTCGCCAGCTCCTGGTCTTTCTTGCCCACGGCCTTCCGGGGCACGTCGGCTTCGGCAAGCGAGAAGCCGGCGAGCACGTTGGCGATTCGCATGACCTGTTCCTGGTAGGTGATCACGCCGTACGTCGACGAGAGCACCTCCTGCAGCTCCGGCAGGGCATACGAGACCTTTTCCTGTCCGAGCTTGCGCTTGATGAAGACGGTGTGCATCCCCGCATCGAGCGGCCCTGGGCGCATCAGTGCGTTCGAGGCCACCAGATCGTCGAACCGGTCGCACCGCATGGCCCGAAGCATGTCGGTGGCGAGCGGTGATTCGAACTGGAAGATGCCGGCGGTGCGTCCGCTGCGGAGCAGCTCGTAGACGGCGGGATCGTCGAACTCGAGCGCATCGACGTCGATCCGGGTGCCGGTGCGCTCGGCGATCGACTCGCACGCGTCGTGAATGACGGTGAGCGTCTTGAGACCCAGCATGTCCATCTTGAGCATGCCGACCTTCTCGAGCGCACCCATCTCGTACTGGGTGATGATCGAGTCCTCGCCGTCCTGCGCCGCGCCCGCCCCCTTGGTGGGCGCCGTGCAGACGGGCACGTACTCAGCCAGAGGCCCCGGCGCGATCACCACGCCGGCGGCGTGCACCGACATGTGCCGCGAGATCCCCTCGATCCGCGAGCTGAGGTCTACCAGGCGGCGGTACACCGGGTTGGACTTCACCATCTCCCGCATCTCGTCCACCTTCTTCTCCGCGTCCCGGATCGTGAGGCTGTACGCGGGGCCCGACGGAATGAGCTTGGTGATCCGGTCGGCATCGCCGGGGGGAATGCGGAGCACGCGAGCCACGTCCTTCACCGCCGCGCGGGCCTTCATCGTACCGAAGGTGACGATCTGCCCCACACTCGCCCGGCCATAGCGCTCCCGCACATACTCGATCACCTCTCCGCGGCGCTCGAAACAGAAGTCCACGTCGATATCGGGCATGGACACGCGCTCGGGGTTCAGGAAGCGCTCGAAGAGGAGGTCGAACTTGAGGGGACAGACGTTGGTGATGCCGAGCGCGAACGCGACGATCGAGCCGGCGGCGGAGCCGCGTCCCGGGCCGACGGGGATGCCCCGGCTCCTGGCCGCGGCGATGAAGTCCTGGACGATGAGGAAATACCCGGCGTAACCGGCGGTTTCGATCACGCGAAGCTCGTACTCCAGGCGCTCGGCGACGGCCGCGGGCAGCGGCGCGCCGTAGCGGCGCGCGGCGCCGTCGCGCGCCAAGTGATCGAGCAGCGCCTCGTCACTCTCGTACTCGACCGGGCGGGGTAAGCTGGGGAGGAAGTCCCGCATCTCGAAGTCGAACTCGCAGCGGTCGGCGACGGCCTGCGTGTTGGCCAGCACTTCGGGATTGCCGGGAAAGAGCGAGCGCATTTCCTTCTCGGACTTGACGTAGGATTCTTCGCCGGTAAAGCGGAAGCGCTTGGGATCGTCGAGATCGCTGCCGGTGCCGATGGCGAGGAGTACGTCGTGCGAGGCCGCGTCCTCGCGCCTCAGATAGTGCGCATCGTTGGTAGCCACTACGCCGATGCCAAGCTCCTGGCCGAGCCTGAGCATGCCCTCCGTGACGAGGCGCTCCTCCGGGATGCCGTGGTGCTGCACTTCCAGCCAGAAGCGGTCTTTCCCGAAGACCCCGGCGAACCACTCCGCGCTGCGCTTGGCTTCGTCGTACTTTCCCTGCCTGAGATACAACGCGATTTCGCCTGATAGACAGGCCGCCAGACAGACGATGCCCTCGGAGTGGAGCTGCAGCGTCTCTCTATCGATTCGGGGCCGCCGGTAAAATCCCTCGGTGTACCCGATCGACGTGAGCCGGATCAGGTTCCTGTAGCCGGCGCGATTCGACGCCAGGAGGACGAGGTGGCTGTAGACCGAGGGCGCCCACGCCGGCTTCTCGCGCGCCTGTCGGGGGCCGAAGGCGACGTACGCCTCGAAACCGAGAATGGGACGAATGGCCTGGGCGCGCGCCTCCTCGTAGAACGACCAGGCGGCGTGCATGTTGCCGTGGTCGGTGACCGCGAGGCTATCCATGCCCAGCTTCTTGACGTGCGCGACGAGCTCCGGGATCCGGTTGGCCCCATCGAGCAACGAGTATTCGCTGTGGGTGTGGAGATGCGCAAAAGCCATGATCCGGGGAACGGAGAAGGGAGAAAGGAGAAAGGGGAACTGGCTCGAAGGGCGGGTTCCTACTGCCCTTCTCCCTTCTCTCTTCTCCCTTCTCCGCTGTCTCGCCTTTCTAGCTCCAGCCACACGGCGTCCAGCGGGACCCCGCGAGCCTGCAGCAGCACCAGGAGATGATAGAGGAGGTCGGCCGCCTCGGACGCGAGACGCTCGTCATCCTCCGTATTTGCCGCGACCACGACTTCGACCGCCTCCTCGCCAACTTTCTGGGAGACCCGGGGGACCCCCTCGTCGAGGAGTCGGACGGTATACGATCCCGCGGGCCGATCCCGCACTCTGCGGGCAAGGGTCGCTGCCAGCCGGGTCAGGAGATGGCCGCCGGGGTCTGCTCCCGGCGTCACCGCCCCATCGGGCACGATAGCGTGGGAGAAGCAGGTGCGGGAGCCGGTATGGCATGCGGGGCCGGTCTGATCGACGCGGTACAACACCGCATCGCCATCGCAGTCGAGCCGGACCTCCCTGACCGCCTGGAGATGGCCCGAGGACTCGCCCTTTCGCCAGAGCGTGGCACGGGATCGGCTGTAGTAATGCGCCTGACCGGTGGCGCGGGTGCGTTCCAAGGCCTCCCGATTGGCGTAGGCGACCATCAGGACATCTCCGGAACGACTCTCCTGCGCCACCACCGGAACCAGTCCGTCAGCCCCGAACCGCACCGCTGACAGCCACTCTGTGTCGGACACGGAGTGAAGCTATCGGCAGCTACGGCGATTGTCAAAAGCCGTTGTGGCTTCTTATCTTGCTGTCATCTGACCCTTCCGAGCCGTCCTCACGGAGCCCCCTGGTGCCCAGCTATTCGGTCCGCCTTCTCTTCCTTGGCACTACTGCGTTCCTGGCCGGTTGCAGCGGCAGCACCGACCCGGGCAACGGGTCGGTGGATTGCAACGTCTCGCCCATCCAGCTCGCGGTCGGCGCGGATACCGTCATCGACGCTGCACAAGCCCCATGCGTCAGGCTGCCGGCGGCCGGCAGTGCCGGCGCCGAGTATATCTACGTCGCGCTGGCTACGGACGGTACCCAGGCTGCCTCGGGTCTCACCACCGAATACCGGATCGCTGGGAACGGTGTGCAGACTGCCGCCGCCGCATCGGTGGCACGGTTTTCTTCAGCGTCGCCACCCCCGAACGCCTCGGAGGCTTTTCATGCGATGCTCCGCGCTCGCGAGCGGGCGCTGTCCGAACAGCCGGGCGTGGCCCAATTCGACCGCGGCGCCGTCGCCAGCGGCGTGCCGGTTCCACCGGTCGTAGGCGAAAAGCGGACCTTCGACGTGTGCGCCACCCCGGCGTGCCAGTCCTTTGTCCCGAGCACTGCCACCGTGAAGGTCGTGGGCCAGCGGGTGGCCATCTACCTGGACGATGCGGCGCCTCCGAACGGATACGTCCAGGCCGACCTCGATCAGGTGGGCCAGCTCTTCGATACACAGCTCTATCCCATCGACACCACGGCGTTCGGTCGGGAGTCGGACCTGGACAACAACGGTGTCGTGGTGGTTCTTCTCACCCAGCGCGTCAACGCGCTGGCTCCCGATTGCAACAGCACCGGCAGCGTCATTCTCGGCTACTTTTTCGGCCTCGACCTGCTGCCGAGCCAGGCGCATTCCAACAGCGGCGAAGTGTTCTATGGCCTTGTCCCCGATCCCAACAATGGGTCGTGCGACATCAGCAAAGCGTTCGCGACGTCTTTTCTGCCGCCGACGTTCATTCATGAATTTCAGCACATGATCAGCTTCAACCAGCATGTGCTGATGCGGCAGGGCACGTCGGAGGACACCTGGCTCAACGAGGGCCTCTCACACTTCGCGGAGGAGTTGGGCGGCCGCCTGATCCCGGACACGGAGTGCCAAGTCGCCGGCGACTGCGAGACCCAGTTCTTGCGGGGAGACCTGAACAATGCCCAGGTCTATCTGGATTCCCTCGAGTCCCAGTTTCTCATCGAGCCCGGAAACTCCACCGGAACGCTCGGCGAGCGAGGGGCGAACTGGCTCTTCGTGCGATGGTTGGGCGATCACTTCTCGGCCACCCAGCCCATCGCCACGGAGCTGACCCGCGCGCTGGTGCAAACCAACCGCCTTGGCACCGCGAACGTCGAGGCGGTCACCGGGGAGCGCTTCTCGACGCTGGTGGGCGAGTGGCAGCTCGCCAACTATCTGGACAACCTGCCCGGCTTCACCCCCGCCAGCGATCGCCTGCAGTACAGCAGCTTCAACTTCCGGGCGCTCTACCAGCCGTACCCGCTGGTGCCCGACGCTCCGGGCTCCGCGACCTTCACCCGGACCGGCACCCTCCGGGCCGGGTCGGGCCACCACCTCGACATTGTCCAGGGGCCGTCCGACCCCGAGGAGACAATCCTGCTGACCGGGCCGGGAGGCACGGCGCCGATTCCGGCATCGGTGGGGCCCCGCGTCGCCCTCGTCAGGACTCGGTGAAGCGCATGGTCTTTCTCGTCATCGTCGCGGCGCTCTTCGCCGGCTACGGAACCGCCTACATCGCGAGCGACGACGTCCGGTACCTCACGCGGGCCGGTATCGAGGAGACCCACATCCTCCAGGCCCGGCGCTCCATCGACGATCTGGTACGCGATCCGACCACCGATGACTCGCTCCGAGGCGCTCTAGGTCTGGTGCTCGACAGCAGGGATTATGCGGCCCGGCTGGGCCTCGTGGCCAAGGAGACGTATACCACCTACGCCGATGTCGGACGCGATACGCTGCTGTTGGTGCTGCAGGCCTCGCCCCGAAACTGCCTGTGCGCCCACACGTGGAAATATCCGATCGTCGGCCGCATCCCCTACAAGGGGTTCTTCGACGCTCATGCAGCCGAGCGCGAAGCCGCCCGATTTACCGGACGCGGTTACGATGTCTATCTTCGCCCTTCGGGAGCGTTCTCCACGCTGGGATGGTTCAACGATCCGCTGCTCAGCACCGCGGTCTCGGGAGACTCGGTCGAGCTGGCGGCGACGGTGTTTCACGAGATCGCCCACAACACGCTCTACGTGAAGAGCGCCACGCCGTTCAACGAGAGTTTCGCGCAGTTCGTGGGGTATCGCTCCGCCGAGTCATTCTTCAACTCCAAGGGCGACTCGGCCAAGGCACGCCAGGCCGCCGACCGGTGGCAGGATGAAGTCGTGCTCGGGGATTTCTACACGGCGCTCGCCACAAGGCTCCAGACGCTGTACGACCAGCATCCCGACTCCGCCGCGCTCGAAGCCGGCAGGGGAGAGGCGGGCGCGTGGGCCCGCGAGGAGCTGCAGGGCCCCGTCGCCAATCGGCTCAAGACGCTCCGGATCGGCAAGCTGCCCGAGCGGCCGGTCAACAATGCGCGAATCATCGCCGGCCGCATCTACCGGACCCGGCTCGATCTCTTCGACCGCTGGTACGAGCGGCACGGACGGGACGTCACGGGCAGTGTGGCGTCGCTCGACACCCTGATGCGGGGCGCGGTGGGAGACAGCGCCTATGCCAGGCTGGAACGCGCGGTCGGAGACTCTACAAAGCAGTGAGCTCCTGCCCGATGGGCAGGAGCTCAGGACTGCGGTGACCGGCCCTGTCGGCCGGTGTCAGCGGCTCGTTACTTGGACTCGGTCGAGTCGGTGTTCTTCTTCCACGCCTTGTCGGTCTTGCTGGTGTCGGTCCACGCTGAGTCATGCCCCATCTTGGTGGAATCATTCGCCGTGGAATCATTCGCCATCTTCGACATGCCGCTGGTGTCTTCGCCGGCCTTGATGGCCGACGTATCTGCCGGGGCGCCGGTATCGGCGGCCTGCGGGGCCGAGTAGGCCGAAGTATCCTGTGTGGTGGCCTTGCTGCTGTCCTGAGTGGCCTGTGCGGACGCCTGGGCCGAGGTACCGGCCAACAGCAGCACGCTCATCGCCATGCCAAGTGCAGCGGTTTTCTTGAGCTCCAACATGCTTCCTCCTGGAAGGTTCGGGGTTGAGCCGGGTCACGATATACCCGGAAGAGACGTGGGTCGGTGAGACAGCTCACCGTACCTCTCGCGGTGTTGCCAGTCCGGTGTAGTTTTGAGTCCCATGGATCCCAACTTCGTGACGCGCGCGCAGGAACGCCTGCTCGAAGAGCTCACCAGCTTTCTTCGCATCCCCAGCGTCAGTGCGCTACCGTCCCACGCCGCCGACTGCCGGGCAGCAGCGGAGTGGCTCCGGCGCGAGCTGACCCGCTTGGGGTGCCCTACCGTACAAGTCATCGAGGGCAACGGCCATCCCGTCGTCTGGGCCGAAGGACCAGAGGTGCCCGACCGGCCGACCCTGCTCATTTACGGCCACTACGACGTCCAGCCACCCGATCCACTCGACGAATGGCTCAGCCCCCCCTTCGAGCCTGTCGTTCGCGACGGGCGGCTCTACGCTCGCGGATCGGCCGACGACAAAGGGCAGGTATTTTGTCTACTCAAGGCCTATGAAGCCGTGCTCGACGAGTCGGGCCGGCCTCCACTCAACGTACACTTCATTTTCGAGGGAGAGGAAGAGTGCGGAGGCCGGGTCATCTTCGATCTGCTCCGCTCGGAGCCCGACCGGACCCGTGCCGACGCCGCCCTGGTGTGCGACGCATCGTATCACGCCCCCGGAATACCGGCCGTTTACACGGCCCTTCGCGGACTCTGTTACGCCGAGATCTCTGTCCGCACGCTGCAGCGCGACCTGCACTCCGGGTCATACGGCGGCGTGGCGCCTAACGCCCTCGAGACGCTGGTTCGCCTACTCTCGCAACTCAAGAGCGCCGACGGGGAAATCCAGATTCCCAAGCTCTACAAGGCCGTCGAACCGCCGACCAAACATGAACTCAAAACCTGGAAACGGCTACCCTTCGACAAAAAGGAGTTTCTCGAGAACGAGGTCACCGGGAAGGCTCTCACCGGCCTGCGTAAGTTTTCGGTGTTTGAACGGGTTTGGGCGCTCCCGACGTTCGAGATTCACGGCATCCGGGGGGGATTCATCGGAGAAGGCGCCAAGACGGTCATCCCCGCCCAGGCAAGCGCCAAAGTGAGCCTCCGGCTGGTA
>JBBRGF010000060.1:0-15787 GCA_038240975.1 Gemmatimonadales bacterium
GGCTGCTCGATGAAGACGCGGGTCACTGGTCGATCCGCGTGCCCCACAGCACCGGCGTGCAGCGCCGGTACCTCGACGGAACCCTGGTGCTGGAGACGGTGTTCGAGGCCCCCACCGGCCGGCTCACGCTCACCGATGCGCTCGCGGTCGGGCCCAATGAGCGAGGCCACGAGCTGGGCGCACGGTCGCCCCACGCGCTGGTGCGCCGAGCCGAGTGCACCGCGGGCATGGTCGAGTTGGAGGTGGAGTACTCGCCAAGACCCGAGTATGGACGCGTGCGCCCCACGCTCGTAAGCGTCCCGGGAGGGGTGGTGGCCAGGGGTACGTCGTGGCAGCTGCTTCTCGCCAGCGCCGTCCCGCTGGCCATCGACGATGGCGCAGCTCGGGCGCGCGTGATGCTCCATGCCGGCGACTCACGCGCCTTTGCCCTCCAGTACGAGGAGGCCGGTGCGGCGGGAGCACTCTGGAGCGGGGAGAAGATCGCCGGCCGAGTCGACGAGACGGTCGCGGCGTGGCGGAGCTGGTCCGAGTTGCACCAGCGGTACGACGGTCCGTGGCGCGATCTCGTACATCTGAGCGGCAGAGTTCTCCTTGGCCTCACCTATCAGCCCACCGGCGCCATCGTCGCAGCGCCGACGACGTCGCTCCCCGAGGCGGTGGGCGCAGGTCGGAACTGGGACTATCGCTACACCTGGATCCGGGATTCCAGCCTCACGCTCGAGGCGCTCTGGGTGGCCGCTTGCCCCGACGAGGCGATGCAGTTCTTCGACTTTCTGGCAGGAGCCGCCGTAAAGCAGCTTCAGGATGAGGGCGATCTCCAGATCATGTTCGGCGTCGGCGGCGAGCGCGACCTCACCGAGCATGAACTGCCGCATCTCCGCGGCTGGCGAGGCAGCCGGCCGGTACGCATCGGCAACGGCGCCTGGAACCAGCGCCAACTCGACGTCTACGGTGAGCTACTGAGCGCCGTCCACCGGCTCAAGGAGCAGGTCGGCACGTTCTCGCAGCAAACCGCGGGCTTTCTCCTGCAGGTCGCCGACACGGCACTTGATCGGTGGAAGTTACCGGACAACGGCATCTGGGAAATGCGCGCGGAGCCGCGCCACTACGTCCATTCCAAGCTCATGTGCTGGGTAGCGCTTGACCGGGCGGTCGCGTTGGCCTCCTCCCTCCAGGCCGACGCCGAGCGCGTGCAACGCTGGGAAAAAGGGCGAGACGAGATCCGGCAGGTCATCCTGGAGCAGGGCTGGAGCGAAAAGGCCGGCGCATTCACCCAGAGCTTCGGCGACGACGCGCTCGACGGATCGGCGCTGCTGATTCCCATCGTCGGGTTTCTGCCCGGCGACGATCCGCGGGTGCTCGCGACGGCAGAGGCGATCGCCGCGCGGCTGACCGATAAGGCCGGACTGGTCTACCGGTACCGGACAGCCGACGGGCTCGAGGGAGAGGAGGGCTCCTTCCTGCTCTGCACGTTCTGGCTGGCCCACGCTCTCGCGCTCGGCGGCCGTGTCACTCAGGCTCGCGAAGTGTTCGCGCGTGTCGCGGCATTCGTCAACGACCTCGGGCTGCTCGCGGAAGAGGTGGACGGTGCGAACGGGGAACTGCTGGGAAACTTCCCGCAGGCGTTCAGCCACGTCGGACTGGTCAACGCGGCGTGGGCGATCGCGCAAGCCGAGCTCGGGCAGGCCGAGTCGGCGAGCGGGACGCTCCGATGAGCGTGACCTGATCTTTGCACGATCCGGACGATTCTCCGACACGAATCGCGGCTTGGGGTGACGCGGAGGAGGGATAGTTGGGCTGTTCCGCAGCCCACTCCTACCTTCTGCCGGAGATGCCCGATGCACGTGAAGTCCATCCTGCTCGTCGCGACGATCGCCCTTCTTGCTTGCGACCAGCGGCAACCGGAGACCCCGGATCCCACAGCACCCTCGCCCGACCTCGCGGCCAAGAAAGACGGAAATGGATTCATCACCAGTCAGCCCGCGCAGGCGCGCGTCCTGGTTTCGGGCGCCAAGCTCAAGCCCATCCTCACCGTCGGCGACCCCCTCCCCGGCCAGGAGGCCAACCCCGACCCCGAGCAGCGCGTCTGGTCGCCGATCCCGGACGGACTGGGAGCAGTCTCCCAGGACAACGGCGCCCTCGTCGTGTTCTCCAACCATGAGATCACGAGCGGCGGGGTAGACGGAAAGTTTCCGTATTCGCGGGTATCCCGGCTGGTCATCGATCCCTCGACGCTCAGGGTCAGGAGCGGCTCGTACGCCGTCACCGGAAAGGCTGCCGGGTTTCTGCTCCAGCGGCTCTGCTCTGCCACCTTCCTCGGCGAGGACGAGGGCTTCGGGCCGGGCGGCTGGTTCTTTACAGGTGAGGAGTCGACGACCGGCGGAGCTGAAGGGATCCAGACGGCCGTGAGAAGAGATGGCGACGAGGTCGTCAAGCTGCCCGGCCTCGGCCGCTTCTCCCACGAGAACTACATCGCGGTGCCGGGATTCAAGGGAAAGACGGTTCTGCTCGGCACCGACGACACCAGCCCCGAGGGCTTCGGGACACCCCTCCGTTCGGAGCTCTATCTCTACGTCGCGAAGTCTCCCGCCGATGTGCTGAGCGGAAACGGGAGGCTGTACGTGTTTACGGCTCCGCGCCCGGCCAATTCAGGGTTTCTCAAGGCGGGCAACACGATCAGGGGCGGATTCGTGGAGATCCCGAACGCCGCATCTCTTACGGCTGACGAGCTCCAGGCCGAGGTCGACCAGCTCGGCGCGTTCAAGTTCGTCCGGCTCGAGGATGCGGACTACCTTCGCAACCGCTCGCCCGGTGACGGTCCTAGCGCCTACTTCGTGGACACCGGAAGCATCAATGCCCAGTGCGACGGCAAGCCCTGCGATCTGTTCGGGTCCATCTACCGCATCGACTTCAATCGTGCCGATCCCACGCACGCTCCCCGCCTGACGCTGGTCAAGCGGTCACGCGGTGTGGCTGCCGGGGACTTTGCCTCACCCGATAACATCTCCGTCGGACGGCACAGCCTTATGGTGCAGGAGGATCCTGCATACGCCGAGTTCAACCGTCCCGAACGGATCTGGAATTTTCCGATTCGCCAGAACGCAGGCCTCGGAAAGCCGTTGGCGGTGGTGGAGCTCGAGAATGAGAAGTTCACAGGCAACGTCTGCTCCGAGCCGGCAGGGTCTTGCTGGGAGTCGAGCGGAATCATTGATGCTTCGAAGTGGCTCGGCGAGGGTTCGTGGCTCTTCGACATTCAGGCCCACACGCTGCCCTTCTCATATCTCGACGGCCCAACCAAAGTCGACGTCTCGAAGGAGGGCGGCCAGCTCCTATACCTTCGGCTTCCCGGCAGCTGATCCCCACTAGCCGGAGTCTTGCCCTCGCGCTCAGTGTGCCCGGAGCCGCGGGGGCAACCGGCGTCCCGCTATGCTGCTCACTCGACACCGCCTACTCCGCGGCTGCGGCTCGCTGAATCTCGGCCCACACCGCATCGATGTGCTCGCGCGCGGTGGTGCGTTGGCCGACCACGAGCCGGATCGCATAGCGCCCGTCGAGCCGGGTGTGGGTCAGGTGGAAGCGGCGCGTGGCGTTCACCCTCTCGAGAAGCCGCTGGTTGATGGCATCGAGGTCCTTCTCGGACTTGCCCGAACGCCGATGGCGGAAGCACACCAGCCCGAACGGCACCGGCGCCATAACCTCGAAATCGTCGTGTGCGGCTATCCACCCGGCCAGCTCCCGTGCCAGGGCGACGTGTCCGCGGATCATCGCCCGGAGCCCCTCCACCCCGTAGCTCCTGATCACGAACCAGAGCTTGAGCGCGCGAAAGCGCCGGCCGAGCTGAATGCCCCAGTCGCGGTAGTTGACGACAGATTCGTCGTGCGCCGTGCGAAGGTACTCGGGCGTGGCCTCGAAGGTCCGCAGCAACGCGACGGTGTCGCGCACGAAGTACGCGGTGCAGTCGAAGTTCGTGAGCATCCACTTGTGAGGATTGAACACGAAACTGTCGGCCAGCTCCACCCCCGCGAACGGTCCTCTCAGCTCCGGGGCGATGGCGGCGGTGCCCGCGTAGGCGGCGTCCACGTGCAGCCATACGCCGTGCCGGCGGCAGATCACGGCGATGTCGGCGAGCGGGTCGACGGCCGTCGACGACGTGGTGCCGATCGTCGCCACCACGCAGGCCGGGATCCGCCCGGCCGCGCGATCGTCCGCGATGGCGGCGTCGAGCTCGTCGGGCCGGAGCGCGAACATCGCATCGGTCGAAATGTGCCGCAGGTGATCGAGCCCGTAGCCGGCCAGCTTGACCGCCTTGTCCACCGACGAGTGCGCCTCACGCGAGGCGTAGACGGTGAGCGGGGCACCGCCGGCCCCGATGCCGTGCTGCCCCGACGTGTGTCCGGTCGCTCGCTCCCGGGCCGTGAGCAGGGCGACGAGCGTTGCGGTCGAGGCCGTGTCCTGGATGACGCCGGTGAATCCCTCCGGCAGGCCCAGCATCTGCCGCAGCCATTCCATCACCGTCTGCTCGAGCTCGGTCGCCGCGGGTGAGGTCGCCCATGACATCCCCTGCGCGCCCATGGTGGCGGTGAGCATTTCGCCGAGTATCGACGGTGGGCTGTTGTTGCAGGGGAAGTAGGCGAGCCAGCCGGGGTGATTCCAGTGCGTCATGCCCGGGACGATCACCCGGCGGAAATCCTCGAACAGCCTTTCGAACGGCTCTCCGTCGCTCGGCGCCGCCGTGGGCAGCTGCCGCCGGATGTCGCCGGGGGCCAGGGCGGGCGTCACAGGCAAGGTGCCGACATCCCGCAGGTAGTCGGCCATCCAATCCACCATCGCGTGCGCGTGTCGGCGGAACTCGTCGGGTTGCATGCGCCGAAGGGAACGCCCGTCCCCGACCCGCGTCAAGCCGGGGTTATGTTACTCCATATGGCCACCCGCACGCAGAGGCCACGGGGCCTGGGATACGACCCCGAGGTGGCCTTACTTCACCTCCGTGCCGCCGAGCCGCGACTCGATGAGCTGATCGCGCGGGTCGGAGCCTTCACCCTTCGCCCGGTTCCCACGCAGAGCCTCTTCGCCGCGTTGGCGAAGTCGATCGTCTATCAGCAGCTCTCCGGCCGGGCTGCGGAGACCATCCTTGGCCGCGCCGTGGCGTTGTATCACCCAAAGCGCTTTCCCGGTCCGAGCGATATTCTCGATATGCCGCCCGAGCGACTCCGGGGCGCCGGCCTGTCGAACGCCAAGACCGCTGCGCTCCGCGACCTCGCCGCGCGAACGATCGACGGCACGGTGCCCTCAATGGCGGTCGCCCGCCGGCTCGACGACGATGCGCTGGTCGAGCGGCTCACCGTGGTACGGGGCATCGGCAGGTGGACCGTGGAGATGCTCCTGATCTTCCGGCTCGGCCGCTCCGACGTCTTACCGGTCGGCGATCTGGGCGTGCGCAAGGGCTTCGCGCGGACGTTCAGGACGCGAGGCCTTCCGACTGCCGAGGCGATGACTCGGAGGGCTCGGCGGTGGCGCCCCTATCGGAGTGTGGCGAGCTGGTATCTGTGGCGAGCGCTCGAGTCGTAACGGGAGGACGAAAACGTGATGGGGGACGAGCCTATGAGTCAGGTCACTGAGCCCGGCGCCACCCACGAGCCGGGGCTCCATACTGTCGAAATGGTCTGCGAGCGTCTCGGTGAGCTGGGGCTGCCGGTGGGTCCCGACACGGCGAGGGATCTGGTACGCGCCATTATGGAGCAGGAAGCGCCCAGGGTCGACGGGCATTTGCGCGATGCGCTGGAGACCGCGCTCGAGACCATCCGGATCGCAACGCAGTCGGCGCTGGGTGTGCTTGCGGCCACCGAGAGACTCGCAGAGCAGGCCGTTCAGCCGATGCCGCCCAAGCCGGTTCTCGACCGTCCGCTCAACCGGAAGACCCCGGCTCAGGGATCACGAATGCCGGCGCCGAGGAGTCCCATGCCGAAGCGAAAGTCGGGCGAGCATCCCGCCGAGCGGCCCCGGCCCCCGGTTCAGGAACCGCCCAGGGCTCGCGACGAGTTCGACGGCGACGAGCAACGCCCGGTATTCAGGCGCCCGCGCGGCCGCTAGAACTCCCGCTTTTTCATTTCCTTGAAGAGGCGGCGGGTTTCGCCGTCTTCCTCGTCCGGTCGCTGCTTGAGGGTGGAATCGTACTTGACGGCACGATCGGCTTTGGGGACGACGATCTTCTCCGCGTTCCTCTTGGCGAGGGCCGCAATCCGCTGATCTTCCCGCTTGGACATTCGCTCTCCTGGGAGGCCGGGGTGCGCTGCTGGAAGAAAAGTAATTGAAAAGAAAAGGGGCGCCTCAGAGGGGCGCCCCTTGCACGAATCACGTGGAACTCCCGAGGAGGGACTCGAACCCCCGACCCGGTGATTAACAGTCACCTGCTCTACCAACTGAGCTACTCGGGAAGGATTGCACCAGGACGAGGGACAAGCTAATTCCCGGCCCACGTTCGGACAACCGGGACCCGAGCCCGATGCAGTCGGCGGCGCTCCGCCCTCGAAGCGGCCGGCGCCCTCGTTGTTAGATGACATTTCGACTACTGCAGAAGCTTGCACACGAGGCCGGCCTCCACGTGAAAAGCCGTGCGATCCACCCCTGACTTTGCCAGGTAAAGCCATGTCAGCAGTCTACCTAAGTCTTTCTTGAAAAAGATGTTACACGATTACGGCTTCCGCTGTCCGCCCCGGCCCCTAGCTTGCCTAGTATGCCCCTGCCGCCACTGATCGGGCACTCGAAGGCCCGACGACGTCTGGCAGAAGGGCGCGCGGCGGGCAATCTGCCCCAAGTGATCCTGATAACCGGGCCCCGCGGAGTAGGGAAGCAACGATTGGCGCTCTGGTTGGGCCAACTGCTCCTCTGCGAACGGCCCGGCAATGAGCCCTGCGGAGAGTGCAGGGCGTGCCGTATGGTCATGGGCCTGGCACACCCCGACCTGCACTGGCTCATGCCTATCGCTCGCCCGAAGTCCGGCGAGCCGGGCAAGCAGGTCGAGGAAGCGGCCGACGCGATCGCGGCGGAATTGGCGGAACGGCGCAAGCAGCCTCTCTACGCGCAGCCCGACGGGATGGCCATCCATCCGATCGCGAGCGTGCGTCTGCTGCAGCAGCAGGCCGGACTGACGGCCGTCGAAGGCGGATGGCGGGTGTTCATCATCGGCGAGGCCGAGCGGCTCGTGCCACAGGAGGCGAGCCAGGAAGCGGCCAACGCGATGCTCAAGCTGCTGGAAGAGCCTCCCCGACGGAGTCTCTTCGTGCTCACGGCAGCCGATCCACGCAGACTGCTGCCGACGGTGCGCTCGCGTACGGCACCGGTGCGGCTCAACCGGCTGGCCGACGCGGACGTGCGGAAGTTCCTGGCGGACCATCTGCCGGGAAGTCAGACCGATCTCGATGTGGGGGTGGCTGGTGCGGCCGGCTCGATAGGCGCGGCGATCGGCGCGGAGGAAAATTCCGGCAAAGCCTACGCCGCCGCCGCACAGCTCCTCGAGGCTGTGGTTGCGGGCAAGGGCCCCGCTCTCGAGGTGGCACTGAAGCAGGCCCCGTTCGCCGCGCGCGGCGATTTCACGGCGATGCTCGACGCGCTGGCCGACACGCTCAACGAGGCCGCGCGCGACATGCTGGGAGGATCATCCCGGCGCCCGCTTCCTGCTGCGCTGAGGCGGCATCGCGACCCCGCCTCTCTTCTCCGGGCGATGGATCGCGTCGCGGAGGCGAGAGAGGCGGCTTCGGGAAACGTGAACCCGCAACTCCTGCTGGCGGTGCTGGGCGGAGAACTGGCGGAGGAGCTGTGAAGTTGAGCCACGTGGACAAGGCCGGTCGTGCCCGAATGGTCGACGTGGGCGGCAAGCCCGAGACCGAACGGACGGCAGTGGCCGAGGGGCTGGTGACGATGACGCGAGAAGCGTACGATCTCGTTGCCGGGCAGGCTGTCGCAAAGGGAGACGTACTCGCTGTGGCAGAAGTGGCGGGAGTAATGGGCGCGAAGCGCACCGGCGATCTCATCCCTCTCTGCCACCCCTTGGCTCTCGATGTCGTTACGGTAGAAGCGGTTCTGATGCCCGACGCGCCCGGTGTGCGGGTTGTGGCCACGGCAAAGGTGACCGGGCGCACCGGAGTAGAGATGGAGGCGCTCACCGCGGTAGCAGTGGCATGTTTGACAATTTACGACATGGTCAAAGCAACCGACCGGACCATGTCCATCCATGAAGTGAAGCTGCTCAGCAAGACCGGGGGTACCCGGGGAGATTGGCGCCGCGCCGAGCCGTAGGCGGCAGACGGCCTTCTCATATGAAGAAGGAGGTTGGCCAGTGAAGCGACCGACCGACAAGTACAATGAGATCCCGGGTGAGGCTGCCCGCCGTCTGGTGACGCGCGGCGCCCTGGTGTTCGTGGTGGTGGCGCTCGTGGCAACGCTGGCGGGATGGACCCGGCGGGTGAACGCCGGAGACACGGTGCGCCTGCCCGACATGGGACTCATCGTGAGCCGACTCGGCAGCCTTGGCCAGCAGCTCGACGCTGCCAAGGGCGAGGCGGCGCTCACCAAGCTTCAGCTCGATCGTGCCAATGCCATCATGGCCAATTCCGCCAAGTATCAGATCCCGGCCGATCTGGCCGCCTCGATTTACGACATCGCGTTGAGTGAGGGAATCGATCCGGCGCTTGGCTATCAGCTGGTCAAAATCGAAAGCAGCTTCAAGCGAGATGCCCGGAGCAGTGCCGGTGCTCTCGGCTACACCCAGGTGCAGCCGGTTACCGCGCGAATCTATGAGCCCGGCTTTACCGAGAAGGACCTGCTCGAGCGAGACAACAATCTGCGGATCGGCTTTCGGTTTCTGAGCGATCTGCTGGAGCGATTCGATCACGACACGCATCTGGCGCTGCTGGCCTACAATCGCGGGCCCACCCGCGTCAGCGACATCTTGGCGCGGGGCGGCAATCCCGCCAACGGGTACTCGGCGGCGGTTCTGAAGGGGTACACCGCTCCCAATAGCGCGGAGCCCGGCTGGCGCTAACCAGGAATCCTGAGTGCGGCACCGGCTCTGATGGTGCCGCGTTCCGACAATCCGTTCGCCGCTCTGAGGGCCTGGACCGAGACGCCGTACTGTCTCGCCAGGCCCCCAAGCGTTTCCCCCCTCCGGACCACGTGTACTCGCCTGCTCGAAGCTCCCTCCGTTGAAGCCGCCAGCGTCTGCGTCCGAACGGCCCGTGGTCTCACCTGTCCGGGACGCTACACCCTCAGCCGCTGCCCCGCTCGGATGCCATCCGATTGGCCGAGGGAGTTCCACGACCGGAGCTGGGTGACGGTGACGTCGTATTCGGCGGCCAGCCCGGAAAGAGTCTCGCCCCGTCGCACACGGTGAAACCCGGTCGCCGTGCTGCCGGCGGGGACCACAGGACTGGCCACCTGCCGCGCCACCGATGTGGATATCGCGCCACCAGTGGGGACGATGATCTGTTGCCCGGGACGCAGCGGCCGTCCACGCGCTCGCGGATTCGCATCGGTGAGCAACCCGAGTTTCACATGATACCGGTTGGCGATGCCGCCCATCGTCTCACCGCTCGCAACGATGTGCTCCACGAACGTCACGCGCTTCGATACCGGCAGCGCGGCGTACGAGGCAACAGTCGCGGCTCCGCGGCCCTCCGGAATCCGGATGACCGCGGACACCCCTGGCGGCGTCGCGAGGCGGAGGTACTGGGGATTCATCTCGCGGATGGCGGCGACGGTGGTGTCGGCAAGGCGGGCGATGACATCGAGTCCGGTCATTCCCGGAACGACGATCGAATCGTACGCGGCCGGTGCGCCGGCTGCGATGTCGAAACCGTACCGACGCGGCTCCTTCGCAATGAGAGCCGCCGCGATCAGCTTGGGAACGTAGTCCTTCGTTTCGCGCCGAAGGAGTTTGGTGTCGTAGAGCCGAAAGAAGGTCGCATCGGTGTTGACCGAGTCGCCCTCGTCTTCAGGGAGACGGACCAGACCGCGGGAGACTTTGCCGGCTCCGGCATTGTACGCCGCGGCGGCGAGATAGAGCGACCCGAAGCGGCGGGTGAGATCGCGCAGGTGCCGCGCGGCGGCATCGGTAGAGCGGTACGGATCGCGGCGTTCATCCGCCCAGGAATCCACTCGCAAGCCGTAGTGCTTGGCGGTGCCCTTCATGAACTGCCACATCCCAACGGCACGAGCCCGGCTGGTGGCAGTGTTCGAGAATCCGCTCTCGATGAGCGCGAGGTAAACCAGGTCGCCGGGGAGCCCTTCTTTCTGCAGCCGATCCCGGATCATCGTCTCGTAGCGGGGCATGCGCGACAGCCAGACGCCGAACCGCTCGCGGCCGGGACCGCGGTAAAGGTCGAGGTAGTACTGTACCCGATTGTGATCGTTGAACGTCGCAACGTCGATATCCCATGTCACCGCACCGACGAGCGCCTTGGCCGACTCCGGGTCGAGCTCTCCGGTTGAATCCGTGGCCGCGTCAGCCCCTGGGGCCGCGGCCTCGAGCGCTTCGAGCGCTTCCTCGTCGGCGGCGGAATCGGAGGCGAGCCTCAACTCCGCGATGAATTCCTCCGGGGGCACCGTGCTGTCGAGCTCGGGCGCAGCTGGAAGCTCTGGCACATCGGGAGCCTGAGCGCGCGCGTTGTGGCGCGGTGTGGGAGCCTTGGCCTGTTCGTGTGATTGTGGAGCGGGTGTGGTTTTCGGTGCGGATCGGCCGCTTCCGCAGCCAAGCGCGAGAGCAAGCGAGAGGACGAAGACGAGTCGGCCATTGGCCATCAGAGACGCATCTTTCGGTCGGTATTCGGCTGGGGTATGTGGGACGCAGGCCGGCGGCCGCGACAGGAGGCAAACCGCGGGAGCCGACGCGAACTGAGGCAGGATACCCTGCCCGGCTCAGCGCATGAAAAACCGGTTGCCGAGAATTCTGTTGGTTGCATTGAGAACGGCCAGCGCCGCGCCGCGCGCGGCATCGTTTTCGGTCAAGTACGATCCTACGACCCGATGCCCACCTTCATCTCCCTGCGTCGCCATCGAGACGATGATCACCGTCGCGTCAAACGCCCGCACCGCCTTTACGCCGAGCAACTCGAAACCCATCCCACCCTGCACCGCTTCCGTGAGGGCGTTGACGCATGCCTGCGCGGCGCACCGCAGCTCACCGGCCTGTGAGGCCAATCCCTCACTCTCTCCCGTGAACTGCTCCGATTCTTTCCACGTCAAACCCACCCGGGCCCTGCAGCGCCCGTTGGGCAATCGGTCTAGGACGAACTCGGCGAAGCGCAGCCGCTCATTCAGCGGATTGGGCGGTGCCATTGCTGTCCTTTGGATGCTGGATTCAGGGAATACGGTGCCGGTTCAGGGGGGCAAGCCCCATGCCACCGGGGGTGTTTTGCGGCGTCGAAGCGAACCTCCTGTTGGCTCTCGGGCTCAGCTTCGGACGAGCGTCTGGAAGCGGCTCCGGAGATCGCGCGTGACGGGGCCGGATTCACCAGCGCCGATCAGCCGGCCGTCGACCTGCCGGATGCCAATGACCTCCGCCGCGGTGCCTGTGAAGAAGGCCTCGTCGGCGGTGTAGACATCGTACCGGTTGAGCATGGTCTCCTGCACGTCGTAGCCGGCTTCCCTGGATAGCTCGATGATGACGTCGCGCGTGACACCCTTGAGGATACCGGCGAAAGGCGGAGGCGTGCGGATGAGGCCATGCTTGACCACGAAGATGTTCTGCCCCGACCCCTCGGCGACGCTTCCGCTGCTGTCGAGCATGAGCACTTCGTCGGCGCCCGCGTGGATCCCCTCGATCTTGGCGAGAATGTGGGCCAGGTAGTTGAGTGACTTGACCCTCGGCGACAATGACTCGCGCTGAGGGATGGGCGTGCCCGCGGTGACGACCTTGAGTCCCGTCTCGTACACCTCTTCGGGCCAGAGCTTGATGCTGTCGACGATGATGATGACCGACGGCCGCGGGCATTTGCGGGGATCGAGCCCCAGGTCGCCGACACCGCGCGTAACGATGTGTCGGATGTAGGCCTCGGCAATACCCGATCGCTCGACCGCCTGCTGCGTGACCGACGCCATCTCTTCGATGGGCATGGGAACGGTGAGCCAGAGGGCCTTGGCCGAATCGTAGAGCCGCTCGAGGTGATCGTGGAGGCGAAAGATTTTGCCTCCGTAGGTGCGGATGCCCTCGAAGACGCCGTCGCCGTACAGAAGACCGTGATCGTAAACCGAGACGGTGGCGGTGTCGCGGTCGTACCACTTGCCATCGAGCCAGATAGTGGGCACGCCGGCTCCGGGCGTGGGAGACTGCTTGGAAGGCTTCAGTGTGGTGGCCATTTGGAGAATGTACTGCCCTGACAACCGGTGGTCTATGGGGTGCGGGCGTCGAGCGCCGAGCGCACGCGGCGGGCAATCTCGTCGGCTGTAAATGGCTTCTCGAGCAGCGGGTGCCCTTTCATCAGGGCGCTCCGGCGCATCGACTCAGAGCTCGTGTAGCCGGTCATGAAGAGCACCGGCACATCCGGAAGAATTCGATTCAGCTCACGGCCCAGCTCCAGGCCGTCGAGCCTCGGCAGCGCGAGATCGGTGATGACCAGGGACACCGGCGGTCTTTCGTTGGCGATCACGTCGAGCGCATGTTGACCGTCGACGGCTTCGATCACCATGTAGCCCTCGGCGCGGAGCGCGCGGCAGGCCATCTGACGAACATCGGGCTGGTCTTCCACGACGAGCACCGTCTCGGTGCCCCCGGCCCCGCGCGGCTCTGGAGCACTCTGGTCGGTGGCCACCGGCTCACCGGTCACCGGCAGATACACGACGAACGTCGTACCCTTTGCGAGCTCACTCCGTACGGCGATGTAGCCGCCGCTCTGGCGCACGATTCCGTACACCGTGGATAGGCCGAGACCGGTTCCCTTTCCCGGGCTCTTGGTAGTAAAGAAGGGCTCGAAGATTCGCTCGAGCGTGGCTTCGTCCATGCCGGTCCCCTCGTCGGTGATCGAGAGATCGACGTAGGGCCCCGGCCGGATGGAGGGCTCGAGCGGGATGCGGGGATCGGATACCAGCAGCTCGACACGAGAGGTGCACAGCGACAGCCGGCCGCCGGCAGGCATGGCATCGGCCGCGTTGAGGGCGAGATTGAGCAGCACCTGTTCGAGCTGGCGGCGGTCGGCGCGGACGCGTCCGGCTCCGGCGCCCAGATCGAAATGGAGCTGGTAGCGCTCGGCCAGGGTACGACGCAACACCGACTCGAACTCGGCGACCACCCGGCTGACATCCACAACCTCGGGCCTCAGGATCTGGCGGCGGCCGAAGGCGAGGAGCTGTGCCGTGATGCCGGCGGAGCGCTGAGCGGCGTCGCGCATGACCTCGACGTCGTCTCGCACCACTGACGGCACGTCGTCTCTCCGCAGGATGAAGTCGGCAGCGCCGAGCACGATGGTCATCTGGTTGTTGACCTCGTGAGCCACACCGCCGGCGAGCTGGCCCACGCTTTCGAGGCGCTGAAGCGAGCGTACCGCTTCTTCGGCGCGCTTCTGATCGGTGACATCGCGGACGAAACAGCGCGCGTGCACGAAGCGTCCGTTGTCTCGATAGGTGCTTCCACTGATCAGCACGTCGCGAATGGAGCCGTCTTTGCACCGGAAGCGGGCGGGGTAGTCGGAGAGGACTTCGCCGGCCGACAGGCGCCGCATCACTTCGCCCGCGACGTCGGGGTCGGCGTGACACTCGTCGATCTTCCTTCCGAGCAGTTCCGCCGCCTCGTATCCGAGAATGTCGAGCTCCGCCCTGTTGGACCGGACGATCGTCCCGTCCTCCTTGAGCCAATGAATCCCGACCGAGGCATTCTCGAAGAAATCGCTCAGCTCCTGCTCGCTTCGGCGCACCGCCGCCTCCGCCCGACGCTGCCCCTCGAGCGCCTCGGCGGCCTCTTGCGCAGCCTCCTCGGCCACAGCCGCCGCCTCTTCGGCCTTGATCGCCTCGTCTTCGGCGCGAAGCCGCTCTTCTTCCGCCCGGCGCGCCCCGGCTGCCGCCGCCAGCGCGTGCTCTTCCGACCTGCGAAAGGCGCGAAGCCTCATGCCGCCCAGCCAGGAGGTGGCGATCCCGGTCATGGCGAACAGGACGCCGCTCGTATTCACACTGGAGCCGGTAATTTCCAGCGTCCGCTGGGCCGCGGGCAGCGAGAAGTAGACCGTCACCAGGCTCAAGACGAGGGTGACGAGGCCGGGCCCAAGCCCGCCGTACCAGGCGGCCACAAAGAGGGCGAGGAAGAAGGTGACGTAGAAATACTGCTGGTGAAGAAGTCCAACGAGGATCAGGCGGAGACACGCGGCTACGAAGACCGCGGTCACGGCCACGGCATAGCCGCGCCAGCGATGCGCCTGGGATGGAAGCGGCGCGTAACGCGGAAAGGCCGACAAACGTTCAGCCGGTGTACCCACGGCAGTCCTCGAGGCAGTCACGGAATTGCGAGGCCGGATGAGCGGCCGGCCTCTAGGCAAGTCAAGATACTCGGTGCCGGGGCTCGACGGTACTTAGCCGAGCTTGAATGTCCGGGCGGCGCAGGTGAAAAGCCGCCTAGCGCTCGTGCGTCGGAACCTCTCTCCATTCGCCCGGCTCGAGCTCCATAAGCTGATTCATCTGCGCGGTGGTCACCCGTACGCGACGCTTTGTGCGCAGATGCTCCAGCACCGTCTCACCGGCCAGCAGCTCGCCCCGGATCGAGTCACGCAACGGCTGCGAACGGCTCCGATCGGCGATCGTCCCGCGCATGATGGCTTCGGTCTCCTTGATCGTCATCAGTGCCTTCTCGGTTCGGCGGTTCATCTCGCCCTGGCTGATTCCCCAGGACTTCCAGATGTCGACCATGGCGGGAAGGCTGCGAGCGAAGTGATCGGACGGCGCCATGAGCATCGTCATGTAGTACTGCCAGTACCCGCCCTGCAACTGCGCCGTGTTCACGAGAGCAAAGGCCCGGTACGAACGTCCGAGATGGCTCAGGTCGGCCAGTAGATAGGCCGCCTGTCCGCCGTAGGTCAGCGGCGGCGTGGGCTGGACCGATACCGTCCGCACCACACGGGAGCCGCCGTGCTGGAGGACGAACCCGAACGCTTGCGGCGGGAGCATGTAGGGTGCGGCCAGGACACCGGGGGCGGACATCTGCGGAGGGCCGACCGGCATCGTGATCCCGAGAGCGACGCCTTCGCCATCGGGGCCGGCCGCCTCCGCCGCGGCGTGTTGCGCGCTGGTCAGCCGCCATCCGGCGGGAAGGATTATGCTGCCGCTGCCGTCAGGAAAGGCGATTCGTTGCTGGCCGAAGACCCCGCCACTCGCTATCAGCGTACAGGCCAAGCCAACCGCCGCAGCGGGCAACCGGAGACATATCACTGTGGGCATGGCTCTTCGGTGTCGTAGGACGGCATCCATGGCCCTTCCTCGCCTGACCGGACTGGTCATCGCGCGGAGTGTCCGAAGGGCACTCCGCGCGACGACCCACCTGTCACCTTTTTCCGGATAACACCAGCACGAGCAAGATCACGACGACCAACCCCAGACCGCCGGCCGGCCCGTAACCCCACCCACTGCTGTAACCCCAGGTTGGCAATGCACCGATCAACAGCAGGACCAGGATGACGATGAGGACAGTGTACATCGTGCTTCCCTCTCTCTTAATGTGGGAGCGCACCGGCTCCGTTCAAAACGCAAGCGCATTCCAGCCTAGAGCCCACGTGGGGCAAGCACTCGTGGGTGTAAAAGAGGCTACGTCCCGGAG
>JBBRGF010000061.1:0-15725 GCA_038240975.1 Gemmatimonadales bacterium
GGTGATGGGCTTGTTCGTCGAAGTCGTCGGAGCTCAAGAATGCATCCGACATCGGGTATCCCCCGGCGGGTAGGTTACTGGAAACTAGGAACTTCCGAAGACACGAGCAAGAGAACGGCCGGAAATCCCGGGTTGACGACGAGTGCCCGGCAGATATATTACTGACTGGTCAGTTATTTATTGGAGTGCCCAACGATGCAGCCCAGTCCACCTCCCGATTCCTCAGCCACCCCTCGCTGGCAGCGTCGCCCCGAGGCACGCCCCGAAGAGATCCTCGATGCCGCGCAGCAGGTGTTCGGCGAAATGGGGTTCGCCCGCGCGAAGCTCGACGACGTCGCCCGTCTGGCTGGGGTGAGCAAGGGAACGGTGTATCTCTACTTCGATTCCAAGGAAACGCTCTTTCGCGAGATGGTGCGGGCCAAGGTGGTCACGAATCTCGAAGAAGCCGAAGAGATCGTCCGCCACCACCGGGGATCCGCACGCGAGCTCCTCGTCAGTCTCACCGAAGGCATGTATCTGCGGATGCGCGACGCCGGCATGGCGCGCATCAGCCGCGTCGTGCAGGCGGAGCTCGGCAGCTTTCCCGAGCTCGCGCACTTCTATTTCAACGAGGTGATCCTGCGCGCTCGCCATCTCGTGCAGCAGGTGCTCGAGCGAGGCGTTGCCTCCGGCGAGTTCCGTCCGGAAGCGCTGACCTTCGGACCGCGCGGCCTTCCCTCGTTGCTCGTTCATACCGCCAACGTGCAGTGCTTCTTTCACCAGTTCGATCCCGAGGCGCTCGACGACCGGGAAGCGATCGAGGGACTCATCGATCTCTATCTCAATGGGGTGCTCACGCCCTCCGCGAACCGGACCTGAGGATAGCCAAATGCGTCGCGCTTTTCGAACCCTCATTCTGGTCGTAGCGATTCCCGTCGCCCTCAGCGCCCAGGAGTCCGCGCCTCCGACCGGACCGCTTTCCCTGCTCGATGCCATCGCGCTCGGGCGCAAGCAGGGCGTCAACGCCACCATTGCGCGGATCAACGTGCGCGCCGCCGACGCGCGCACGGCCGAGCGCCGTGCCGAACTTCTTCCGACCGTGAATGGCCTGGCGTCGGTCGACCGGCAGACGGTGAACCTGGACGAGTTCGGCATCCCGATCGCCACGGGCGTCACCGATCCGTTCACCATCTGGCGGCTGCAGCTTCGGGCGTCCCAGACCATCTTCGACGCGAGTGTCATCACGCGCCTCCGCGCCGCCCGCGACACCGCCGAGGCGGCGGGCCTCGACTCGCGCGCCATCGGCGATCTCGCGGGAGCCACCGCGGGCCTGGCCTATCTCCAGGTGCTGAGCGCTGACGAAACGGTTCGGGCCCGGCAGGCCGACAGCACCGTCGCGGCCACCTTGCTGAACGAGGCGAACCAGCTCGTCGCCGCCGGCGTGAGCCCGGCCATCGACGCCACACGGAGCGAGGTGAGCTTCGGGGCGGTGCGTACCCAGCTCGAGGTCGGTCGCAACGCCGCCGATCGTGCCCGGCTCGACCTTCTGCGGACACTCGACCTTCCGCCGTCCGCTCAGATCACGCTGGCCGACTCACTGGGTCTCGAGAAGCTTCAGATTCCGCTCGAGCCCGCCCAGGCGGCCGCCTTTGCCCGGGAGCACCGCGCCGAGCTGACCGCCGAACATGCCCGCACCGCGGCCGCGGAGCACACGCTCAAGTCGATCAAGTACGAAAACCTCCCGAGCGTCGGGCTGAGCGGCAGCTATCAGCAGACCGGCCAGCGCACCGGCGACCTGGCCGGCAGCTACGACGTGCAGCTCGCGCTCAACATTCCGATCCTCGACGGCTTTCGCCGGCAGAGCCGCTCACGCGAGCAGAGTGAGCGGCTCCAGGTCCAGCAGATTCGCGAGCGCGACCTCGGCAACCAGGTGGAGACCGAGGCACGCACGTCGGTGCTCGACATCGCGTCGGCACGGCAGCAGGTGGCCATCGCCGCCGACCGGCTGCGTCTGGCCGAAACGGAGCTGACCCAGGCCGGCGAGCGCTTTCAGAGCGGCGTCGCCGGGAGCGTCGAGACCACCAATGCCCAGAGCTCGGTGATCGCCGCACGCGACGCACTGATCCAGGCCAGACTCAACTACGGCACCGCTCGCGTGAGCGCGTATCGCGCGCTCGGCGTCATCGATCAACTGCAGTAAGACCGCGCACGGAGACAGCGAGACCGATATGACCGACATCGCCATGGACGTTCCAGCAACTGCCGCCCCCGCCACGCGCACCCGGCCGCGGTGGATTCCCATCGTCGTCGTGGGTCTGCTGCTCGTGGCCGGCGCCACCTGGGGCACCCGCCGCTACATCTTCAGCCGCCATCACGTCACCTCCGACAACGCTCAGGTGGACGGGCACATCACGGTGATCTCTCCGCGCATCTCGGGTTTCGTGGGCCGGGTGCTCGTGGAGGACAACCAGAGGGTCAAGGCCGGCGACACCCTCGTCGTGCTCGACGACCGTGATCTCAAGGTCAGGCTCGACGAGGCCGAAGCCGATCTCCGTACGGCCCAGGCGTCGGTCAGCTCCGGCGGCCGTGCGGGTCAGGCCGAGGCGCAGCTTCAGGCCACCCGCGCCGAGGCGGCATCCGCACAGGCGTCGATCGCGTCGGCGCAAGCGGCCTTCCGGAAGGCCGCCGCCGATCTCGAGCGCTACCGAGGTCTCGCGGCCAAGCAGATCATCTCGGCGCAACAGCTCGACGCCGCCCAAGCCGCGGCCGAATCGGCTCGCGCGGAGCTCGAGGCTTCGCAGAAGCAGGCGGCGGCGGCCGGCAGCCAGGTTTCGGCCTCCGGCGCGGCCGTGCGCGGGGCCGACGCGAGACTCGCTTCCGCGGCGGCGACGCTCGCCAACGCCCGCCTGCAGGAGAGCTACTCCACCATCACCGCGCCGGTCGACGGCATCGTGGCCCGGCGGAGCGCCGAGCCGGGGGCGCTGGTACAGGTCGGCCAGAACCTCTTGTCGCTCGTACCCGACCGGGACGTATGGGTCACGGCAAATCTGAAGGAGACCCAGTTGGCCACGATCGAGGTGGGTGACACGGTCGAGTTCAGCGTCGACGCCTATCCCGACCGGACATTCCGCGGACGAGTGGAGAGCCTGAGCCCGGCCACCGGCGCCCGGTTCGCGCTCCTGCCTCCCGACAACGCCACCGGCAACTTCACCAAGGTGGTGCAGCGCGTTCCGGTGCGAATCGCGGTCGAGCAGCCCGAGTCGGGGCCCACCCCGCTGCGTCCGGGCATGTCGGTCGAAGTGACCATTTCGACTCGCTGAGCGCGTGACCACCCTCGCTCTCCCGGCCCGCCGCCCGGCCCTCGACCGCGGCCAGATCTTCCGCGCGCGCTACGTCATCGCGTTCGCGGTGACGCTGGCGAGCGTCCTGGAGCTGGTCGATACCAGCATCGTCAACGTGGCTATCCCGCACATGATGGGGAATCTTGGCGCCACTCTCGACGAGGTGGCGTGGGTGAGCACCGGCTACATCGTGGCGAACGTGATCGTGCTCCCGCTGACCAGCTGGTTGTCCGAGCGCCTGGGAAGGCGGAACTACTACACCGGGTCGATCCTCCTGTTCACAACGGCGTCGTTCTTCTGCGGCAACGCGCATTCGCTCGAGGCGCTGGTATTCTGGCGGGTCATCCAGGGGATCGGCGGCGGTGCACTCATCAGCACCGCGCAGGCGATCCTCTTCGATGTCTTCCCACTGCGGGAACGCTCCAAGGCAATGGCGATCTTCGGCATGGGAGTGATGGTGGGGCCTACCCTCGGCCCGACGCTCGGCGGCTGGATCACCGACAACTACTCCTGGCCCTGGATCTTCTATATCAACATCCCCCTCGGCCTTCTCGCCGCCTTCATGACCTGGCGCAACGTGCCGGAGCCGGAGCATGCGGTCGACAGCGACGCCAGAGTCGACTGGGCGGGCCTGGCCCTGCTGATTCTCGGCATCGGCTCGCTCCAGATTTTCCTGGAGCGGGGAGAGTCGAAGGACTGGTTCGAGTCGCGCGAGATCGTCATGGAGGCAGTCCTCGCCGGCGTCGCCCTGGTGCTGTTCGTCTGGCACGAGCTGCGGGCCAGGTCGCCGATGGTGAACCTCCGCATTCTCGCCAATCGGCAGCTCGCGACTGGGGTGGTGTTCGCCGTGATCCTCGGCTTTGCCCTGTACGCCAGCGTCTTCGCGCTCCCAGTTTTTCTCCAGAATCTCCTCGGCTATACCGCCTGGGACACCGGCAAGGTCATTCTACCCGGCGCCATCGCGAGCGCGTTCACGATGGCCGCCATGGGACGGCTCGGGTCCAGGTTCGATGCGCGGCTGCTGATAACCATCGGGGTTCTGCTCTTTCTCTGGTCGATGTGGCTGCACTACCACTTCACGCTGCAGATCGGCATGCACGATCTGTTCTGGCCGATGGTGCTGCGCGGTGTGGGGCTCGGCTTCATTTTTGTTCCGCTTACCGGAGTGGCCGTTGCCGACCTGGCCCCGGAGCAGCTCGCACAGGGTACCGGCCTCTTCAATCTCTCCCGCCAGCTCGGCGGCAGCTTCGGCATCGCCGTGACGGCCACCCTGCTCACGCGGTTCACCGAGCAGAGCCGCGCCGCGCTGATTCCACACCTGACCGAGTCGGAGTCCACCACGCGAGCCTGGCTGCAGCAGGCGACGGCGCGGCTGATGGGCCAGGGTGGCAGCCTCGCGAGCGCGCAAGCGAAAGCCCAGGCACTGCTCGAGCAGGTGGTGCACCAGCAGGCATCGATGGTCGCGTTCGAAAAGGTGTTCCTTACGATGGGCGTCACCTTTACCCTCGCGCTGCCGCTGCTCCTCTTTTTCAGAACCGGCCGAGCCCGAGGCGGCGCCGTGCACTAGAACAAGCAGGGAACGGAGAAGGCAGAAGGGAGAAGGCCCTTCTCCCTTCTCCCTTCTCCGTTTCCTCGTAGCTTCCTTGCGTGACCTTCCAGCGTAAACTCCTTCTCGGGTTCTCTCTGATGGTTCTTCCGGCGCTGCTGGTCGGCGCCGAGGCGATCCGCAGTAACGCCCTGGAGCGCCGCGCGCTCCAGGCGCTGGGCGAGAGCATGGCCCGGACCCGGACGTATGCCGAGCTCGAAACGGCGATGTTCGACCAGAGCGAGATGGTCTGGCGTCACCTCAGCGGACTCGACCCGACTGCGAAGAACGAGTTCAAGCTCACCGGCGAGGTGGTGGACTATTGGCAGCAGCGCTGGCGCGCCGAGCTCAGGCCCGACGAGACGACGATGGCCGATGGCGTCGCGGCCATTCAGCGCCAGATCGTCGCCGTGGCCGACAGCATCTTCAGGCTTGCCGACGCCGGCCGGCGCGACTCCGCGTATCGCCTCGCCCAGGTGGAGCTCAAGGGCAGGCTCCAGCCGGCCCTCACCGCGATGAACCGCGAGATCTACCGGCGGGCCCGCGAGTCGAGCGTCCGGGGCGCCTACAGCCGCCTCGAGGAGATTCTGGCGGCGGAGGGCCGCACCCTCATCGCGATCATTCTCCTGGCGATCGGCGCCGGGCTTGTCGCGTCGTGGCTCATCTCGCGGGGGCTCGCACGTCCCGTGCGGGAGCTCACGAAGGCGATGGCCGTGGTGGGCTCCGGGCGCCTCGAGCACCCGATCACCGTGACCTCGCGCGACGAAGTCGGCGATCTCGCGCGCGCCTTCGCCCGCATGACGCAGAGCCTCAACGAGTCGAGCGCGCAACTCGTGCAGGCCGAAAAGCTCGCCTCGATCGGCGAAATGTCGGCCGCGGTGGCGCACGGGCTCCGCAACCCGCTGGCGAGCCTTCGCGCGGCGGCGCAGCTCGTGCGCAAGCATCCCTCGTCGCCCACGGCGGGTGAGCATCTCGACGCCATCCTCGAGGAAGTCGACAGGCTCGACCGCCGGATCAGCCACCTCCTCAGCTTCAGCCGTCCAGCGCCGTTCCACCCGATGCCGGAGAGCCTTCAACAGATCGTCGACGGGATCCTTCCTGCGGTCGCCGCGCCGCTCCGCGACCAGCGGGTCGAGCTGGCCCTGGACATTCCGCCCGGCCTGCCGGCCGTGCGGGTCGACCCGATGCAGGTGGAGCAGGCCATTCTGGAGATCGTCTCAAACGCTCTCGACGCGATGCCGGACGGCGGCACGCTGCGTGTGGGCGCCTCCACGACCGGCGAGGCCGGAGCGCCGGCAGGAGTGCTGCTCGAGATCTCGGACACCGGCGGCGGCATTCCCGAGGCGGCGCTGGCTTCGGTCTTCGAGCCGTTCTTCACGACGCGGCACGAGGGCACCGGGCTCGGATTGTCGATCGCCAAGCGCTACGTGGAACAGAACGGCGGGCGTCTCACGATCGAAAGCCGCGCGGGCCGAGGAACCACCGTCCGACTCCGGTTACCTGTCTCCGTGGAAGCCACTGTATGAGCGGGTCCACGGTGCTGATCGTCGAGGATGAGCGCACCCTGGCGCGAGCGGTGAAGGCGTTCCTGACCGAGGCCGGCTACGAAGCGGAAGTGGCGGGAGACGCCGAGCAGGCGCTGGGCATGCTCGAGACGCTTCGGCCCGACGTGGTGTTCAGCGACGTGCGGCTTCCGGGCATGAACGGCATCGATCTTCTTCGGCGCATACGGGAATTCGACCCGGAGATCGCCGTCATCATCATGACCGCGCACGGCACCATCGAGGGTGCGGTCGAAGCGGTCAAACTCGGCGCGTTCGACTATCTCAAGAAGCCGGTCGATCTCGAGGAGCTGAAGCTGCTGGCTGATCGCGCGCGAGAGACAATGCAGCTCAAGCAGGAGCTGTCCTACTATCGCAGGCAGGCGGCTCGTGATGCCCCGACCGGAGGCGTCGTGGGACGCTCGCCCGCGATCAGGGCGGTCCTGGAGCAGGCACGTCAGATCGCGACACTCGAAGAGACCCCACCGGTTCTGATCAGTGGCGAAACCGGCACAGGTAAGGGGATGATCGCGCGGATGATCCATGCCGGCAGCACGCGCGCGTCGAAGCCGTTCATCGAGGTGAACTGCACGGCTCTTCCCGGCTCACTCATGGAGTCGGAGCTCTTCGGCCATGAGAGGGGGGCCTTCACCGACGCGAAGGAATCACGGATGGGGCTGTTCGAGGCCGCCGACGGCGGGTTTCTCTTCCTCGACGAGGTGGGAGACGTCGAGCTTGCGCTTCAAGGCAAGCTCCTCAAGGCGGTGGAAGAACGGAACGTCCGCCGGGTCGGCGGAAACCGCGACCGGCGCATCGACGTGAGGATCCTGGCCGCGACCAATCGTGACCTCGAGCGTGCCGCACAACAGGACCTCTTTCGACGGGATCTCTATTTCCGCCTGGCCGTGATCATTCTCGACCTCCCGCCCCTGCGCGAGCGCGGCGAGGACGCCGTCATTCTGGCCGAGGAATTCCTGAAGCGGTTCAGCACCAAGTACGGCAAGGATGTGCGGCGCCTCGATGCCCGGGCGCAGGAGCTGCTTCTGGGCTACCCCTGGCCGGGCAACGTCAGGGAGCTGAGCCACGTGATCGAGCGCGCCGTGCTCTGGAGCCGTGAAGGGGTGCTCGACCTCGAGCACCTGGCGCTCGCGCGTCCGCGCAATGGGGAAGACGCGAGCGCCCAACCGGGGCCCGCCGCACTCCCCCCGGGAACCGACCTCGAGAAGTGGGAAAAGGCCCTGATCGAGCAGGCGCTGCGCGACTGCGCAGGCAACCAGTCCAGGGCGGCTATGCGCCTGGGTATCACCCGCGACACACTGCGCTACCGGCTCAAGAAACATGGCCTCGGGTAAGACCCGTGCTGGGTGAGATCACCCAGGTGGGGCTTCTCACCCAGTTCTCCCCGTTGCGACTCGATGTGATCCCACCGGAAATGCCGGCCTAAATCACTACTCCACAACGGCTTTCTGCATGGACACCGGGTTGGACTCATCCCGGCACGCACCGTGCGTTCAAGCGGGCGTCGTCGGGTAGCCTTCACACCTGACTGGGTGAGACAACCCACTCGTCTGTTTCAGGCCACCATGGCCTACCACGAACAACTCGAACAGGAGCCTCACATGACCTGGACCAAGCCCGAAGCCGAAGTCGTCGCCGTGACGATGGAAGTGACCGCGTACGTCGCGACGCTGTAAGGTTACCGCACTGACCAGAGGGGCTCGCGAAAGCGGGCCCCTCAGTGTTTATAGGTTCTGATGCAGATCATCTTACTGGGCACCGCGGCCGGCGGGGGATTTCCCCAATGGAACTGCTGGTGCCCCTCGTGTCGCGTGGCCCGGACCGAGCCACGGAGAGCTGTCCCTCGCAGCCAGTCGTCTGCGGCGGTGAGCGCCGACGGTATTCGCTGGTTCCTTCTCAATGCCTCGCCCGACGTCCGGGACCAACTGGGCCGTCTGCCGGCGCATTCGCCCGATGGATCATCGCGGCACGTGCCCATCGAGGGCATTGTGCTTACCGACGCCGAGCTCGACCACACCATTGGGATCATGCTCCTGCGCGAGGCTCGGCGGCTGCAGCTCTGCGCCACTGCGGCGGTCCTGCGGGTACTCGAGGAGGATTCGCGAATTCTTCCGGTTACGCGCGCATTCGCCGAGGTCAAAGCCACCGCCATGACACCCGAGTCCGCGATCTCTCTCTGCTATGGCGACGGCGGCGGCAGCGGGCTCGAGCTGACCAGCTTTGCGGTTCCCGCCGGCCCGGCCAGGTTCGCCCGCACCGACCTGTCGGGCCACACCGTTGGCCTGATCGTCCGCGACACGGATACCGGCGCATCATGCGCGTTCGTACCCGGCAGCGGCGATCTCGACCCGACGATGCTGGCACGCCTCGGGGAAGCCGACCTCGTCCTGTTCGACGGAACCTTCTGGACCGACGACGAGCTGATCCGGCTTGGAATCGGCGACCGCACGGCGCGCGAGATGGACCATCTTCCCATCTCGGGGCCTGATGGCAGCCTCGAGAGGCTGACAGCGCTGCCGGGGCCCCGCAAGGTCTACAGCCACATCAACAACACCAACCCGATCCTCCTCGAGGACTCTGCAGAACGGGCGCTGGTGGAGCGCCACGGCTTGCTGGTGGGGGCCGACGGCATGCGGTTCAACCTCTAGATTCCGACCATGCCCACCACCCTCGCCGCCTCGAAGCTGGCCACGCCGCCCCCGCCGCCCTTTCCCAGGCTCGAGAAGGCGCTCTCGCCCACCGAGCTGGAGGAGGCGCTGCGCTCGTTCAACGGCTCGTACTACGTGCAGCACCCGTTCCATCAGCTCATGTACGAGGGACGACTGAGCCAGCGGCAGTTTCAAGGGTGGGCCGCCAACCGGCTGGCGTACCAGCGAGTGGTGCCGCGCAAAGATGCCGCCATTCTCTCCAACTGCTCTGACCCCGACGTGCGCCGCGAGTGGATCAAGCGGATCATCGACCATGACGGCACCGAGCCGGGCACCGGGGGCATCGAGCTGTGGATCCGGCTTGGTGTGAATCTCGGAGTTCCGCGGGAGGAAATGGAGGACGAGCGGCACGTGCTGCCCGCGGTCCGTCTCATCTGCGAGTCGTACGTCACCTTCTGCCGCACCAAGCCCTGGGTGCAGGCGGTTGCGTCGTCGCTCACCGAGCTGTTCGCGCCCAAAATCCACAATCAGCGTATCGAGGCCTTTCCCAGGTTCTATCCGTGGATCCCGCCGGCGGCGCTCGACTATTTCAAGAGCCGGCTCGTCCAGGCGCCGAAGGACGTGAAGCACGGGCTCTCGATCGTGCAGCGGCATTGCACCACCGTCGAGACCCAGCGCCAGGCGTTCGAGGCACTCGCGTTCAAGCTCGACATGCTCTGGGCGATGATCGACACCATCTACAATGCTTACCGGGAGGAATGAGGGTGCAGGTCACGCTCACGCTCACGTCCCGTCCCGCGCTCTGGCGCCTGGCCCGGCTGGATTACGACCCGGTCCGGAAGCGGCCCATCCTTCTCTACCCCGAGGGCGCCGTGCTGCTCAACGAGTCCGGCGCGGCCATTCTGGAGCTGGTCGACGGGTCGCGCACGGTTGGGGACATCGTCGAGCTGCTGGGTCAGCGGTACGGTGCCGACGTATCCGCCGACGTGACCGAATACCTCTCCGACCTGGCTCGAAGGGAGTTGATCCGTGACGTCTGACCGTCCAACGACGCTGCTGGCGGAGCTCACGCACCGCTGCCCGCTGCACTGTCCGTACTGCTCGAATCCTCTCGAGATGGTTCGTGCCAGCGGCGAGTTGTCCACCGATGACTGGAAGCGTGTCTTCACTCAGGCTCGCGAGCTCGGCGTGCTCCAGCTGGGCCTCTCAGGCGGCGAGCCGCTCATTCGGAAGGACCTCGAGGAGCTTGCGCTCCACGCGCGGGGGCTGGGGCTGTACAGCACCCTCGTCACGTCCGGGCTCGGTCTTACCCGGCCGAGGGCGGAGCGGCTGCGCGATGCCGGCCTCGAGCACATCCAGATCTCCATTCAGGACTCCGACGTCGAGATCGCGGAAAAGATCGCGGGCGTGAGCTCGGTCAAGCAGAAGCGCGCCGCCGCGGCGCTGGTCAAGGAGCTGGGCTTCGCCTTTACCGTCAACGTCGTCCTTCACCGGGCCAACCTCGACCGCATCGGTGAGATCATCGACCTCGCCGCGGCCATGGGCGCCGACCGCCTGGAGCTGGCAAACACCCAGTACTACGGATGGGGACTGTCCAACCGCGCCGCGCTCATGCCGACGAGAGAGCAGGTGGATCGCGCCCAGATCATCGCCCGAGAGGCGATGGAGCGCTACCGAGGCCGAATCCAGATGATCTTCGTGTTGCCCGACTACTACGAGCGCTATCCAAAGGCGTGTTACGGCGGGTGGGGCAAGCTCTACCTCGTCGTTTCGCCGGACGGCAGGGTCCTGCCGTGTCACGGCGCCACGCAGATTACCACACTCTCCTTCGAGAACGCGCGCGATCACTCGCTCGAGCACATCTGGCACGAATCGCCGGCGTTTCAGGCGTTCCGTGGCGATTCGTGGATGAAGGAGCCGTGCCGGAGCTGTCCAAGAAAGACGGTCGACTTCGGCGGCTGCCGCTGCCAGGCATTCGCGCTCACCGGCGATGCCGCCAACACCGATCCGGTGTGTACCCTCTCCCCTGATCGCGCCATCATCGATGCCGCCATCGTCGAGCCCGCCCCCATCGAATATCGGTATCGCGTTCTCGCCGCCGAGTCCCAGCGCGCGTGACTTTCCCGGCCCCCGCAATCCACGCGGAGGGGTTGGGGCGAGACTACGACGGCGCGCGGGCGCTCGGCGCCCTGAATCTTACCGTGTCGCGCGGCTCGCTCGTGGGTATCCTCGGCCCGAACGGCGCCGGCAAGACCACGGCGATGCTTCTGCTGGCCACGCTTCTCGCGCCCACCCGCGGCTCGGCCCGTATTTTCGGACTCGACACAAGTACTCAACGCTCCGCCATTCGCCGGCGTCTCGGTCTCGTTTTCCAGGAAACAAGCGTCGACGGGTTCCTCACCGTCGAGGAAAATCTTCTCTTCGCCGCGCGCCTCGCTGGTCTCAGCGGCGGAGCCGTCCGGACGGCGGTGGCCGCGGCGATCGCTGCCGCCGGTTTGGGTCCGCGCGCCTCTCAGCCCGCACGACAACTCTCGGGCGGATGGCGCAGGCTCGTCGACATCGCCCGGGCCACGATGCACCGGCCCCAGCTTCTGATTCTGGATGAGCCGACCGTCGGCCTCGATCCCGAGCATCGCGAGCGGATCTGGGCCATCCTCGACGAAGAACGGCGCCGGCACGACACGACGGTGCTCTTCTCGACGCACTACCTCATCGAGGCCGAGCCGGCCGACCGCGTGGTCCTTCTCGCCCGCGGAGATGTGGTCGCCGACGGTGCGCCCGCGGAGCTCCGGGCCGCGATGGGAGACGAGGTGGCGGAAATCGACGGATCCGGTGCGTCGGAGCTCGTGGCGCTTCTTCGGGCCCGCGAAGCGGTGGTGAGCGTCCGACGCACCGAGCGAGGCTTCCGCGTGGGACTCGGCCGCGGACACGCCCGGCCCGCGATGGAGCTGGCCGCCGGCGTCGGCGGGATCGATCGCCTGGCCGTCCGGCCGGCCACGCTCGAGGACGTCTACTTCTCCCGTACCGTGCCGGAAATCGTGTGAGCGCGCTCGCTACGATTCACGGAATCGTCGCCCGCGATCTCACGCGCGCCTCGCGCCAGACCGGACGCCTCCTCGGCGGCCTCGTCCGGCCGTTCATGTGGCTGCTCCTCGTCGGCACCGGTTACAACGCCATCGCCCGCATCGAGGGCGGCGTGTCGTACCAGGCCTACGTGCTGCCGGGAATCATCGTAATGGCCGCGCTTTTCGGGGGCATGCTGACCGCCATCGCCACCGTGTACGACCGGGAGTTCGGAATGCTCCGGCTCATGCTCGCGAGCCCGGCGGGCATTCCGGCGGTGCTCACGGGACGCGCCGCGGCGGCTTCTGTCGTAGCGGTGCTGCAGGGCGGGATCGTGCTGGCGTGCGCGCCGTTCGTGATGCCGGTTTCGCCGGCGGCTGCCGCCGCCGCGGCCGGGGCACTCGTTCTCGCGGCGATCATGAGCGCCACCCTCGGCCTGCTGGTGGCGGCGCCGCTTCGGTCAGTGGAGAATTTTGCGGGAGTCATCAACGTGGTGCTCTTCCCGCTGCTCTTCGTGAGCGGGGCGCTCTACCCGACCTCCGGGATGCCGCCGGCGCTCCGCCTGGTGGCGCACGCAAATCCGGTGACGTACGCCGTGGATCTGCTGCGCCACGCACTCGGCCAGCCAACTGAGTTCGCGGCCGGGCTCGATGTCGAGGTTCTCCTGGGCGCCACGGTGGTGGCGTTCGCGCTCGCGGCCCTGCTGTTCGATCCGGAGCAGCGATTGGCGGGAAAGATCAGCCCTCGAGCATGAACGGGTAGCGGTAGTCCTTGGGCGGCGCGAACGTCTCCTTGATGCTGCGTGGAGACACCCATCGCAGGAGGTTGAGCACCGAGCCGGCCTTGTCGTTGGTGCCGCTCGCCCTTGCGCCACCGAAGGGCTGCTGACCCACCACCGCCCCGGTAGGCTTATCGTTCACGTAGAAGTTGCCGGCCGCCTGCCGCAGCGCCCGGCTCGCCTCGGTTACCGCCGCCCGGTCCTGCGAGAACACCGCGCCGGTCAGGGCGTATGGGCTGCCTCCGTCTACCAGCGCGAGCGTCTCCTTCCAGCGGGCATCGGGGTAGACGTGCACGGTCAGCACCGGGCCGAATATCTCCTCGCACATGAGCCGGTATGCCGGGTCGTCCGACTGAAGCAGCGTCGGTTCGACGAAATAGCCGACGCTGTCGTCGGCCCCGCCTCCCGCGAGGACCTTCACGCCCGAGTCCGACCGCGCACGCACGAGATGATCGTGCAGGCGGTCGAATGCCCGCCGGTCGATCACCGCGCCCATGAAGTTCCGGAAGTCGGCCACGTCGCCCATTCTGATGTCGCCGATCATCGCCACTACCCGATCGCGCACGGCCGGCCAGATGCCGGTGGGGATGTAGGCGCGCGAGGCGGCGCTGCACTTCTGACCTTGGTACTCGTACGCACCCCTTACCATCGCGACCGCAAGGGCGTCGACGTCGGCGCTCGGGTGTGCGAGGATGAAGTCCTTTCCGCCGGTCTCTCCCACGATCCGCGGATACGAGAGGTACCGGTCGAGATTGCCCGCGCAAGTGTGCCAGAGGCCTCGGAAGACGCCAGTCGAGCCGGTGAAGTGAATTCCGGCCAGATGGCGGTCGGCCAGGAGTACCTCGCTCACCTCGACCGAATTGCCCGGCAGGAAGTTGATGACGCCGGGCGGAAGCCCCGCCTCGGTGAGCAGCTCGAAGAAATGCCAGTTGCTGAGCATCGCGGTGGCGGAGGGCTTCCAGACGACCGCATTGCCCATCAATGCCGGCGCGGTCGGGAGATTGCCGCCGATCGCGGTGAAATTGAACGGAGTGATCGCGTAGACGAAGCCTTCGAGTGGCCGATGATCGATCCGGTTCCACGTTCCCGGCGACGATTCGGGCTGCTCGCGGTAAATCCGCTCGGCGAAATGGACGTTGAATCGAAGAAAGTCGATCAGCTCGCAGGCGCTGTCGATCTCCGCCTGAAAGGCCGTCTTGCTCTGACCCAGCATCGTGGCGGCATTGAGCCGCTGGCGGTACGCGCCGGCCAGGAGATCGGCGGCCTTGAGGAACACCGCCGCCCGGTCCTCGAACGACCAGTGGGCCCAATCGCGCTGCGCCTCGACCGCAGCGCGGACGGCCGCCTCGATCGTCGCCCTGTCGGCCTGGTGCACTCGCGCGAGCACGCGGGCATGGCAGTGCGGAGAGACCACGTCATGGGTGATGCCGATTCGCACGGCGCGTCCTCCCACCACGGCGGGAATGTCGGGACACTCCCCTCCCACCGTGGCCAGCGCCGCCTTCAGCGCGACGCGCTCGGCGCTTCCCGGGGCATAGGAGAGGACTGGCTCGTTGCGGGGAACAGGGATGTTGGGAAACACGCTCATGGGGATTGGGCTCCTAGAACGACCCCTGCCAGCCGATGGACATACCATCCGGCGCCGCGATCACCGATGGCGGCCGAAGACCGAAGATGCGCCAGCGGCCGGACACAAGCTTCGCCGAGGTGATGCCGACCAGGGCTCCCGCCGCCACGTCGCTCAGCCAATGCCGGTCGTCGTTTACACGCGACCAGCCGACGGCCGTCGCCATGCCGTACAGGCCGAGGCTGGCCAGGGGGCTATGGATTTCATCGGACAGCGAGGTGGCCAGCGCGAAGGCCATCGTGGCGTGACCCGACGGCATCGATGCCTGACCGGAAAAAGGGTTGTACCCGTCGGCATCGAGGCTCTGTTCCGGGCGGGGCCGCCCGAACATCAGCTTGCCGGCTGTGGCAGTGGCGCCCGCAACGAGAAGCGAGGCGCCCACCCTGCCCGCAGCGCGGGTGATGCGCGAGTTGCCCGCGGCCAGACCGACCGCCGCAAGGCCGAGGGTCACGGTGCCGTACACCTCCGGCTGGCCGAAGTGCCGGACGACGCTGGCGACGTTATTCGCGCCTGGGCCGCGGTTGTGATCCGCGTAGCGTTGGACGGGATGATCGAGGAGCATGAGGGCCGACAGGCCGCCGATGGCGATGGCCCCGTGCCACCATCGGAGAACGTGTGCGTCCTCCTGCTGGGCCGCCACCGGCGCGGCCCGGCCGGCAAGCCCCAGCATGATGAGCAGCACGAACGCCGGCCGCGGAAAGAACGCGCGCGGGACGTGGCAAATCTCACCGGAGTAGTTAGCTTCGGGCGTAGAAGTTCTCCGAGGGCTTTCGCCGAAGAGGAATCGATGGATCGTCGCTGGAGTATGGCGCTGCTAGCACTGCTCGCCGGCTGCCGAAAGTACGATCTGGAAAGCCGCCTCCGCAACCAAGACGGCCTGATTCCCGCCGACCAGTACGCTCATTACGGCAAGGAGCAGGCCGAAGCTGCGGCGATCGGGCGCGAGTACGGGCGCATGGCAGGAGGCGACACGCCCGAAGCACTCAAGCAGCAGGCCGATTCCGCGATGATGTACGCTCGCACCTTCCCGGACGTGGCCGACATTGTCGCCGACCCGCTCGGATACCGACTCACAATCCGCTTTGCCAGTGGATGGCGCGTGGCGGTCAATCCGGTGGACGACGGCAAAAGCGGCGCCGATACAC